>NZ_CAMYFI010000036.1 GCF_947255005.1 uncultured Tessaracoccus sp. | reverse complement strand
CGCCCTCCTCGTATGCGACGGAAGTAGCGAGGGCGCCGAGCGGTGTTGGGTGATTTAGCCACGCGGCCGCTGCCTCGAACCTGTGGGTCATCTGCCCCGTTGTGATCATTTGCGCGCAGTGCAGGCCCGCCAAGTTAAAGCCCTTCGAGGCCGCAACTGCGGTGACTGTCAGATCCGCGAAAGACTGGTCCAGCCCGGCAAAGCAGATGTGGGAGGAGGGGTTAGAAACCAGGGGAGCGTGGATCTCGTCGTTGAATACAAGCAGGTTGTTACCCGTCGCAATCTCACCTAAACGCGTGAGCTCACCGACGGTTAAAACCCTGCCGGTCGGGTTCCACGGATTACAGAGGATAAGCAGATCAGCGTCTTTAGCCACAGTTTCTATGCGGTCAAAATCGAGTTGCCACACGCCCTCAACAATTGCGGAAGGAACCTGAATAACTTCGTGGCCAAACTTGCCTGGAAGGGTCAAAAATGGCATGTAGGCGGGGGTTGGGACGATCACTCGTGATCCCGGCTTCAACATGTGGCCAAGAATCGCATTCAAACCGTCCAGTACTGACGATGCCAACCGCACATTTTTAGCCTCGATCTCAAGGCCGTAGCGGCGTCCAACTACGCTCGCGGTGGCCTCTTTAACCCATGCAGATAGCCCCTGCGGCATGTACCCAAGAAACCCCCTTCTGATCGCACTTACGAGGGCTTCCTCAACTACCGGGGCAGTACCGAAGTCCATCTCTGCAACCCAGTGGCCGGAAACGCCTGGCATCTCCCATTTCAAAAGACCGCTTGCGTGGGCGGTGTCCTCGTCAAAAGCGTCAAAATCAGTCATCAAAACCCCTTCCGCCTCCAACCATAACGACAACGAGTGCCGTGCGCGCAAGCATTAGGGGAGTGGCGCAAGGGCGCGGGTAGCGAGATTTAACCTGTGGCAAGCGCGTTGAAAAGCCGGTGCATAAACGATGTAGAATCAAGGCATCATGGATACTCTAAATGGCGGCAAAGTCCGCGTTCGTTTTTGCCCATCACCAACTGGAACCCCGCATGTGGGAATGGTTCGTACCTGCCTGTTCAACTGGGCATGGGCCAGACACGTTGGGGGCACGTTTGTGTTCCGCATCGAAGATACCGATGCTCGCCGCGACTCCGAGGAGTCTTTCGACCAGATCATTGATTCCCTGACTTGGCTTGGCCTGGATTGGGACGAAGGTGTACTGAAGGGCGGCCCACACGAGCCGTACCGACAGTCGCAGCGTATGGACATCTACAAGGACGTTGCGGCGAAGCTGCTAGAAGCGGGTTACGCATACGAGTCCTTCTCCACGCCCGAGGAGGTCGAAGCGCGTCACAAGGCAGCCGGTCGTGATCCCAAGCTTGGCTATGATGGTTTTGATCGCAATCTCACCGAAGAGCAGAAGGCAGAATTTCGCGCTGCGGGGCGCAAGCCGGTGCTGCGCCTGCGGATGCCGGATGAAGACATTACCTTCACGGATCTTGTTCGCGGTGAAATCACGTTCAAGGCCGGTTCTGTGCCGGACTATGTGATCGTTCGCGGTAACGGCCACCCCCTCTATACACTCGTGAACCCCGTTGATGATGCGCTCATGGACATCACACACGTGCTACGCGGCGAAGACCTGCTGTCTTCCACGCCGCGCCAGATCGTTTTGTATCGTGCTCTCATCGAGCTCGGAATCGCGAAGCAGATGCCGGAGTTTGGCCACCTGCCTTACGTTATGGGGGAGGGCAACAAGAAACTGTCCAAGCGCGATCCGGAGTCAAACCTGTTGCTCCACCGGGAAAACGGCATGATCCCAGAGGGCTTGCTGAACTACCTAGCCCTACTTGGCTGGGCGATTAGCCCCGATGAAGACATCTTCTCGGCTGAAGAAATGGTGAAGGCGTTCGACATTCACGATGTGAACCCCAACCCGGCGCGTTTCGACCTGAAGAAGGCCATTGCGATTAACGCCGACCACATTCGCATGCTCGAAGAGGATGACTTCAAGCGCCGCATCGTGCCGTTCCTCTACCGTGACGGATATGTGTCAGCTGAAGAGTTTGATGCGCTTACGGCTCGCGAGCAGGAAATCATCACCGAGGCTGCTCCGCTGACGCAAACACGTATTCGCCTGCTGGGTGAGATTGGCGGCATGCTTGGCCCATTCTTCGTGGAAACCGAAGTGCTCGAGTTTGAAGATAAAGCTGTCAGCAAACTCAAGGACAACGCCGGCGAGGTCTTGCGTGCGGGCATCGAGGTTATCGAAGGTCTGCCCGAGTTCACTGTCGAGTCCTTGGAAGAGGGGTTGCGTGCCCGCCTCATTGACGAGATGCAGGTGAAACCAAGGCTGGCATTCGGACCTCTTCGCACCGCTATTTCTGGCCGACAGGTGTCTCCACCACTGTTTGAGTCCATGGAAATTATGGGTAAGGACGAGGTCTTGGCCAGGTTGCGTCAACTGGAGGCTAAGCTTTCTGCCTAACATCCGCGAACGTGAAGTAAATAACGGTGAGCGGATTTTGTAAGGTCATGCTCCGTCGGGTAAAGTTTCTTGTTGGCGCTTCCTCGTGAAGGCTTCCCGCGAGCGGGAAACTGACCGAAGAAGCTACCTTACCTTGGGGTATGGTGTAATTGGCAGCACGAGTGATTCTGGTTCATTTAGTCTAGGTTCGAGTCCTGGTACCCCAGCGAAACATCTGGCAATAGGTTAGAGGTTTCAAAGCGAGTGATCGCACAGGCCCCCATCGTCTAGCGGCCCAGGACACCGCCCTCTCACGGCGGCGACACCGGTTCAAATCCGGTTGGGGGTGCAGGTTCTAGTAACCAAACCGGCGCGAAAGCGCTTAGGCCCCCATCGTCTAGCGGCCCAGGACACCGCCCTCTCACGGCGGCGACACCGGTTCAAATCCGGTTGGGGGTGCCACCGCACCTGAGAAATCAGGTGCTTTTTCTTGCTCGAATGGGGTGCCTGGGACGGGGCCCAGCAATGCAGGCAGGATTAGTTGCGCCAGGTCTCATACAACTCGAGGTAGGTTTGTAGCCCACGGCTCCAAGTGTGTGTGATTTGATTCTCGAGGGCGTGTTTGCCAAGCATGTGCAGGTGTTGCGGGTGCATAGCGAGCATCGCTAACGCCGCTGCTATTTCCGTGTCGCTGGCCACTTCCAGGCCGTCGTAGCCGTGCGTGATGAACTCTTCAATCCCTGAACCCCGGCGATAGATGACAGGCAATCCGCACGCGCGCGCCTCAAGAGCGGCGATACCGAAGGCTTCTTTAATCACCGGAGACACGAACACGTCCGCGCAAGTATAGGCGTCAGCCAATTGTGCGGGCTTCACTTTTCCGTGCAAGTGCAGGTAGCCGCCCGAAAGTTCGGGGCGAGCCAATGCAGGTCTCAGACTTCCGTCTCCGTAAACGTGTACGTCCACGCGCGCCCGTCTCGCGATCTCGGCAAGCTGTAGAACGCGCTTTCTTGGGGCCAGTCGGGTGGCTGTTACTACCTGAAGGGGAGCGGGAGCCGGTTCCTGCTCAAACCGTCTTAGAGCTACCTGCCGCGCCTGTTCCCAGGGTTCTTCAAAAATCAAGTTCGGTAGCACGTCTACGTTAACGCTGTTCCGCGCCGCTGCCGCAACCGCGCGCGCAGCCGGCGTTGATACGGCGGTCAATCGAATACCGGCGCGTTGCCAAGCCGGCAGGGGATTGACCGCGCCGTACCACCAAGTGCTACCGCAGAGGTGGGAGTGCCAAGTCAGAATGGCTTTCGTGCCCGTTTTGACGCAGGACTGCACCGCCATGCGCGCGAACGGCGAGATCAGCCCGGTGTGAATGTGTACCACATCAAACGTGGGCAAGGTCTGTTCTAGTGCTTCACCGGCAAACGGATTCACTGGAAGGCTTAACGGAATGCGCGCGGTGAGCCGGCGTACCGTGACCGCGCCATCAAGTTCCGTTGAATCACCGCGAGCCGCAGAAGAAGGTGTGGCGGTAATCACCGTGACGGCGTGTCCGGCGGCAACAAGTGCCTGCCCGAGGTTGCGCACCTGGGTTTCAATGCCCCCAACGCGCGGACTGTACGGGTCAGAAACTAGGGCAATTCGCATTTGCCAGGCGCGGGCTACAGGCCAAGCTCTTCAGCGCGACGCAGGAAATCCGACAGGCGGTTAGCTGCTGCAACTACCGAGGGGCCGTGTTGGCGACCAGGCTGACGTCCCATGCGCTCCACCGGGCCCGAGATTGAGATCGCTGCTAGTACCTTGCCGCCCGGACCGCGAACGGGGGCAGACACCGACGCCACGCCAATCTCGCGTTCAGACACAGACTGTGCCCAACCACGGCGGCGAACGGCGGAAAGCATGGTTGCGTTAAACGATGCGCCGTACAGGCCGCGGTGAAGCCGGTCCGGTTCTTCCCAAGCGAGGAGCACCTGGGCCGCTGACCCTGCCTTCATTGAAAGAGTGGCCCCAACTGGAATGGAGTCACGCAGGCCGATCTGGCGTTCAGCGGCCGCAACGCAAATGCGCTGATCTCCTTGGCGGCGGTACAGCTGGGTCGATTCCTTCGTGTGATCGCGCAACGCGATTAGGACCGGGGTGGCTGATGCGAGGAGTCGATCCTCGCCGGCAGCGGATGCAAGTTCTGAAAGGCGCGGCCCCAAAACAAAACGGCCTTGCATGTCGCGAGCAACAAAACGGTGAAACTCAAGAGCGACTGCAAGGCGGTGCGCGGTTGGCCTGGCCAATTTAGTGGTTGAGACTAACTGGGCAAGCGTGGCTGGCCCGGCCTCTAACGCGGACAAAACAAGCGAGGCTTTGTCTAAAACGCCTACGCCACTGGTGGGAGCTTTTTCATCCATACACTGATCTTGCCATCTCAATCATTGAGATAGCAAACTCCCGGATATGATCGGTTGAATAAAAGTGCAGGCTAAATTTATATGGGCGGTAAGGCGTGCAGATATTCGTCTCGCGACACGTTCGGGGCGCGGTGTGAGTAATGGAGCTTCCACAGGCCATGCGTTATAGATTAGAGCGAGAGATAATAGTATTTTGAGCTAGACAGATAAGCAGAAAGGCTTCCATGGACTCGGTTTTGCGTGTGCAGGGCGGCAAACCTTTGGCGGGGGACATCACCGTTCGTGGTGCAAAGAACTTCGTGCCAAAGGCGATGGTGGCAAGCCTACTTGGAACAACCCCCTCGAAGCTTTCCAATGTTCCTCTCATCAGGGACGTGGACTTGGTTTCTGAGCTCCTCGGTCTGCACGGTGTGCATATCAACTTCGACCAGGGGGCTGGTGTCCTCGAGCTTGACCCCTCTAATGTCGAGGTTGCCCATGTGTCCGAAGTTCAGGCATTAGCTGGGTCCTCGCGCATCCCGATCCTTTTCTGCGGCCCCCTTTTGCATCGTCTTGGGGAAGCCTTCATTCCCGATCTGGGAGGGTGTCGCATTGGTGACCGTCCAATCGACATGCACCTGGATGCGCTCAGAGCGTTTGGCGCCCAGGTCGATAAGGAAGATAACGGTATCCGTATCACCGCGCCAAACGGACTGCGCGGCGCCAAAATTAAGCTCCCGTTCCCGTCGGTAGGCGCCACCGAACAAACCCTTCTGACAGCAGTCATGGCTGACGGCATCACAGTGTTGAAGAACGCCGCCATCGAGCCGGAAATCATGGACCTTATCAATGTGCTCCAAAAGATGGGTGCCAGCCTCTCCGTTGATACCGACCGCACTATCAGAATCGAGGGCGTATCGGAGTTGCGCGGGTTTACTCACACCGCGATTTCAGACCGTATTGAGGCAGCCTCGTGGGCTTCTGCGGCGTTGGTAACGCACGGCGATATTTACGTGCGCGGAGCACATCAACCGGATATGACCACGTTCTTGAACGTTTTTCGTAAAGTCGGCGGCCAATTCGAAATTGATGATGCGGGCATTCGCTTCTTTCACCCGGGTGGGCAACTGCAATCGATCGTGCTAGAGACAAACGTGCACCCCGGATTCATGACCGACTGGCAGCAGCCGCTGGTTGTTGCCTTGACGCAAGCCAAGGGGCTTTCAATCGTCCATGAGACGGTGTACGAGAATCGTCTCGGATTCACAAAGGCACTCAATCAGATGGGCGCGCAAATTCAGATTTATCGGGAGTGCTTGGGCGGTACTCCATGTCGTTTTGGGCAGCGTAACTTCTACCACTCCGCTGTTATCTCCGGACCCACACCCTTGCACGGCGCGGAAATCACCGTGCCGGATCTGCGCGGCGGGTTCTCCTACCTCATTTCGGCTTTGGCGGCGGAAGGGGAGTCTATTGTGCACGGTATTGACGTGATTGCGCGCGGATACGAGCACTTCCTCAGCAAACTTGGCCGCCTGGGTGCCGACGCAGAAAGAATGTAGGAGAAGGGCATGAGTAAGCCAGCTACCGGTATCTATAAGGTCGCTGTTGAAGTTTTGCGTCCTTTGGCAAAATTAACAACCAAGCCCCATTGGCGAGGCCGCAATAACCTACCTAAAGACAAGCCCTTCATCCTCATCATGAACCACGTGACCGAATATGACGTCGTGGTTGTAGCTCACTTCATTGTTGATGCTGGACACGCCGTCCGTGTGCTCGCTAAGGACAGCCTGTTCCGCGTTCCTGGACTGCGCCGGGTTTTGACCGGCGCAAAAATGGTGCCGGTAAGCCGGGGAACCTCGAGTGCTGGCGATGCCCTTAGGAACGCAAAAATTGCCCTTGCTGAGGGTGAATCCATAGCTATTTTCCCCGAAGGTACGCTAACCACGGATCCGGATCTTTGGCCTATGAAGTTCAAGACGGGCGCCGCTAGGCTCGCCCTTGCGACCGGAGCTCCCGTGATCCCGTTAGCGCACTGGGGAAGCCATGAGATCATGCGGCGCTGGAAGAACTCGTTCCCTTTGCGTAGGCGTGACACGTGGGTGATGGCGGGCCCTGCCATCGACCTCTCAGACCTGAACCAGGATGAAAACGATCACGAGGCAGTCAAGGAAGCAACGCGCCGCATGGAGGTTGCGATCACCTCGATGATTGAAGAAATCCGGGGAGAAAAAGCGCCGGAAACCCGGTGGGATCCAAAACTCGAAGCCTATCCACCAGCTACAGATAACTAAAGGCGCACCCGCCATACGAACAGCGAATGCCCGTGCAAGAACCGAACTGACGCCAGCTTTCCTAACCTGGCTTTACTTGCGCAGGTCGATTACGAGTCGCTTGGGGTTTTCAAGAGTGAACACCCGATACTCGCGTTCTTTATCGCTCGAGATCGCAAGGTGGGTGTCAGACTCAAACGAGCCGTCAAACCAGGCGAGCACGCTGTCGTCTAAACGTTTATCGGCCGGGCCATTGTAGTAGTACTCAGCGGCTCCGGGAACCGCCGGCCAGGTGGCGCCGTGAATCATGACGTCAAGCACGTTTCCCTGCGGGATCGGGAGCGCGTCGCCGCGCCCAACCTCAACGGACTTGTCGGTCCAGCCAACAGTCCAGCCAGGGTCTCCTTGGCCTACGAACTCCACCACAACGCGGTAGTAATCTTCGTGCACTCCCACGCGAAAATCGTGAGCTAGCAAAGAGGTGCGAGAAGTGCCTTCTGCTTGCTCAGAAGGCCCGGAAAGCCACTGTGCCTCCTCGCTGGGGGCCGCGGTTTCTGCTGGAGTGTCTACGTATGGTGTGGGCACGTAAGTTTCAACCTCAGTAGTTGCCGGCCCAGAAGCATCAGGGTCGGTGATGCTTTGTCCGCATCCGCCAAGCGCCAATACCGCTAGCGTCGTGGTAAGTGCGACGCTGACTCGTGCTTTGTGATTCATCTCGATTTCCAATCGCTACGTTTGTCTTATTTTAATCCGTTCAAGAGCCAGCTCATTTGCAAGTAGGCGGACAGGCCGGCGTGGTAAACGAAAATCTGTGCGGGGTTTGGGAATGTCTATCGCGCGACACATTTTTGCTACCCGTTGCTAGTTGATTGAACTTGCGTGTTTTGCAGTAAAGTCAAAGTCATGAGTGATTCTCCACGAAAGACCCGCGTGGCCCTGATTTTCGGAGGGCGTAGCGGTGAACATCAAATTTCTTGTGCAACTGCAGCCAGCGTAATGGCAGCTATCGATCATGCGAGGTACGAGATCTTAGCGATCGGTATCACCCCCGATGGCGAATGGGTGCGGGTACCGGCTAAACCAGAACTCTACGAGATGGTTGACGGGCGAGGCGTGGTGATTGCAGCCGGAGAGTCCTCTGTGGCACTGTGGACTGGAAACCCGCGGGTAGTGGAGAAGCCGCGAGCTATTACCGGTGAACGAATCGAGGCTACAGACCTCGGTGACGTTGACGTAGTGTTCCCCCTGCTCCACGGATCCTACGGTGAAGACGGCACCATTCAAGGGCTAATGGAAATGTCTAACGTTCGCTACGTCGGCTGCGGTGTGGCGGCTTCGGCGGTGTCTAACGACAAGCATCTGACCAAAGCGCTTCTGCTTGGCGCTGGCATTTCGGTGGGGCGGTGGACGCTGATCACCGATCGCGAATGGAAGCGAGACCGTTCTCGAGCGCTCGCGCAGGCGGCTAGCGTGGGGCAGGATCCTTATGTGAAGCCCGCTCGTGCCGGCTCCTCTCTGGGGATCACCCATGTTGAAGATCTTGCCATGCTCGAAGACGCTATTGAGCAGGCCCGCAGGGTTGATCCGCGTGTGGTTGTAGAAGCTGCAACGGCGGGCCGCGAGATCGAGTGCGGCGTCCTCGATTTTGGTAGTGAGGGGGCGCGTGCCTCCAGGTGCGGAGAAATTATGGTTGCCTCGCGCGATGGGTTCTACGACTACAAGACGAAATACCAAGCGCACGATGATGTGACACTTTCTACGCCGGCTGATCTACCTGCCGCTGCGGAACAGCAGATTCGAGAAACCGCTGTGCGGGCATTCGAGGTGCTCGGGTGTGAAGGACTTGCCCGAGTGGACTTCTTCTACAACGAAGAATCGGGAAGAATCACGATCAACGAGGTGAACACTATGCCTGGATTCACCCCGTGGTCCATGTACCCAGCGATGTGGCAGGCCACCGGGATGGATTACCCGGCTCTCGTGTCGCATCTGATTGAACAAGCATTAGCGCGTCCACTGGGGCTACGCTGAAGTTTAGTGACGCCGCCTCTTCTCATTTTCAAATGAGCAAGGCCACTATGCTAATCTCTCAGGCGCACAGCGAATAGCGTTCCCATCCGTGCAAACAAATCGATCGAATATGGTTAAAGTATCAACTATGAAGCCACGCGTGACGTTAGTAACCTCTTCTGAGTTGCCCCATCTTTATCCCGGTGAGGAAGGCCTGCCGGATGAACTGGCGCAACGAGGGTGTGATCCCCAGATTAAGCGTTGGGATGACCCCGATGTTGATTGGCAAGATGCCGGCCTCGTTATCGTTCGCTCTGTATGCGACTACGCGACAAGGCGTGATGAGTTCCTGGCATGGACTAAGGCGGTGCCACGCCTGCTGAACCACCCGGATATTTTGGAGTGGAACTCCGATAAGCACTACTTGAAGATTCTTAACGAACAGTTTGGGTTACCAATCATTCCCACCACGTGGCTTGATGTTGAGAAGAACTTGTCGAAGCATCGCGTGCACTCGCGTTTCCCCGCCCTCCAAGATTTTGTTATCAAACCTGCGGTATCTTCCGGCGCCCGCGACATCGGTCGGTATTGCGCGGTAGAGCCTGCTTCGCGGCGCGCGGCGGTCGGTCACGTGATGAGTCTGTTGGATGAGGGGCGCTCTGTGATGTTGCAGCGCTATCAGGAAGCGATCGATAAGCACGGTGAGATTACGCTGGTGTTCTTCAATGGGCTCCTTTCGCACGCGGTACAAAAGAAACCGATGTTGCACGACGCCTCAATCACGATGGAGTCCAAGCAGGAAACGCTTGTGCAGGCTCGTGAAGCCACGCCGGAAGAGTGGCGGTGGGGCGAAACTATTCGCGCTGCCCTCCACGCTTATGTGAAGCAGCGTATGGGGCGCGACGAGCAGTTCCTGTTCAACAGAGTAGATATAGTGCCAGACGACGAAGGCTCGTTCATGGTTATGGAAGTTGGGCTGGTAGACGCGCAGCTCTACTTGGACTCCTCGCCAGATGCCCTCGGAAACTTCGCTGACGCGATTTCGGTTCGCGCGCACTGGTAGAGCCGGGCTTTAGCCCCCTGCGGTGTGTTAGAAGCAACGCCATCCGCGTTTTGTTTAGTGCGTCGTTACTGCTACAGTTATCTATCGTTGCGTAAGCAATGATGGTGGCTGTAGTTCAGCTGGTAGAGCACCTGGTTGTGGTCCAGGACGTCGCGGGTTCGAGTCCCGTCAGCCACCCGGATAAAGATCCGACCGAAAGGTCGGATCTTTTTTATTAGCTGTGTGGTGAATTACGGCTTATAGGTCCTTTCGTATTGGTTTTTCGTGGACTTTTCGTTGTGTTGGTGGGGAAAGGTCTGGTTTGAAGTCGTTTTGACTTGAGTTCTAGGGTGGACAAAACGTGTTGGTTTTTCGTGGATTTTTCGTTGTGTTGGTGGGGGGAAAGTCGGGTTTGAAGTCGGTTGAATTCGAGGATGGGAAATCCTCGTTGTTTAGTTTGTGGTGGATCAACACATAAGTGGGGCAGGACTGGTGCTGGTCGAGTCAGGTTTAGGTGTTGTAAGTGTGGCGCGAGTCAGTTGCGTCGCAATGATATTCAAGCGCGGTATTTCGCCGCGTTTTTAGAGTTTGTCACTGGTCGGTTACGCTACCAGGATTTACCTGGTGGGGGTCGTAGTGCTCGGCGCCATTTTGAAAGGTTTTGGCATTTATGGCCTACTAGTCCGCTGGTGGATGAGGTTCATCATGTGGTGTTTGTAGATGGGATTTATCTAGCCCGTAACGTGGTGGTTTTGATTGCAGGCACTAAAAATCACGTGTTGGGCTGGTATGTGGCCAAAGGCGAGTATTCCGCAGCGTGGCAAGCCTTGTTTGATCGCATCGCCCCACCACATGTCGTGATCTGCGATGGGGGCAGCGGGATCGCTAGCGCCTTACAAGCTAAGTGGCCTACCACCAGGGTGCAAAGGTGTACTTTTCATGCTTTCAGCGCGGTGAAACGTAAAACTACCGCGCGTGCTCGCACCCAGGCCGGAGTGGAACTCTACGGGCTAGCAAAGCGTTTACTACACATAAAAACCCCAGCTCAAGCCACCCAATGGTTAGTAGACCTAGCTGCTTGGAACACTACTTACAAGACCTTCCTAGCCCAAAAAACAAGACTCGAAAACGGGGCCATAGTCCCCACCCACCGGCGGTTAATACAAGCGCGTAACTCCCTTAACAACCTAGTACGCAAAGGCACTCTATTTACCTACCTAGACCCCCACCTACACATCCCCACACAACCCATCCCAGCTACCACCAACCACATTGAAGGCGCCATCAACACCCAACTAAGAGCACTACTGCGCACCCACCGGGGAATGCCTCTAAACCACCGCGTAAAAGCCGTCCTGTGGTGGTGCTACCTACACACTGAAAACCCCGCCACCCCCACACAAATACTCACCAACACCCACACAGATCAAGAAATCACCCAACTATTCGCAACCGCCCAACACCACGCTCAAACACAAAACCAACTACAAGGCTGGGGCACAGCCATCAACTGGACCGACCTCCACCACTCCCAACCATGGAAAGAAACCTACTAAACAAAAACCAACACGCTTCGTCCTATAAGCCTCGCGTTGCTGACCGGATGAGTCCAGCCGACAGAGTAGTTCGATCAGCGAGTCTCCTGTGACTAACCTTGAGGCATGAGCAACGTTGCTGGGAAGACCGCAAGCCGGGAGGAGGAGATCGCCTTCCTCTCCATGGAGCAGGTCCTCGGGGTTGAGATCAAACTTGCTGATGCTGGTGGTGGAGACAAGATGCCTGATGGTGTCTGGGTATATCCCGATGACCGAGCCCAACGGGCCATCGTCGAGATCACATCACCGCCAGCGACGAGTCTGATGAAGAGATGGGCGGCCGCCAAGAGGGCTGGGCAGCCCCAGAGTGAGAGCGGATCGATCCCGGCACGTTTGGGCGAGCTTGCGCAAGTATGCACCGAAATGCTCGCAGAGGACTGGGCTAAGGAGAATCTCGACAAGCTCCTGGCTCAACCAGCGGACGAGCGTCACCTCTTCCTGTTCGGCCGGTCCTACAACGTGGAGAATTACTTCTACCGGCTCTCCGACTCATATGCCAACGGAACAGTAGAGCACGTCGATGACCTCGTTCTCCCCGACGGAATCTCGGATGTCTGGTTCCGTGGCCGTGCGCGGAGAGATTTCGATCAGCCATTGGGGACGACAGACATTTGGCTGGCGAGATTCCAAGTGTCATCGGGTTGGCACCGCTACGTGGTGAGTATTGAGGAGCAGCACTTGCCGTCTCCGAACCCGACTATTGCCGATGATCGGGTTCCCAAGAACTGGCGACAGCCAAAGGATCGCATGATGACGCCACCAGGGAACTGAAGCTGGTTCGAACGCTCCTACTTAACCACCTGTTGGTACAACGGAGCTTCCACGTAACAAGACTATGCAGTTGCCTCTGCATGCCTGCTTGTTATGACTGTTTCGATGCGCGTGATGATTGCTGGCGACGGCTACAAGTATCTGTTGAAGTCGGTGGCTGCTGGTGACGGTGACAGGAGTCTTTCGACGCCGTTGACCCGTTACTACACGGAGGCGGGTAATCCGCCGGGTTTCTGGCTGGGTTCTGGGATCGCTGGTTTCGGCGAGGGCGAGCTGACGGCGCACTCTGTGGTGTCGGAGACCCAGCTCCAACTTCTGGTGGGGATGGGCCGTGACCCGCTCACGGGTGAGCCGTTGGGTCGGGCGTATCAGCAGTTCGCGCCGGTGGCTGAGCGGATCGAGGAGCGAACCAAGAAGCTCAGCGAGAGTCTTGACCCGTCCTATCGGGCGGAGCTGGTTGCCCAGATTGAGGCGGAGGAGAAGGAGCGCGGGACGCGCAAGGCGGTGGCGGCTTTTGACTACACCTTCAGCGTGCCGAAGAGCGTGTCGGCAATCTGGGCGGTGGCCGATGCGGGCACGCAATCCCTGATCGCAGCGGCGCATCATGCGGCGGTTGCCGAGCTGGTCGAGTTGATTGAGCAGGAGGTTGCTGCAACCCGTGTGGGTGCAACCGGCCACGATGGTGCGGTTGCACAGGTCGATGTCCTCGGGGTGGCTGCAACCGCGTTCGATCACTACGACTCACGTAGCCACGACCCCCAGTTGCATACGCACGTCGTCATTAGCAACAAGGTCAAGACCGCCCAGGACGGGAAGTGGCGAACACTGGATTCCCGCCCGATGCACCGGGCGGTGGTCGCGATCTCGGAAATGTACAACGCTGTCCTTGCCGACCACCTGACCCGCACCTTCGGGTTTGAATGGGAGACCCGCGACCGGGGCCGGGACCGGAACCCAGCATGGGAGATCACCGGCGTGCCGGATGAGCTGATCACCGAGTTCTCCACCCGCACCAAGTTCATCGACGAAGAGAAGAACCGGCTCATCGACGCCTACGTCGCTAAGCATGGACGCCAGCCCAGCCCCAGGATCGTGCTGAAGCTCCGCGCCCAGGCGACATTGGCGACCCGTCACGAGAAGGACGTGCGCTCCCTGGCCGACCTCACCAGTGAGCGGCGGCAACGCGCCACGCAAGTCCTGGGTGAGGATGCAACCACCTGGGCACGAGTAGTCACCAGCAGTGAGGTGCTGCCTGCGACGGTGCGGGCCGATGATCTACCTCTTGATGTGATTGAGCAGATCGGCTGGACCGTCACCATGATGGTGGGTGAGAAGCGTTCGACCTGGACCAGATGGAATCTGCACGCCGAAGCCAGCAGACAACTTATGGGGTTGCGGTTCGCCTCGACTATGGACCGTAAAGCCATCACCGGCATGGTCGTGGACGCCGCCGAGCACGCATCGCTCTGGTTGACTCTGCCGGAGCTGACAATCAGCCCAGCGCTGTTCCGCCGCACGGATGGCTCGTCACGGTTGCGTCCCTACGCCTCCACCGTGTTCTCCTCTGAGTCCCTGTTGGAGGCGGAAGACCGGCTCCTGGCACGGGCCGACAAGCCCACCGCACCCATGAGACGGTCGAGGCGATCACGAGGAAGCCGGACAAGAAGGGCCGGTCGCTGGAGGCGGATCAGGTGGCCGCGTTGACGACGATTGCGATGTCGGGCCGGGTCGTGGACGTACTCGTCGGCCCCGCTGGTGCTGGGAAGACCACAGCGATGTCGGCGTTGCGCCGGGCGTGGGAGGCCGAACACGGGAAAGGCTCAGTGGTGGGTCTCGCGCCGTCCGCTGTCGCCGCCCAGGCGTTGGCCTCCGATCTTGGGATCGCCACAGAGAACACGGCGAAGTGGCTGCACACCTTCCACACCACCGGGGCCACCTTCACGAAAGGGCAACTCGTCATCGTGGATGAAGCCTCTCTGGCGGACACGTTCACTCTCGACTAGATCACCGCGCAAGCCGAGAAGCAGGGCGCGAAGGTCTTGATGGTGGGTGACTGGGCTCAGCTGCAATCGGTGGATGCGGGCGGGAGTTTCGGGATGCTGGTCTCGGTGCGTGACGATGCGCCCGAGCTGACGAATGTGCATCGGTTCATCCACGCCTAGGAGAAGAAGACCTCACTCGATCTGCGGCACGGAGGCACCAGCGCTATCGACACCCTGATCAAGCATCAGCGGGTTCACGGTGCCGAAGAAGAACAGGTCATGGATGCCGCCTACACCGCCTGGCGTAGCGACCAGGCGGCAGGGAAAGCCTCGATCTTGGTGGCTGAAACCCAACAATCAGTCACGACTTTGAATCAGCGGGCGCGGGCGGATCGGATCATCGACGGCACCGTCAACCCAGAGCGAGAACTCCCGCTCCATGACGGGATCACCGTGTGTGAGGGCGACCTGGTGATCACCCGCCGTAACAACCGGCGACTGCGCTACGGCAGTTCGTGAGTGCGCAACGGGGATAAGTGGGTCGTTACCCAGCTCCGCGACGACGGCTCCATCACCATCCGACCCACTCATCGTCGGTTCGGTGGCTCCATTGTGCTGCCCGCCTCCTACGTCGCCGAACACCTCGACCTCGGGTATGTGGTCACCGCTCACAGGGCGCAGGGTGTCACCACTGATACCTCGCATGTTGTTGTCACCGCTACGACGCCGCGGGAGAACTTCTATGTCGCCTTGACCCGAGGCCGAGAGGCCAACCATGCCTATGTCGCTATCGACCGCCCGGACGAAGACCACTCCCACGCCCATCCTGGCGACAACCCGGATGCCACCGCCCGCAGCGTCTCGTTCGGTGCCCTTCAGCATGTCGGGGCCGAGCTATCCGCCCACCAGCTGATCGCCGCCGAACAGGACCGGTGGGGTTCCATCGCACAGCTCGCCGCCGAGTACGAGACCATAGCCCAAGAAGCCCAAGCAGATCGCTGGCATACCCTGCTCACCAAGTCTGGGCTCACCAGCGAGCAAGTCGAGAGCATCCTCATCTCCGATGCTTACGGAGCGTTATCAGCTGAGTTCCGCAGTGCCGAGGCCAACCATCACGACCTTGACCAACTCCTGCCACGCCTCGTCGCGATTCGTAGTCTTGAGGATGCCGATGACATTGCCAGCGTGCTTCACTCCCGTGTTGCTCGCGCGACCGCGCGGCCCGCCGGGTCTGGACGCACCCGCAAACCGCCACGATTCATCGTCGGACTCATCCCAAACGCTGACGGCCCCATGGACGACGAGATGCACCAAGCCCTGGCCGAGCGACGCGACCTGATCGAGCAACGCACCACCACACTCCTGGACGGGGCACTCACCGACGGCGAGCCGTGGACTACACAGCTCGGGGCCAAGCCAGCCGAGCCGAAGAAGCAGAGAGTCTGGCTGAGAGCCGTGCACACGGTCGTCGCGTACCGGGACCGCTACCAGATCGCCGACGACCACGACGCTCTCGGACCAGCCTCAGCAGACCTGAACGTCAAACAGAAGATTGATGCAGCCCGCGCCCAGAACGCACTCGCCCACGCCAGGCGGATCGCCGACGGCTCGAATACAGTTGTGGAACATCGGCCGATGGTTGCACTGCAACGGGAACTCGGGATCTAGGGAAACTCCCTGGCGGACATGCTTCGCTTCAGATGCTTATGTGAGTAAACGACAAGCCTAAAGCCCGTGCGATGGCTGAACTTTGCCATGCTGCGCTTCCTGCCGTTTCTAGGTCAATGGTCGTTGTCCCCGGGTACCCCTAGATGTAGAGTGGTAGGCAAAACATCGTTGGATCGAATGAAGGCAACCCTGGCGAACATTAGTTCGTGGGGCGTTGATCCATGGCGCATCGGAGATGTGACTACTGATCCACGTAGCGACGATCACGGCCCCAAAGGAGCGAAGAAATCTTGAGCAAACTCGCAATTCTTGGTGGGTACACCAAAGGGTGGCAGGAGATAGATAGTGACTCGTCGGTTGATGAGGCTCAACGTGCGACTCAGGAAGTAACCCTCTCATCTCTTCGTGACGAGCTATCGACGATTTGCAATTCCGAGAGTTTGGTGGTACTTGCGGGTTCTGGGACCTCACTTGGAATCGTGGACGTCTCCGGTACGCGTTGTGCCCCGAGCATGGGTGATCTCTGGGATGAAGTCAAGAAACTTGCTTCGTTCAAGACAGTCAAAGGACAGCTCAGTCCAGAACTGATAAGCAACGGGAATCTGGAGCATGTTCTTTCTGATGCGCAGGCAAGACAGTCACTTAACTCAAGTAACTCGGACCTAACGGATTTCATCGCAGAAGCCGAGGGCATCGTCTGGAACAGGTGCAATTTCATCGATGAGACTTCGGACCTGGCGACTCACGAACTCTTCCTTAGAAAGGTTGCCCGCCGGTCGACACGGCTTCAACGCACCCAGCTATTCACAACGAACTATGACTTGGCGTTTGAGACGGCAGCAGAGCGCTCCCGATTTAACACCATCGACGGTTTTGGTTATTCAGGGCAGAGCTTCGACGGGGCAACCTTTGATCTGGATTACGTACGAAGGAGACCCCATGAACCTCTCATGCTGGAACCAAATGTGTTCCACCTGTTAAAGCTACATGGGTCCGTTAACTGGAATGCGACCGGACCCGAGATTCGCAAGACATATGGCGGCACTAAACCAGCAGGACCGGTCCTAATCTATCCATCGGCGACAAAGTATAAACTGTCCTATCAGCAGCCCTACCTGGAGTTCATGTCTCGCTTCCAGATGGCCTTACGGCAGCCCGATGTGGGGCTCATTGTGGTCGGCTTCGGGTTTAACGACGACCACCTGACTGCGCCTGTAGAAGCTGCACTGAGGAGCAACATTGGGCTGCGCGCGGTGTTCGTCTCACCCGGGGTACGTGACACTGATCGTGCAGCTACCTTCTCGTGGGTAGAGCAGCTTATTGAGAAGGGCGATCGACGTCTCACTCTCCTACGTGCCACGTTCGACGATCTCGTGGAGGTGCTTCCGGATGTGCCTCCGCGTGAAGACCGCGATGCGCACGCTGAGCGCCTCGCCGATGGGAGCCTAAAGTCTTGATGGATGCCCATCCCTTTAGTCCAGAACGGCGTATCGGCCACGTCTACCAGGTCGAAGGTTCCTTTGCAGATGTCACGTTCTCCGCAGCCAACAAACTGCCCCGCTCTCACTACGGAGAGTACCTCGGTCGGGGAGAAGTTGGAGAGTTCGTGGTCATAGATGTCGGCGGAGTTGCCGCATTCGGACGGCTACTTCGCGTTGGCACGCCTGCTAGTCGCGCCGAAGAGCTATTGACTGAGTCAGGGCGAAAAGTTCCTGTTGAGGGACGAGTTCAACTGCTCTCTACCCTTGAACTCAACGGTAGGTCCACGCGAGGTATTGCCAGGTACCCCAAAGTAGGCGACGCAGTGTTCGCCGCGAGCTCCGAAGCGATACGCGCCGTCATCAGCGCGAGCCCAGACTCGGCGACACCCGTACTCCGCCTGGGCCGCCTATCAGTCGATGAGTCGGTGCCCGTAGACGTTCCACTGACACGCCTGTTTGGACGCCATGTCGCCGTTGTCGGAACAACAGGGTCGGGCAAGAGCTGGACCCTGGGCCACCTCGCTGAGAGCGTAGCCTCGTGCAGAGGCAAGATGATCCTTATCGATGCCACAGGTGAGTTTTGGACACTTGGAGATCATGCGAAACACTTGGCATTCGGATCAAAATCCGATGAACCACCTGGGACCATCCTCGTCGGCATACCTCACTACATGATGAGGGAATCTGACCGAAACGCCTTTCTGAACCCGTCAGCAGGTTCTCAACTTCCTAAACTGCGTGAAGCGGTGCGCACGTTGCGACTTGTTCAGGCGGTCACAGATGACGACCGTCGCGATCCTGATCACGCTCAGTTTGCTAGCACCCAAGGGCCTTTGGAAAAGAGTGGAACCTCGGTTCAGGCGTACCAGAGTGCGATGCAAAAGTACATTGGAAGCGTTGAGAATCCCCACTACCCCTTCAACTTCCGAGCGTTGGCCAACCAGATCCAGTACGAGTGCATTTGGCCCACAAGTCAAGGTCAGCAATCGAACGTCTTTGGGGGCGTGAACAACAATGAGCTGGGTTACGTGGCATCTCTAGTGAGTCGCATCAACGATCTGCTACAGATTCGAGAGATTATGGACGTTATTGACCCCCCAAGTGGCGTTCGTAACGCCATCGATGAAATGGAATCCTGGTTGGACGATCCGACCAGTCACGTACTAAGAATTTCGCTCAAGAATCTAACTTTCGCCAACCACTTAAGGGAGATTGTCGTCAACATACTTGGGCAGGCGCTTCTTGGTTGGGCCCGACTAGACAAGTTCCGCACTGCCCCACTGGTCGCGGCAGTCGATGAGGCGCACCAGTTTTTTGACGTCACCGTGGGCGATGAGTTCGCAAACACTCACTTGAACGCATTCGACGCAATCGCAAAAGAAGGACGAAAGTACGGCCTCACAGTCTGTGTTGCGACACAACGCCCCGGAGACCTCCCTTCTGGAGTCCTGAGCCAAGTCGGAATGACAATCGTCCATAGACTTGCGGACGGTCGAGATCGCCAGCGAATCGAACAAGCCGCAGCCAAGATCGATCAATCAGCTACGAAGCTTTTACCCGGCCTCGTCCCCGGCGAGGCTATCCTCATGGGCGTAGACTTCCCCGTTCCAGTCAGTGTTCGCATACAGAAGCCAGTGTCGCCTCCGGCCTCAGACGGCCCAAACTACGACGAGTGGAAGGCACCCGTCTGAGATCATAAGATGTGATCGAAAGTGGACAAGCAGAGTCTCATCGTGAACCGCTGGTCGGTAGCTGAAGACTGAGACCAGGTACCGCTCGGTGCCCGCAGTGATTTTAGGGGCGTGAGTTCACGAATCCTGTCGTGCCGGAACCCGGACCACATCTCGCCATCGGCGGTCTCGACGATGGGGGCTCACATCCATCCAGCTGCTTTGAGCCAGTCGAGGGCGTCGGCGTTGGCACTCAGGTCGATCTCGATGAAAGGGATGCCGTGCTTGTTCAGGGTTCGCTTGGTGGCGTCGCACTGTACGCAGTCCGGCTTCGTGTAGACGGTCACCGTACTCTCGGCCGCATGATCAGCCTTCTTCATGGTTGTCATCCTTGCGCCTATAGCCTCGGTACCGAGGGAGCCAGACCTCCGGTTGCTTGGGAGAAGCTCACTTACTGTGGCTGGGCGGAAAGCCGATACAGCTCGGTCATTGAACAGGTCGAGAACGTCGCTGGCCTGGGTCACCACCGATGCTGTCCCTTGCCGCAGCAGGTCGTTGGGTCCATAGCTTGCTGCGCTGGAGATCGGGCCGGGCACCGCACCCACCCGTCTCCCAAGGGCAAGGGCCTCGTTGACGAGGTTGCGTGCCTCGAACGGGCAGGGGCTTCGACCATGACGGTTGCACCCGAGAGAGCTGCCATGATCCGGTGCCGAGCAAGCAAGTTATGTCGCGTCGGTGGCGTTGCGGGTGGCACTTCGGAGGCCAGCAGCCCCACATCACCGATGGTGTTGAGCATCGTGGTCTGCATTGAAAGATGACGAATGTCGATCCCATTGCCCATCACCACAACAGCATGGCCGCCGGAAGCCAGCGTTCCGCGATGAGCCGCGCCTTCGATTCCGTATGCTCCACCGCTGGCGATGACTCGTTCTTCATCGGACAAGCGACTGGCGAGGTCGCTGGCGACGACTTCGTCGTAGCTGGTCGTTGCCCGCATCCCGGTGATCGTTACCCGATCTGACAATGACCCGGACAGCAGCGAGGTGGCGCCTTTCGTCCACAGGAGGTAGGTCTGGCGCGGGCCAAGATCAGACAGAGACTTCGGCCAGTGATCGTCGGAGGGAGTCAGCGTGTTCATCCCGCGTTGCTGGTAGGCGTCCGCCGTGGCGAGCACGCCCAGGTTCAAGTGCGGAGCGAACCGGGATCGCCACACCTCCGCCTCAGTCTCACCGAGCGTTGGCACACGCAGGTCAGACTCAAGAAGACGCAGCGTCTCTCGGCCGCCGACCCAATGCACCACCTTGCCAGTCATCGGATCGTCGGGATCAACGATCATCGACAGCATGATCCGCGCGGTGCGCTCATCGCGTACCTGGTCCGCCACCGTAGCCATGGCCGGTTCCTCTCACTCGACGGTCACGGACCAGGTACGCAGCGTTGTCCCGCAAAGGGTTCCCTACGTCACACGCCAGGCGTACAGTAGAAGAAGAGGCAGGTTCACCAATCTCCGTGGTCTCATCGGGATCGCCCCACAGGGGGCACTCAACTCATAGTTGCCTCGCCGGCGTACTTCGCCGCGCTATGACGAGGAGACTCCCGTGATTCTTCTGCTTCTCATCGCAGTCATCTTTGCCCTGCTTGCCGTGGTGTTCAACCTCTACAGCAAGCTGCGTCGCTACTTCCCGAGCAACATCGTCCGTGACCGGGTCTGGACCAGGGACGGCCTCAAATGGGGTGTGCCCGCGATGCTCCTCGCAACCCCATACTTCGCTGTCGCCTACTGGCTGACCTCCATCATCTATAACGGAGGCCCGGGCTGGCTGAACATCTTCCTGTTCCTCTGCCTGTGGTCAATGTTCAAACTGGTTCTGCTCGGCCTCATCAGACTCGTTATGCTCGCGTACGTCCGCGTTCGTGAGACAATCGAGCGCCATCGAGAACGTGCCACCACCAACGGATTTCAGACGGAACGCAGGTCTGAGACAGTCCTATCGGGAGAGCATCAATGAAAGCAGTCGCCTACACCTACGACGCGGACCCCGGGTTTCCCCTCGTCCAAGCCCAGGAGGCGAAATGCGAGCTACTGGCGCGCACCGCCGGGTACGAGGTGATCGAACAGGTTCACGACGAAGCCGGAGACCGATCAGGACTGAACCGGCTCCTAGAGACAGCAAATGGCACGAGCTTTGACACCATCGTCGTCACCAACGTCGAACGCTTAGCAGACAACCCGGACCAACGCGAAGTCATTATCGACCGCTTCAACCTCGTGGGCGTAACCATCATGACTGTTCCACCAGAACTTGACGCCGCGATCAAACAGCTCATAAGCGACGAAGTCGAAGCGTACGCACAGCGCATGAACGACGAGAACGTTGACCCCAACCCCGACGACGAAGACGATGAATGGGCACACAAGGTTGACGATCTTATCGCGAGCTTCCTCACCGGACTCGACTCGACTCTCGACCCACCCACGGCAGACGAAGACAAAACGGACTGACCCGATACCGCCGTCGCCGACGAAGGTCCAAGACTTAGGCCGGGAACACAGTAGTCTCGCGGAGTGCTTGCGTGACCACCTGCCTGCCCACCCCCATCGAGCGAGAGATCGCCCGGATAGACATTCCCTCCTGATGAAGCCTCACTGCCTCGGCAGCTTATTCGACACCGAGCCTGGCCGGTCGTCTCGTCACGCCCCGACGCGTCAGATGCGCAGAGACCGTCGCTCGATGAATGCCGTAGCTCTCGGCAAGCTCGTTGACGGTCGCGCCTGCGAGGTAGTCCTCCACGAGTGTGGTCACCTCGGAGGCGGTGAGAAAAGTTTGAAGAGTTCCAACTCTCTGCACGACCTTGCCCCGAGAGTCCTGAATCAGGGTGGTTTCAGGGCGTTGCGAGGTGCGGTAGACGCCTCGTTTCCACCGTGTTATCAACGTTTTGAGCCGTGGAGCAAAGTTGGCGAAATGACGTGTCAGCCACCCGGATAAAGATCCGACCGAAGGGTCGGATCTTTTTTATTAGCTGTGTGGTGAATTACATCGGCTCGCTTTCTCATC
>NZ_CAMYFI010000035.1 GCF_947255005.1 uncultured Tessaracoccus sp. | reverse complement strand
TCGAGGGGCAGATCAAAGTACGGTTCGCACCTTGAACCGGCAGATGAGAAGATGGAAACATGCTTGCAGATAGCGACGATCAGCGTTCGGACAGCCACGATCGTAAGGGCGGTTCCCGTGACGAGGAGCAACGTCGAGGGAGAACCGGCAGTGGTGGTCGGGCTCCGCAGCGCACAGGGCACCGTGCTGGCGCTGAACGCAGGTCTGCTCGCTCCGATGCGAAGCGTCCGTGGGCGCAGGGTCCTCGTCGAGGACCGCGTCGCGGAGATGAGAGGGGTGAGGGGCGCGAACGTCGCAGCACGCGACGTGACGATGCTCAGCGCGATGAGAAGGCGATTGCCGGGCCTCCTGTCCCCGAAGGTTTCGAGGAGAAGGCCTTGCCTTTTGGCGTTAGGGCCGAGCTGCGCGGCCTGACCAAGGAACGCGCTGATCGGGTCGCTGCACACATCTGGGCGGCGGGGGTGCTCGTCGACGAGGATCCTGCGCTGGCGTTTCAACACGCTGAGACCGCGCGTCAGCTGGCCCCACGCTTACCCGTCGTGCGTGAAGCTGCGGCGGAAACCGCCTATGCGGCGGAAGAGTATGCCATTGCGTTGCGGGAGTATCGCGCCATCCGCCGCATGTCTGGCGGTGATGACCTCATTCCAGTCATGGCCGACTGCGAACGCGCGTTGGGCCGTCCCCGTGACGCCCTTGAGCTGCTCGCGGAGCTTGACACCCGAAAGACTGACCCGGCCGTCGTGATCGAGGCCGTGATCGTCGAGTCGGGTGTGCGCAACGATCTTGGGCAACACGATGAGGCGCTTCGGCTGTTGCGAACTGTTGCAGGCCAGAGAGTTGGTCCGGCATTTGCCCGGGCCAGGCTCCACTACGCGCTGGCCGACCTGCTACTCGCATCTGGTGACGAGGCAGGCGCCCGGGCCGCGTTCGTGACTTCGGGGGAACTCGATCGACAGGCGCTGCTCGACACCTCCGATCGCATCGCTGAGCTCGATGGCGTCACCTTGCCGAGCCATATGAACGCTGCAGTTGATGCCGACCAGGAGGATGCCCAATGAGCTTGATTACAACCCACGACGCTGCGCTGTTTGATCTTGACGGGGTCATTTATCTCGGCCCAAATGCTATCGACGGTGTACCCGAGGTGCTGCACACTTTGCGGCAGGGCGGCACCAAAGTGGGATTCGTCACTAACAACGCTGCGCGTACTCCCCAAGTCGTAGCGGAGCATCTGCAACATCTTGGCATCGAGGCAAACGACGCCGACATCGTGAACTCCACGATGGCCACCCTGCGCATGCTGGGTGAGGAGCTCCCTGCTGGCGCGACGGTACTTCCGGTTGGCTCGTCGGCCCTCGAAGCCCAGCTTCGTCAGGCGGGTTACACCGTCGTGACGCAACGCAGTGATCGTCCCGACGCCGTTGTGCAAGGCTACGACCCGGATCTCGACTGGCGGCGTTTGGAAATGGGGGCCTTCGCCATCCAGGACGGGGCGCGATGGTTCGTCACCAACCCCGACATGACTCGCCCGACACACGAAGGAATCGTCCCGGGTTGCGGCGCTCAAGTGCAGGCGATTCAAGCGTGTGTCGACGTACAGCCTGATATCGCGGGCAAGCCCTACCCACCACTGCTCGTAGAAACCGTCGAGCGCCTGGGTGCTAAACGTCCAATCTTCGTCGGCGATCGCATCGACACCGACATCCTTGGCGCCAACAACGTGGGCATGGTTTCGCTGTTCGTGTTCACTGGTGCGCATGGGAAGCACGACTTGATTGCTGCGCAGGCGGGGGAACGCCCGACGCACATTGGCTATGACATCTCTGCGCTACTGGAGGAGCCGCGGAGCGTTGAGCGCCGTGAGAACGAGTGGGTGTGCCGCCAGCAACGGGTGGCCGTCGAGGGCGGTCACGCCAAGCTGCTGACCACCCCGTTGGACATTGAGGCGCAGCTCGACGCCTTGTGGGTGCTGCTGCAGCTGGCCTGGAGCGATGACGCCGACGTTTTTGACGCGGCCAATACCCTCCAGGGGGTGCGTTGATGCCTACCCCCGCGGACGCCGCGCCGCATGATGTGCAACGCTCCCGCTTGGTGGAGGAGGCAATGGCTTCGCTCGACGGCGTCGAAGAGCTCTCCATCGACGCTCAGCTTGTGCATCTTGGGCAGGCCCAAGAACTCCTGTCTGGTGTGTTGCATAACGCTGACGTCTCGCAGCTGCGGATCCCCGGCGTCGGGTGAGGCTCGACACCGCGCTCGTGGAGCGCTCGCTGGCCTCGTCGAGAAACCGTGCTGCGCGGCTCATCGCCGAGCGTCGCGTGCGCGTCAATGGAGCGACCGCCACCAAGGCGTCGCTCAGCGTCAGCGACGCCGACCGCATTGAGGCTGATGCCGAGCGCTGGGTGTCCCGTGCTGCCTACAAACTGATCGGCGCGCTCGACCAGGCCTGCATCGCCGTGCCGCCCCGGGTGCTCGACGCGGGCGCGTCGACGGGAGGCTTTACCCAGGTGTGTCTCGAGCGGGGCGCTCGAAGGGTGTATGCCGTCGACGTGGGGCATGGTCAGTTGGTGCCGCAGCTGCGCGAGGACGCCCGCGTCGTAACGCATGAGGGCCTCAACCTGCGCGATCTGCAGATGCAGCACCTCGACGATGAACCTGTGGATCTGGTGGTGGGTGATGTCAGTTTTATTTCGCTGACGCTGCTGCTCGAACCACTGTTCGCTGTCTGCCGAGGTACTGCGTTACTACTTGTGAAGCCACAATTCGAGGTGGGGCGAGAGAAGCTCGGGGCGGGGGGAATCGTCGCGGATGAACTCGAGCGGAAGCATGCCGTCGAGAATGTGGTTGCTGCCGCGGCCCGGCTGGGTTGGGAGCCTTGGTGGCGCGGAACGAGCGCGTTGCCGGGCACCCATGGCAACGTTGAGATATTTCTCGCTATGCGTCGCAAGGGTTGAGCGGGCGAGAATAGACTTTCTCATATGACTGACATCGAGCCTCCATTCCTCGAACTAGATAGTGGTGAGCAGATTCCCATTACGGTGCGAGGCTATCAGCTGCTCAACCGCCCCATGCTGAACCGCGGTGTTGCCTTCACGCATGAGGAGCGAGCCGCGCTTGGTCTCATCGGCTTGTTGCCACCCGGGCAGCGCCCCATCGAAGACCAAGTGAGGCGGGTGTATCGCCAGTACCTGCGGCAGCCTGATCCCCTCGCGAAGAGCCTCTACCTGGCGCACATGCGTGACCGCAACGAGGTGCTCTACTATCGGCTGCTCGCAGAGCACATCGAGGAGATGCTACCGATCGTGTACACGCCCACGATTGGGCAGGTCATCCAGGAATACAGTCAGTGGTACCAGCGTCCACGTGGTGTCTATCTCTCCATCGACCATCCCGAACTCATCGAAACGGCTCTGCAGAATTACGGGCTCGGTGCGGACCAAGTTGATCTCGTCGTGGTGACAGATTCGGAAGGCATCCTGGGTATCGGTGATCAGGGCGTGGGCGGCATCGCCATTGTGACGGGAAAACTTGCCGTCTACACCGCGGCGGCAGGCATCCATCCACGGCGATGCATTCCCGTCGTGCTCGACGTCGGCACCGACAACCTGAAGCTGCTCAACAGCGACCAGTACGTCGGCGAACGCCACGCGCGGGTGCGAGGCGTTCGCTACGACGAGTTCGTCGACCAATTCGTGAAGGCGGTGCAGCGTCTGTACCCCAACGCCATGCTGCACTTCGAGGACTTCGCAGCCGGCAACGCACACCGGTTACTGGATAAGTACCGTGACGAGATGTGCGCATTCAACGACGACATTCAAGGCACCGCGTCCATCGTGCTCGCAGCCGTGCTATCCGCCGTGCACCGCGCGAAGGGCCGCTTGTGCGACCAGCGCATCGTCGTGCACGGCGCCGGATCTGCGGGCATCGGCGTCGCCAACGCCATCCGCGATGCCATGGTGGAGGAGGGGCTGAGCCAAGAAGAGGCGAACCAACGTTTCTGGTGCCTGGGCAGCCGAGGCCTCATCGTTGAAGGCCTGCCCGTGCGAGACTTCCAAGCGCCTTACGCGCGCCGGAAGGAAGAAGTTGCCGAATGGAGTGATGAGCGCGGGCGTATCGATTTGTATTCGACGGTGCGGCACGCGCAGCCGACGATCCTCATCGGCACCTCCGCACAGGCAGGTTCCTTCACGCGAGAAGTCGTCGAAGCCATGCAGCAACATGCTCCTGAACCCATCATTTTCGCGCTGTCGAACCCCACCTCCCTCGCGGAGGCTATGCCGGAAGACCTCCTCGACTGGACCGAAGGAATGGCGCTCATCGCCACAGGCTCCCCCTTTGAGCCGGTGCAGCGCGATGAGATGCGCTACGAGATTGCACAGGCCAACAACGCGCTCGTATTCCCCGGTTTAGGGCTCGGCGTGGCCGTGAGTAGAGCCAGCCGCGTCAGCGACAGGATGATCATCGCTGCTGCCCGCGCCGTCGCATCGCTCACGTACGACGATAAACGGCCAGGCGCGTCGTTGCTGCCTGCCATGGACCAGCTGAGGTTGGTGTCCTCCACCGTCGCGCTCGCGGTGGTGCGGTGCGCGCAGGAGGAGGGGTTGGCTCGGGTGCAGATCGACGATCCGGTGCAGGCCGTCGTCGACGCTGTGTGGGAACCGGAGTACGCGAGGATTGTGCTCTGAAGCGCGCACGCCAGCAATGCCTTAGGGTGGATGCCGTGACTAGGAGCGTAGCGGTGTTTCTCCACCCGGAGAAGGAAGAAGCAATCGACGGCGCTACCGCCTTCATCGACGACATCACGGAGCGTGGGTTTCGAGTGGCGGTCCGGGCGGTCGACAAGGCGCGCCTGACCAATAGCGTGCGAGAGCCGCTGGAGGTCATCGTTGATGACGCAACGGTTCCAGGCTGCGAACTCGCTGTCGTCTTCGGTGGCGACGGCACCCTGCTGCGTGCTGCGGGGTGGGCGCTGCAACACGACATCCCCGTGTTGGGCGTGAACCTCGGGCACGTCGGTTTTCTGGCCGAGATGGAGCCGTCCGACATCGGGGCGCTCCCGCATGTTGTCGACGAACGGCGGTTCAGCGTCGAGGAACGCCTGGTGCTCGACGTCGTCGTCGTGCGCGACGGGGAGGAACGCTGGCACGCCTCCGCAATCAACGAAGTATCGCTGGAGAAGATTGCGCGGGAACGCATGCTGACGGTGCTCGTGAGCGTAGATGGACGACCGCTCAGCCGCTGGAGCTGCGACGGGGTGTTGGTGAGCACGCCGACCGGGTCGACAGCCTACGGATTCTCTGCTGGAGGCCCAGTAATCTGGCCCGACGTGCAGGCCATGCTCATCGTCCCGCTCGCCGCCCACGCGCTGTTCAACCGGCCACTCGTGCTGAGTCCTGAATCGACGGTGCTACTCCAACAGTCGATCGAGGGCCCGCACGGCATTTTGTGGTGCGATGGTCGCACCAGCTACGAGCTCGAATCTGGCGATGAGGTGATCGTCACGTCCTCAAGTCACAAACTGCGCATCGCTCGCTTGTCGGAACAGCCGTTCACCACTCGGTTGGTGAAGAAGTTCGCTCTGCCGGTTCGCGGCTGGGGAAGGAACTGACGTGCTGGAGGAACTCACCCTCACCGACTTCGGTGTGGTGCAGCACACGCAGCTCGATTTGCGTCCTGGGCTCATCGCCGTGACAGGAGAGACGGGCGCGGGTAAGACCATGATCGTGCACGGCATTGGGCAGCTGCTGGGCGCCCGAGCGGACTCGGGCGTGGTGCGTCGCGGTGCTTCGAAGGCCATTGTCGCAGGACGCTGGCAAGTCGATCCCCCGACGAGTGAAGCCGTCGCCGAGCTGGGCGCGGAGCTCGACGGGAACGAGCTGGTCACCGTGCGGCAGTTGAGCGCCGCCGGGCGTTCGCGTGCGGTAGTAGGCGGTAGCCCCGTGCCGGTGAGCACCCTCGCCAGACTGGAGTTGGCGACGATTCATGGCCAGTCGGAGCAGCTGCGGCTCGGCGCCCCCGAACGGCAGCGGGAGCTCCTCGACGCGCACGCCAATCCCGATGGGCTCGTTCGCTACCGTGAGGCGTACCGCGAGCATGAAGCTGTCGCTGCGGAACTCGAGGAGCTCGAGTCTGCTGCCTTGGAGCGTGCCCGCGAGGCCGACATGCTGCGTTACGGCCTGGAGGAGATCGGCGCCGCGAACCCCGTCGCAGGAGAAGATGCCGCATTGGAAGCTGAGCAGGCGAAGCTCCAAGACCTCGACGCGCTACGCCAGCTCGCGCAGCGTGCGTCCCTCGCCTTGAGCGGAGACGAACAGGATTTCGACGCGCCCAGCGCTGTGGGGCTTCTCGGTCAGGGGCGCAAGGCGTTACGCGAACTCGCCGCCCACGATGCCGCGGCGTCCTCGCTGCACTCGCGGGCCGAGGAAGCACAGGTGCTCCTAGACGACCTCGCAGCAAACCTGGCGACCTACCTCACGGATCTCGTCGACGACCCGCTCCGCCTTGAAGCTGTGGCCGAGCGACGAGCCGTGCTCGCCGGACTGACGCGCAAGTACGGCACCACCATCGACGAAGTGCTCGCCTGGGCGGACAACTCGGCGCAGCGCCTGCACACGCTGGATGGTTCCGACGAACGAATCTCGAAGCTGCGTAGGCGCAAGGAGCACCTGGAGGCGGAACTCGTCGCCCTCGCGAAAGACATCTCCGAGACTAGACATGGCGCCGCGGAGTCCCTCGCTCGGCAGGCGCAGGCGGAACTCGCAGCCCTCGCGATGCCGCACGCGAGGCTGACATTCCAGGTCAGCGACGCGCCGCTCGGTCCGCACGGAGCGGACAAAGTGGAGCTGCTGTTCAGCGCGAACCCGGGCTCCGAACCCGCCCCGCTCGCCAAAGTGGCGTCAGGCGGTGAGCTCTCGCGGGTACGGCTCGCGCTCGAGGTGGTGCTCGCCAACGCTGAGGGCCACACCTTTGTTTTCGACGAGGTCGACGCGGGCGTGGGAGGCGCCGTCGGCTTGGAAATCGGCCGGCGCTTGCAGCGTCTGGCTGCCAGGTCGCAGGTGATCGTCGTCACCCATCTCGCGCAGGTGGCTGCCTTCGCGGATCAACACCTCGTCGTGCGGAAGTCCAGCGACGGGGCTGTGACGGTCTCGGACGTCGCGGAAGTGCGAGGGGAGGAGCGTGTGACCGAGCTCGCGCGCATGATGGGTGGTTCTGCTGACACGGAGGCCTCCCGCAGGCACGCCGCAGAACTCTTGCAAGACGCGGCCCGCGCACCACAGCCCACAGCGTCGTAGCGAGCGGCTAGAGTCGATTGGGTGAAGAAACTTCTGCTGATCGACGGACACTCGATGGCGTACCGGGCCTTCTTCGGGCTGCCCGCCGAGAACTTTCAGACATCCACCGGCCAGCACACGAATGCGGTGTTCGGTTTCACATCGATGCTCATCAATCTGCTCAGAGATGAGCAGCCAACGCATGTGGCTGTGGCCTTCGACGTTTCCCGGCACTCATTCCGCACCGACGAGTACCCCGAGTACAAAGCGACGCGGTCGAAGTCGCCCGATGAATTCCGCGGCCAGGTCGAACTGGTGAAAGAGGTGCTCGACGCGCTGCGCATCGAGCACATCGAGAAGGAAGGTTACGAAGCCGACGACATCATCGCCACGCTGGCCACGGAGGCGGCCGCAGACGACTTCACCGTTAACATCGTCACGGGCGATCGTGACGCACTCCAGCTCGTCAACGAGAACATCACGGTGTTGTATCCGAGGAAGGGTGTCTCCGATCTCGCTCGGCTGAACCCGGAGGCCGTTGAAGCAAAGTACTTCGTGCCGCCCGCTAGGTACCCTGAGCTCGCCGCGCTCGTGGGCGAGACGAGCGATAACCTGCCGGGAGTTCCGGGGGTTGGCCCCAAAACCGCCGCCAAATGGCTAAAGGAGTACGACGGCCTCGACAACCTCGTCGACAATGCAGAGAGCGTGCGAGGTAAGGCCGGCGAGAACTTCCGCGCTCACCTGGACGACGTTCGTCGAAACCGCCGGCTGAACGCACTGGTTCGCACGGTGGAACTTGAGGTTGTCCCGGGTGACTTCGGCCGCGAGCCGTGGGATCGCGAGGCCGTCGCCAGCTTGTTCGATGCGCTCGAGTTCCGGGTGCTGAGTGCCCGCCTCGACGAGCTGGGAGGAGAAGCCGACGAGCCTTCGCCTGCCGAGAGCGTGGAGGTGGAGGGATCGGTGCTCGTGCCCGGCACCGTCGCCAGTTGGCTTGGCGCCCACACCGCGAATCCGGTGGGAGTGCACCTCGTCGGGCACTATGGGCGGGGCACTGGCGACATCATAGGGATCGCCGTCGCCAGCGCCGACGGTGCGGCGGCATATTTCGCGACGTCCGATCTAGGCCCCGACGACGACAAGGCTGTCGCGAGCTGGTTGGCCGATCCGAAACGCCTCAAGGTCATCCACGACGCGAAGGGCCCGCTGTTGGGCATCTGGGAGCGGGGGTGGCAGCTTGACGGGGTGCGATGCGACACGTTGCTCGCGGCGTATCTCTTGCACCCGGAGCAGCGCTCGTATGCGCTCGAAGACCTCGCGATGCGCTACCTTAAACGTTCGCTCAACCACGACGATGCGCCCGCCCAGCAGACGTTGGATTTCGATGACGACACCGACGCCGACAACGCCATGTTGCGTGCTCGTACTGTTCTGGATCTGGCGGAGGTGCTCGAGAGCAAGCTCGACGAATCGCGGCAGCGCTCGCTTCTCGTTGATCTAGAACAGCCTCTCATGCAGGTGCTTGCGGGTATGGAACGCACCGGCATCGCTGTGGACATGGAGCGCCTGCAATCGTTGCGCGCGGAGTTCGACGAAGCCGTCCAGACGGCACAATCGCAGGCGTACGAGGTGCTGGGCCATGAGGTCAACCTGGGTTCGCCGAAGCAACTGCAGACGGTGCTCTTCGACGAGCTTGGCATGCCGAAGACGCGGCGCACCAAGTCGGGCTACACCACCGACGCGGAAGCCCTGGCCGACCTGTTTGCCAAAACCGAACACCCATTCCTGGAGCACCTGCTCAACCACCGCGACCGCATCAAGTTGCGGCAAACGGTGGATGGTTTGCTCGCGGCGGTAGGCCCAGACGGACGTATCCACACCACCTACCAGCAGACGATCGCCGCCACTGGGAGGCTTTCGTCGACCGAACCCAACCTGCAAAACATTCCCATCCGCACCGAATTAGGCAGACGAATCCGCACGGCTTTTGTTTCAGGCGACGGCTACTCGGCCCTGATGAGTGCCGACTACTCGCAAATCGAGATGCGCCTCATGGCTGATGGCTCGGGCGATGAGGGGCTCATCGAGGCCTTTCAATCGGGCCGTGACTTCCACAACGAGATGGCTGCGAAGGTCTTCCACGTGGAGTCGTCGGCGGTGACGGGGGAGATGCGCGCTCGTATCAAGGCAATGAACTACGGGCTCGCCTACGGGCTGAGCGCTTACGGATTGTCCAATCAGCTCGGCATTCCGGTCTCAGAGGCGAAGGAGCTGATGGACGAGTACTTCGCCCGCGTGGGTGGGGTACAGCGCTACTTGGCTGGGCTCGTCGACGATGCCCGCGCCAAGGGATACACGGAGACGATGCTGGGGAGACGCCGCTACCTGCCCGACCTGCAGTCGTCGAACCGTCAGCGCCGTGAGATGGCGCAGCGTGCCGCGCTGAACGCCCCCATCCAGGGCTCCGCTGCGGACGTGATCAAGCTCGCCATGCTCGCGGTTGACGCCGCGCTGACATCGGCGAAGCTTCGCAGCCGGGTACTGCTTCAGGTGCACGACGAACTCGTGCTCGAGATTGCCCCAGAAGAACGCGATGATGTGGCCCAGCTCGTCGCTGAGGCGATGGAGGGAGCAGCTGACTTCAAGGTGCCGCTGGCAGTGTCTATCGGGGTGGGCGACAACTGGCACAGTGCCGCCCACTAACCCCGAAGCGACTGACGCGGCAGGGCCGATTCAGAACAGTTCTCCGTAGAAGAACACGCGAGACTTCCAAGGATCACGGCCCTGCTCTTCCGCCTTGCCGTCGAAATCCCAGCAGATGATGATAGCGACCTCGGAGTCGCCGTCGAAGTCCACCATCGCGTCGGAATCCGGGTCGTACTCGTCGACCATAACCTTCTTGGCCTCGGTGAACTTGTAGCAGGCTACCTCGCCGTTCTCACCGTACAGCTTGATCTCATCGCCAGGCTTCATCTGCGAGGCGCCATCCTTGTACATCTCGTTGCCGAGCGCCTTGCCGTTGCGATAGGTGTGAATCGAGAGCACCGTCTTGCCCGGCGTGCCGGGTTTCGGGCCTTCATTCCACCAAGCGGCCGTGCGCTTCTCGGCAGGCGGAGGAGCGGCGATGTTGCCTTCATCGTCTTGCCCCAGAGAGAGCACCTTTTCGTCTGCCTGGAGCGCTCCAGAGAAGGTGTAACGGACTGGAACGAACCCGTCGGTTGTGGTGGTGCAGGTGAGCCCCTTTGTTGGGCTCTCAGACGGGGCAACTGACGACACGGGCGTCGACGCCGGTGCACTACTGCTGGGCGTCGAAGCGGCTTCGGGTGCGTCCTTGGGGCGGGCGAGATACAGGCCGCCGCCGACGATGAGGATGAGAGCTGCAACGGCTGCAACGATGGCGATAATCTTGTTACGCGAGTTCACGCCGTGGAGTCTACAGCGCCCTACAAGAAGCCCTCATCCCTCAGGGAGGGTGGGATTGACCCGCTTTGAGCGATGGCCTAATGTTGAACCGCATTGTGGTTTGTTGTGCCCTCGGACGGAGTGGGGTCAACGCGAAGCGCATCACTTCGCTTCACAACCGCCGTGCGTCCAAGTTCATACCATCCAAATCGGAGCCCATCTTTCATGACCTCCCCTACTGAGGCGTCGCCCGTAGCGGTTGACGACATCGGCAGCCCAGAAGCGTTCCTTGAAGCCGTCGATGAAACCATTAAATACTTCAACGACGGAGACATCGTCTCCGGCACCGTTGTCAAAGTCGACCGCGACGAAGTCCTGCTCGACATCGGTTACAAAACCGAAGGCGTTATTCCTTCCAAGGAACTCTCCATCAAGCACGATGTGGACCCGTCCGAGGTCGTCCAGGTTGGCGATGAGATCGAGGCTCTGGTGCAGCAGAAGGAGGATAAGGAAGGCCGCCTTATTCTCTCGAAGAAGCGTGCACAGTACGAGCGTGCGTGGGGCACCATCGAGAAGATCAAGGACGAGGACGGCGTTGTCTCCGGCACCGTCATCGAGGTCGTCAAGGGCGGCCTGATCGTCGATATTGGTCTGCGCGGTTTCCTCCCGGCGTCGCTGGTCGAGATGCGTCGTGTGCGCGACCTCCAGCCGTACGTTGGCATGGAGCTCGAAGCGAAGATCATCGAGCTCGACAAGAACCGCAACAATGTTGTGCTGTCGCGTCGTGCGTGGCTTGAGCAGACCCAGTCCGAGGTGCGCCACTCGTTCCTCACCGCGCTGCAGAAGGGCCAGATCCGCAAGGGCGTCGTGTCCTCCATCGTCAACTTCGGTGCATTCGTCGACCTCGGCGGCGTCGACGGGCTCGTGCACGTCTCCGAGCTGTCGTGGAAGCACATCGACCACCCGAACGAGGTCGTCGAGGTGGGCATGCCTGTAACTGTCGAGGTGCTGGAAGTCGACATGGATCGCGAGCGCGTGTCGCTGTCGCTCAAGGCCACTCAGGAAGATCCGTGGCAGACCTTCGCCCGTCTGCACCAGATCGGCCAGATCGTGCCTGGCAAGGTCACCAAGCTGGTGCCGTTCGGTGCATTCGTTCGCGTGGGCGAAGGCATCGAGGGCCTCGTCCACGTCTCCGAGCTCGCTGAGCGTCACGTCGAGATCCCCGAGCAGGTCGTCTCCATTGGCGACGACGTCATGGTCAAGGTCATCGACATCGACCTCGAGCGTCGCCGCGTTTCCCTCTCGCTCAAGCAGGCGAACGAGGGTGTTGACGTCGCAGCCGACGAGTTCGATCCGTCGCTGTACGGCATGACGGCCAGCTACGACGAGCAGGGCAACTACATCTACCCCGAGGGCTTCGATCCGGAGACCAACGAGTGGAAGGAAGGCTACGAAGAGCAGCGCGCTGCTTGGGAGGCCCAGTACGCCGAAGCTCAGGCACTCTGGGAGGCCCACAAGCGTCAGGTCGAGGACGCCGAGACCGAGGCCCGCGAAGCCGCAGTCGAAGCCGGCACTGGCTACGTCTCCGAAACCACCGACGAGGGCTCGCTCGCTTCTGACGAAGCACTGCAGGCTCTCCGCGAGAAGCTGACCGGCGGCAACTGATCCGCTGACAACGTACAAACGGCGCCCCCAAGGGGGCGCCGTTTGGCGTTCTGGGCGGGATGCAGGGAAGCCTGGGTGCCGCAGGGAGAAACTGCAAAACTCGCCAACAGTGCGAAGCCTTACGCTTGGCGCACGCTGGAGGCGTCCAGCTGTTGGCGAGTTTTGCAGTTTCTTCCTTGGGCCTGCTTTCTCGGGGTGGGCGTAATCGTCGCCGGCTGCGCGAAGCTGGCATGATCGTGTGCATGACACGTATCGCACTGACCGGAGGTATTGCCTCGGGCAAGTCCACCGTCGCGGACATGTTTGCTGAGCTGGGGGCGGTCATCGTGGATTCGGATGTGCTCGCTCGCGAAGTGGTCGAGCCGGGGACGCCTGGGCTGGAGGCCATCGTCGAGCGCTTCGGGAAAAGAGTCCTCACCGACGACGGCCAGCTCGACAGGGCAGCGTTGGGAGCGATCGTCTTCGGCGACGACGAAGCTCGCCGTGATCTAGGTGCCATCACGCATCCGCTGGTGGCGGCGCGCCGCGAGCAGCTACTCGCCGAGGTGCCGGCGGACGTCGTGGCAATTTCGGTGATTCCGCTGCTGGTGGAGGGAGGACTCGAGCGGGGCTTCGACGAAGTCATTGTTGTGGACGTGCCTGTCGAGGTTCAGCATGCGCGGCTGATTGCTCGAAACAACTATTCCGACGACGAGGCATGGGCGAGGATTCATTCTCAGGCGACGCGGGAGGAGCGGCTCGCCGCGGCAACCCACGTCATCGACAACTCAGGCAGCCTCGCTGCGGTCCGCGAGCAGGTGGAAGCGACGATGGCGCGCTTGCGGAGCGAAGCCTCGGGCGAGGGCTCAACGTAGCGAGGTCACCCGCTGCTCGTCGACGCTGATCCGCGGCTCGGTGAGGCTCACATACTGGTAGTCGCGGCGCTGGAGGAGGCCCTGCCCTCGGCCCAGCACCTCGTAGCGGCCGTCGGGAAGTCGCGTGAGGAAAGCGACGGTGTCCGGGCCCAGAGCGTCGGTGAGCTTCGGGCGGTCTTGGACGGTGGCCTTCGGCCCGCCGAGTTCGATCAGCGTGAGTTCCTCCCCGTCGCCTGCTCCGCGCAGCACATCCACGACGCGTACGGTGTGCACGGTGATCGGGACGGCTCCGTCGCGGATGTCCTCCGAGCTGGGAGCGGCGGGCGCCCCGGCTGCGGGGTTGGTGCTGGGGTCGTCACCGGAGTACTCGGGCAGCAGCTCGTCCTGCTTCGAGGAGATGATCTCGAGCGAGGCAATGACGTCGGCGTCGCGGTCGAGCTGGTCGAGAGAGTCGTAGACAGGCCCGTCGACGTGCATCGTGACGGGCGCCGACGGAGCCGGCTCGGCGGGCTGGGCGCCGCAGCCCGCCAGCGCCAGTACAGCGAGAGTTGCGATCAGTGAGCGGAGGCGAGCGGGCATGGGTTCTCCTTGGGCTCGTCGGCGGCGGTGCCGAATCTTCGGCGAGCGTAACACGGGAACGGGTCGCGAGGAAGGGGTATGTGGAGGAGACCCTAGACGCTCCGGGCGCGGCTGACCTTGATTCGTAAAGAGGTTCAGGCGTCCAAGTTGTCCTCGCCCCACGGGGGACACGTGCACATGAGGTTGCGGTCGCCGTACGCGTTGTCGACGCGACCCACTGCGGGCCAGTACTTGTCGACATTGCGAGTGCCTGCCGGGAACACGGCCTGCTCACGCGTGTACGCCCGGTTCCAGTCTCCGACGAGGCTCTTGGCGGTATGCGGGGCATGCCGAAGCGGCGAATCCTCCGGCGCGATATCTCCACGTAGCACCGCGTCGGCTTCGTCGGCCATCTCGAGCATGGCGTCACAGAAGCGATCCAGCTCGAACAGCGTCTCCGACTCTGTGGGCTCCACCATCAGCGTCCCCGCAACGGGGAACGACATCGTCGGCGCGTGGAAACCGTGATCGACGAGGCGCTTCGCGAAGTCATCGACCGTCACCTTCGGCGCGTACACACGGGTGTCGAGGATGCACTCGTGCGCGACGCGCCCTGCCTCACCCGCGTACAGCACCGGGTAGCGTTCGCCCAGCCTCGCCGCGATGTAGTTGGCATTCAAAATGGCCGACTCCGTCGCATGCTTAAGCCCCTGCCCGCCCATCAGCAAGAGGTAGGCCCAGGAGATCAGCAGCACCGACGCAGAACCGAACGCCGCAGCGCTGACTGCACCCTCCTCGCCCGTCGCCGGATCGGTCGGCAGGTGCTCCACAAGATGCTGCTTGACCCCGATGGGGCCCATCCCCGGACCGCCGCCACCGTGCGGGATGGCGAAGGTCTTGTGCAGATTGAGGTGGCTCACGTCGCCGCCAATCTCACCAAGCTTCACCAGCCCGACGAGGGCGTTCATATTGGCGCCGTCGATGTAGACCTGCCCGCCATGCGCATGGGTGATCCCCGCCACCTGGCGCACCGTGTCTTCAAACACGCCGTGCGTCGACGGGTACGTGATCATCACGGCGGCGAGCTCGTCGCCGGCGGCATCTGCCTTGGCGCGGAAGTCGTCGAGGTCGATGTCGCCGTTGTCGAGCGACTTCACCGCGACGACGTCGAGGCCGGCCATGTGTGCCGATGCCGGGTTGGTGCCGTGGGCCGAGGTGGGGATGAGGCAAATCCGACGCTGCTCGTCACCGCGCGAGCGGTGGTAGCGAGCGATCGTCATGAGCCCCGCGAACTCGCCCTGCGCGCCGGAGTTCGGCTGCATCGAGAACGCGTCGTATCCGGTGATCGCGCAGAGCTTCTGCTCGAGATCCTCGACGAGTTCCGCGTAGCCTCGTGCTTGGCCGGACGGCGCGAAGGGGTGCAGCCCGGCGAATTCCGGCCACGACACTGGCATCATTTCGACCGCCGCGTTGAGCTTCATCGTGCAAGACCCGAGCGGGATCATGGCGCGGTCGAGCGCAAGATCACGATCGGAGAGCCGGCGCATGTAGCGCATCATCTCCGTCTCGGCCCGGTTCATGTGGAACACCTCGTGGGTGAGGTAGGCGCTGGTGCGCAGCCACTCGTCGGGAACAGCGGACTCAGCGGCGGGCTCGGCAGCCGCGTCGACGCCAAACGCGTCCAGCAAACGCCCCACGATGTCGGCGTTCGTCGTCTCGTCGAAGCTCATCCCGACGGCGTCGCGCCCGACACGACGAAGATTCAACCCGCGACGCTCGGCGTTCATCAACACGTCAGCCTGGTGCTCGCCGACGTGCACGGTGAGCGTGTCGAAGAAGTGCTCCGGCGCCACCTGGAAACCGGCGTCACGCAGCGTGCGGGCGACCGCAACCGTCCACAGGTGCACACGCTCGGCGATGGCTCTCAACCCTTGAGGGCCATGGAACACCGCATACATCGACGCCATGACGGCCAGGAGCGCCTGTGCCGTGCAGACGTTTGACGTCGCCTTCTCGCGGCGGATGTGCTGCTCGCGAGTCTGCAAGGCGAGACGGTAGGCCTTCGCCCCAGACGCGTCGATAGAGACTCCGACGAGCCTCCCTGGCATCGTGCGTTTCAGCGCCTCCGTCGTCGCCATGAACGCGGCGTGCGGGCCACCGTAGCCCATCGGCACACCGAAGCGTTGCGCCGAGCCCACGCACACGTCGGCACCCATCGCGCCCGGCTCCTGCACCAGCGTCAGCGCCAGCAAGTCCGAAGTCACCACCGCGAGCGCCTTCGCGGCATGCAAGTCGGCGCACTGCTGCGACAGATCACGCAGCTCACCGTGCGTGCCCAGATGCGCCAGCGCCGCGCCAAACACCTGGCTGGCGCGCAACGAATCCAACGGCCCGACGACGCACTCCACGCCCAGTGGCCGTGCCCGGGTGAGGAGCACGGAGATCACCTGCGGGTGGAGCTCCTCGTCAACGAAGAACACGTTCGACTTCGCCTTCGACGCGCGCTTCGCCATGGCCATGCCCTCGGCGACGGCGGTGGCTTCGTCGAGGAGGCTCGCGTTGGCGATGGGCAGCCCAGTGAGGTCGGAGGCCATCGTCTGGAAGTTCAGCAACGCCTCCAAACGCCCTTGGGAGATCTCGGGCTGGTAGGGCGTATAGGCCGTATACCAGGCGGGATTCTCGAAAATGTTGCGCTGGATCGCAGGCGGCGTGACCGTACCGTAGTAACCCTGACCAATCAGCGACGTCATATGCTGATTGCTGGCTGCAACCTTGCGAAGGCGGGCCAGCACCTCGCCTTCGGTGAGCGGCTCCCAATCCAACTCGGCGGACTGGCGAATGCTGCGGGGGATGGTCTGGTCGATCAATTCCTCCACCGACGCCACGCCGATGGCCTTGAGCATGCGCTCGCGTTCGGAGGGGGAGGGGCCAATGTGACGACGGTGTGCGAAATCGTCAGGGTCGTAGTTCGTTGCGCTCCACATGTCAGCTGATCAAGGCCTCGTAGGCGTCCTCGTCCATGAACCCTTCGACGATGGACGGGTCGTCGAGCTTGATCTTGAAGAACCAAGCCGACATGGCGTCGTCGTTCACGCTCGCGGGATCGTCCACCACGTCCGTGTTCGCCTCGACGATGGTGCCGCTCACAGGAGCCGTGATATCTGAGGCGGCTTTCACCGACTCGATCACGACGATCTCGTCGCCCTCCGCGACCGCCGTGCCCTCCTCGGGGAGCTCAATGAAAATGATGTCGCCGAGTTGCTCGGCGGCATGGGCGGTGATGCCGACGGTGGCAACGTCGTCGTGGATCGCCAGCCACTCGTGGTCTTCGGTGTACTTGATCATGTTGGCTCCTTCAGCGCTTGTAATTGAGTTGGATGAACGGAAGTTCTGCGACGGTGCAGCGCACCCGTTTGCCGCGTAGCTCTGCGAAGACCGCATCGCCGACGGCGTAGCCCTGCGGCAACATTGCCATGGCCACTGGTGCGCGCAGTGTCGGGCTGAACGAACCGGAGGTGACCTCAGCGATGGGTTCCGAACTGGCTTCGTCGGCGAAGATGCGGGCGCCCTCGCGGATGGGGGCGCGCCCGTCGGGGCGGAGACCGACGCGCACGCGGGAGGCATCGTCGGCGAGTTCCCCGGCGACGATGTCCGCGCCGGGATACCCTCCTGCCCGGCTGCCGCCAGGGCGGCGCACCTTCGGCACGGCCCAGCCGAGATCGGCCTGGGCGGGCGTGATCTCGGGGGAGAGGTCGTGGCCGTACAGACACATGCCGGCCTCCAGCCGCAACGAATCCCGGGCGCCCAGCCCGGCGAGGCGAACCACGTCGCCTGCGAGCAGCGCCTCCGCGAACTCGACGGCGCGTTCCGCTGGCAGCGACACCTCAAACCCGTCCTCACCGGTGTAGCCAGACCGGGACACCCATAGCTCGGTGCCATCCCAATTGAGCCGTCGCGAATCCATGAAAACCATTGCGGTCACGTCCGGGATGAGGCGGGCGAGCTCGGCTTCCGCCTTCGGCCCCTGGACCGCCAGCAACGCCCGGTTGGTGACGTGCTCTACCTCCAGCCCGTCCACCTGCCGCAGTAGCCCCAAGTCGTGCTCGGTCCTCGCGGCATTCACGACGAGGAGCCAGTGCGTTACATGGTTGGCGAACATGAAGTCGTCCAGAATGCCGCCCTGGGCGTTGGTGAAGAGGCCGTAGCGCTGCCGCCACGGCTTCAACCCCAGCACGCTCGCGGGGGTCAGCGCTTCGAGCGCGGCCCCGGCTGTCTCAAGGCTGTCACCGCGGAGCAGCACCTGCCCCATGTGGCTGACATCGAACAGGCTCGCGGCTTCACGAGTGTGGTTGTGTTCGGCGAGCAGACCGGCGGCGTAGTGCACCGGCATATCCCAGCCGGCGAACTCCACCATGGAGCCACCGTGGGCGATGTGGAAGTCGTGCAGTGGGGTGGTTAACAGGGCAGTCATTGCGGTGCCTCCACGGTGGTCGAGCGTGCAGAACCGACGGGGTCGGCGCCCCCTCTGTCCTCGGTACCTGAGATCTTTGATCCTTCGGCGGGCCACGTGGCCACTCTCCAGAGTTGTGCATCGCCCGGTTCTGGGGCCTGAGAGATTATCGGGGCGATTGCTCCTTCGGCATCGATGTCGATTCTCCCGGGCGACAAGCCCGAGCGTAGCAGCAGATAATCTGCACGGATGCGCCGCGGCGAAAAAAGACGCGCCTTACTTATTGGCCTCGATCATCTGCCGCAGCTCCTTCTTGAGATCGGCGATCTCATCGCGATGCCGGGCAGCCAGCTCGAATTGCAGCTCTGCGGCCGCCTGATGCATCTGTGCGGTGAGATCCTCGATGAGCTGAGCGAGTTCCTGCTCCGCCATCGCCGACGTGTCCAGCGCGCGCTTGCCTGCGCCTTCGAGGAGATCCCGGGTATCGGCGTCCTCTCGCGCGAGCATCTCGCTCACATCCGCGATGCGCTTGCGCAGCGGCTGCGGATCGATGCCACGCTCGCGGTTCCACGCCATCTGGATGTCGCGGCGGCGGTTCGTCTCGTCGATCGCGGCCTGCATCGACGGCGTCACCGAGTCGGCGTACATGTGCACCTGGCCGCCGACGTTGCGCGCTGCGCGCCCGATGGTCTGGATCAGCGAGCGTTCCGAGCGCAGGAACCCTTCCTTGTCGGCATCCAAAATGGCGACGAGTGACACCTCCGGCAGGTCGAGGCCCTCGCGCAGCAGGTTGATACCGACGAGGACGTCGTACTCGCCCAGCCGCAGATCGCGCAGCAGGTCGAGGCGCTCCAAGGTGGCGATGTCCGAGTGCAGGTATCGGGTTCGGATGCCTGCCTCGACGAGGAAATCGGTGAGGTCTTCGGCCATCTTCTTCGTCAGTGTTGTAACGAGCACGCGTTCGTTGCGCTCGGTGCGGGCCTGCACCTCGGCGATGAGGTCGTCGATCTGACCCTTGGTGGGTTTTAGCACGATCTCGGGGTCAACGAGGCCCGTCGGGCGGATGATGAGCTCGACCACGCCGTCGGCACGCTCCAGCTCGTACGGCCCGGGCGTGGCCGAGAGGTACACCGTCTGCCCAATACGCTCCTGGAACTCGTCGAACCGCAGCGGGCGATTGTCGAGTGCGGACGGCAGCCGGAAACCGTGTTCTACTAGTGTGCGTTTCCGGGACGCGTCGCCTTCAAACATGCCGCCTATCTGCGGCACGGACACGTGGCTCTCGTCCAAGACGAGCACGAAATCTTCTGGGAAGTAATCCAGCAAACACGACGGGGGACTGCCAGGCTCACGTCCGTCGATGTGGAGCGAGTAGTTCTCGATGCCGGAACACGTGCCGATCTGGCGCATCATCTCGAGATCGTAGGTGGTGCGCATCTTCAGGCGCTGCGCCTCCAGGAGGTTGCCAGCCGCCTCAAGGTCTTGCAAGCGCGCGGCGAGTTCCGCCTCGATGCCGTTGATCGCACGCTCCATCCGCTCGTTGCCCGCGGCGTAGTGGGAGGCGGGGAAGATGTAGATCTGCTCATCTTCGTGCAGCGTGGCCGCACTCACGGGATGGATGGTGGCGATCCGCTCGATTTCGTCGCCGAAGAATTCGATCCGGACGGCGTTCTCCTCATACATGGGGTAGACCTCGAGCGTGTCGCCCTTCACCTTGAAGGTGCCGCGTCCACCACCCATGTCGTTGCGTGCGTACTGGATGTCGACGAGATGCCTGAGCAGATCGTCGCGATCCATCTCGTCGCCCACGCGCAACGTGATGCGTTGGTCAAGGTATTCCTCGGGAGTGCCGAGGCCGTAGATGGCCGAAACCGTCGCGACCACGATCACGTCCCGGCGCGTCAGCAGCGAGCTGGTGGCGGCGTGCCGCATCCGCTCCACCTCTTCATTGAGCGAGGAGTCTTTCTCGATGTAGGTATCGGTCTGCGGCAAGTACGCCTCGGGCTGGTAATAGTCGTAGTACGACACGAAATACTCGACGGCGTTGTCCGGGAAGAAATCACGTAGCTCGGCTGCGAATTGGGCGGCCAACGTTTTGTTGGGCTGCATCACCAACATGGGGCGCTGTAGGCGCTCCGCGAGCCACGCGATCGTCGCTGTCTTGCCCGTGCCTGTCGCGCCCAGGAGCACGACATCCTGTTCACCTGCTCGGATGCGCTGCTCGAGCTCATCAATCGCCTTCGGCTGATCCCCCGAAGGTTCGAAATCAGCGTGCACCTTGAGCGGTGCTACTTGACGTTGGAGTTCTTCGATCGGGCGCATAACCGTTAGCCTACGCGCCCGGTGTCAGGCGACCTCGCTACTTCGGGGGCGCGAAGCAATAGGTGCGGTTCCAATCGGAACCGAAGCCGTAGGCCCTCTGACTGTCGGAGCAGGTGGCATTGGCACGCGGAACGACGGAGGCCACCTTGAAATCACCGTTGGGGCACTTCGCGGGTTGGTAGCCGGATATGTGGTTGTCCTTGCTGTAGCAATGGTCTTCCACGAATTCGGGGCCGAAGCACATCGTCGCGATCACCTCGGAGCCTCGAACCCTCTCGATGGGCAACCCGCGATAACACGCGTGCTTTCCAGCGCGGGAGAACATGGCATACAGCGTCACGCCGTCTGCAGGATCTTGCTGGCATGGCGACTTCTCCAACGTCGGATTGTTTGGCGAACCCTTGACGGTGTAACACGTGTTAGCCGGGAAGTCACGGAGGTCGAAGTCGCGGGGGTTCTCGTTCGCCGGCTGCGTACGGGCATCGGACGGATGCGACGCAGGCGTTGTCGGAGGCTCTTCCTCACACTTTGCCGAAGGCTCCTTCTCGGGTGTCGCGCTCGGGTCGTCAAACGGAGACTCGCCCGGCGAATCGGAAGACTCGCTGCTCTCCTGCGTAGATGGCTGAGCGGTGGGCTCCTCGCCCTCGGTTGCGAGAAAGATACCGACGCCGCCCGCGACGATCAGGAGCGTGGCGAGCACGGAGATGACAGCGACGGTGGGGAACCCCTTCTTCGGTTCCTGGGGCGGGTATCCGTAGGGTTGGCCGCCTGCGGGAGGGAACTGTTGGCCCGCACCCTGGCCATAGGATTGCTGCCAGTACCGCTGTGGATGGCCTTGGCCCTGGTTCGAGAAGCCCTGGCTCGGCCGCCCATAGCCTAGGTGCGCTTGCCCCTGGCCTGGCTGGTTCCAGCTACCCCCAGTGTTGCCATTGCCCTGCCAATTCGGAGGTTGCGTCATTGTTCCTCCCAACACGTAGTGTCGGCAACAGCTTAGGGCACACCGAGCTCACCGTGAGAAACGCTTGAACTGCTCTCATGGGTGAAGCCGAAGGGCTACCAGCGCCTCGGTGCACGTATTCGCTCACCCAGGCTAGGTACGTAGCGGCATGGGCACGGTGCTCGCGCCGCTGATGTGGTCCGAGATGATGCCTCTCGCGAGCCAGAGGCAGAGATCAGCGAGCGGGCCGATGACCGTCGTGGTGTCGCCCGATTCTGCGCCAATCCGAGCGGAAAAGCCCTCGTCAGCCACCAGTAACACAGGCGGAAGCCCTGCATTGCGGGGGCGAAGCGTCTCGAATTCTGCAATCGTGAGCAGTATCGAACTGGGAACATCGAGGGCTTCGCGTCCGATGAGATCGAAGTGATGCACGACGAGTTCGCGCAACCTCAATGTTGGCATGAGGGATGCGGGGCCAGTCCAGCCGTCGGCAATGCGCACCGTCTCGGTGTGGCGTTCGAGCCCCGCGAGGGCTTCTTGCAGTTGCCCGGCAGACTCGTCGAGCCGAATTTGTAGAGTGAGGCCCTCGTCGATGGCCTGTCGTTCCCACTGACATCGGAGGCTGGCGGGGTCGGGCTCCGGGTCGCATGCTTGTTCGGCACTGAGCGCCTTCGTTAAGCGCCTTGCCTGCTCGACGAGGTGGGCGGCCACGTGCGAACGCGTCCATCCAGGCAACACCGTGGGTGCAGCCCAGTCGTCTTCGTCGAACTCAATGGTGGTTCCGAGTAGGCGCGTCGTCTGGGTTCGGATTGCGTCCAGAACCTCCGGGAAGGCGAGCGACTGGGTCATATTGTCAAACTACCAAACCAATGGGGACAGTGACAGGAAAACTTGTCCGGGTCGTAGGTGAATTGCGCAGCCGGCCTCGCTGCGTACAAAGCGAGGCCGGCTGGTTGGCTTACATCGGCTCA
>NZ_CAMYFI010000034.1 GCF_947255005.1 uncultured Tessaracoccus sp. | reverse complement strand
GGGTCGCGCTTCTCGAGGAACGCGTCGCGGCCCTCGATGGCCTCGTCGGTCATGTACGCCAGCCTGGTGGTCTCGCCGGCGAACACCTGCTGGCCGACCAGCCCATCGTCGACAGCGTTGAACGCAAACTTCAGCATGCGCTGCGCCGTCGGCGACTTGCCGCAGATCTTCGCCGCCCACGCGAGCCCTTCGTCTTCAAGGTCGGCGTGCGGCACCACCTTGTTCACCATCCCCATGCGGTAGGCGTCGTCGGCGGTGTAGGTGTCGCCGAGGAAGAAGATTTCGCGGGCAAACTTCTGCCCCACCTGGCGAGCAAGATACGCAGACCCGTAGCCGGCGTCGAAGGAGCCGACGTCGGCGTCGGTCTGCTTGAACTTGGCGTGCTCGGCGGAGGCGAGGGTGAGGTCGGCGACGACGTGCAGCGAGTGCCCACCACCGGCCGCCCAACCCCCGACCAGGGCAATCACCACCTTGGGCATGAAGCGGATGAGGCGCTGCACCTCGAGGATGTGGAGTCGGCCAAGCTTAGCCGGGTCGACGTCGGCCGCGCTGTCACCGTCGGCGTATTGGTAGCCTGCCTTGCCGCGGATGCGCTGGTCGCCGCCTGAGCAGAACGCCCAGCCGCCGTCCTTGGGGCTGGGGCCGTTGCCGGTCAGCAGCACGCAGCCCACGTCGGAGGCCTGGCGGGCGTGGTCAAGCGCGCGGTAGAGCTCGTCGACGGTGTGCGGGCGGAACGCGTTGCGCACCTCGGGGCGGTCGAACGCGATGCGCACGGCCGGCACGTGCTTCGCGCGGTGGTAGGTGACGTCGGTGAAGTCGAAACCCTCGACGGGCTCCCACAGCTCGGGTTTGAAGGGGTTGCTCATGGGGCGAGCCTAGCGAGTGCAAGATAGATCAAGTTGGTGGTGGGTAGACCAGCCACGAACTTGATCTATCTTTGCCCTGTCAGCCGAGCAGCGAGCGAGCCACGTCGGGAACGTTCGTGATGATCGCATCAACGCCGGCCCACGCCGCCAGCTGCAGGTGCTCGGGATCGTCGACGGTCCACGTGCGCACCTGCAGCCCGGCCTCGTGGGCGTGGGTAATCCAACCGGGTTCCTGCAGCACGTGCAGACCAGGATGGAGCGCACCGACGCCCAACTCCGCCGCGTAGCTCCACGGGCGCACGAGCACGTCGGACATCAGCAGCGCCAACTGCCTCGCCGCAACATCCCCGACGAGGCCCGTCACCGACGCGTGCCGGAACGACGACCACACCACCTGCTCCCTCATACCGAGTTCATCGACGAGCGCCAGCGCTTCGCGTTCGATGCCCAGGTAGCGCTCGATGCTCGTCTTGAGCTCGACGTTCACCCGCACCCCCGTGCCGCGCAGCAGCTCCAGCACCTGCCGCAAGGTGGGCACCCGCGTGCCCCCAAAGCCCGGGAGGCCAGCCGACGCGTCCAGCGCGCGGACCCCGTCGGAGGTGAGCCGCGCGACGGCGCCGGTGCCGTTGGTGGTGCGGTCGACGGTCTCGTCGTGGATGACGACGAGTTCGCCGTCGGCGGTGCGTTGCACGTCGAGTTCGACGCCGTCAGCGCCAAGTTCGACGGCAATCTCGAACGCGGGAAGGGTGTTCTCAGGCGCGCGTCGGCTGGCGCCCCGGTGTGCCCAGATGGAAGTCATACCACCATTGTGGCAAGCACACCGGAGCATGAAAATGCCCCCGGTGATGAGCCGGGGGCTAGCTGGCGCGCACGGGAGGACTCGAACCCCCAACCTTCTGATCCGTAGTCAGATGCTCTATCCATTGAGCCACGTGCGCTTGGGCAGAAAAGAACTATACCCACCTGGCGCCTCAGCACAAAATTCTCTGCCGGGACACCCTCGCGACATGAAACCGCCCGGCGCGGGAGCGCACCGGGCGGATCGGCGGAGGTGGCGGGATTTGAACCCGCGAGAGGGTTGAAGCCCTCAACCCGCTTAGCAGGCGGGCGCCATAGACCGGACTAGGCGACACCTCCAACAACGGCCAACTGTACCGGCCAAACGGGGTGAGCGCGCAACTCGTCTGCTGCCCGAAGCATCCCGACATCAATATTCTTCCGCCGCGCGGTTACACTGGCGCGAGGAGGAAACGAATGGAAGAGCCCCACACTCCCGCGCCACGGCGCAGAGCTGAGAGCGACGCCGACCTCTCGGGTCTCTTCCGAGAGGAGCGTCCTCGACGTCTTCTCATCGACGACGAACTCACTGACATGCAGCCGCACACCCACGAAGCACTCGGGCGCCCCGAGGAGGCACGTCACGGTAGGCTGCCCACGGCGTGGCAGCGAACCTCTCTCAACAATCTCCTGCGCGAGGATGACCATCCCGCGCCCGAACCGACCCCCGTCAAGCACACCAAAGCGCCCGGTTCCCAGCCTCACTTCCGCCGGACGGTGCTGCTCACCATCCTTTCCACGTTGGTTCCGGGCCTTGGCCTGGTGGGCAGCCGCAAGAAGGAGAACCGCAGGCTGGGCGCGATCGTCGCGCTCGGCTTCGTGGGCGTAACGCTCGCCGGCGCGTTGCTTTTCGCGTCTCGAGTGAAGCCTGACGCTGGGGAGAGCTTCATTTCGGCAGCCGTGTCGGCGGCCGTCGGCTTGGCGTCGGGCAGAGGCGTGCTGCACATCGTAACCGTCGTGCTGATCGGGATGGGTCTGTTGTGGGTGGCGCTTATCGTGATGACGCATCTCGCGACGCGCTCGAAAGCAATCAGCCAAGGCAAGCGCTTCGCCGGCGCGGTTCTCGTCGGGGTGTTGTCGCTCGCGGTCGCAACACCGGTGGCTGTGGGTGCCGCCTATTCGCAGGTGCTGGCGAGCACGCTGAGCAAAACGTTCGGCTCAGATAACGACGTGGTATCGGGCTCGAAGCCAACCCTAGACGGCAGCGGGGAGAACCCGTTTGGCGACCTCAAGCGCCTGAACATCCTGCTCATCGGCTCCGACCTGGATCAGGGCCGCATCGAGAGCGGTGTGAAGGAGCGATCCGGATTCCGCACCGACACGGTGATGCTCGCAAGCGTCGACACCGCCACGGGTGCCACGACGCTCATCCAGATCCCCCGAAATCTGCAATACACGCCCTTCCCCGAGGGCAGCGAGATGGCGACAGAGTTCCCCGACGGGTTCCGCGGCGACGGCGACCCCGCGGAGTGGCACTTCAACGCCATCTGGGAACGCACCGACCGCGACTATCCACACCTGTTCGAGGGTCAGACGTACCGCGGCGCCGAAGCCCTGAAACAAGGTGTGGAGGGCATCACTGGCCTGCCCGTGCACTACTTCCTGCTGCTCAACATCGACGGGCTGCGCAACCTCATCGACGCCATGGGCGGCGTCACAGTCAACATCAACGAGCGCCTCCCGATGGGCGGCAACTCCGAGAACCGACGCGCTGCGGGCTGGCTTGAGGTGGGCGCAAACCAGCATCTGAACGGCAACGAAGGCCTTTGGTACGCCCGCAGCCGTTGGAGCACCAGCGACTACTCGCGCATGGAGCGTCAGTCGTGCCTCATCAAGGCCATCACCGATCAGGCCAACCCGACGACGCTCCTCACGCGCTTTGAAGCTATCGCGGGCGCGTCGAGCGACATGGTGCTCACCGACATCCCGCAGCACATGCTCGAATCGCTCACCGATCTCGCGCTCAAAACCCAGAAGCAGAAGATGCTGCGCCTCGCGTTCACGATGGGCAAGAACGGTTACTCCTACGAGAACCCCGACTTCGACAAGATGCGCGCCTACGTCCAAGACGCCATCAACGGGCCGAAGACACCGACGGCAGCACCCACGCCGTCGCCCACCCCCAGCAACGAGCCAGACGACAGGGACAAGGGGAACGACAAGAACGACGGTAACGGCGCCCAAGACATCGCGGACGCCTGCGCGTTCAACCCGAAGGAGGAGTGACGTTCAGCCCTGCTTAACGCGTTCGAGCCGGGCCATGATCTCGTCGATAACATCCTGCATCTGGGCCTGCGCCGGCCCGCCAGGGAAAATGAGGTGGGTGCGGCGAACGTCGCCGTGGTAGATGGTGATGTGCGCGCCTTCGACGGCCTGGGTGACCTTCGAGACGTCCTTCCATTGCCCCTCACGGGTGGTCTGCGTGCCCGACACCTTGTACCCGTCGTCGGTGATGGTGATCCGCACGCCGAGCCTGATCGTCGCCACAATCGCGACGGTGAACAGCGCAACGCCCAGCACCAAGACGATGATGAAGAAGGCGACGGCCAGTGCGCTCCATCCGTGTTGCAGCGACAACACTGTCAGCACCCCTCCGACGAGACTCAGCAGCGCGGCGAGGAGAAAGGCGCGCAGCGGCGGACGGGATTTGAGGAAGAACGTGCGCTCGGGCATACCGAGAGTGTACTCAAGTGGCTAGCCAGTTCGGCGCGGCGTCGGGCTTGTCGTGGTTGGCGGCGAGGGTGGGATTCGAACCCACGGAGGCTTGCACCTCGGCCGCTTTCAAGGCGGCTGCACTAGTCCACTATGCGACCTCGCCAGGGCCACGAGCTTACCGCACCCGCCCGGTATGCTCACGCCACAGCACCACCACCCAACGAGTGAGGACCCTGATGCCGCCCAAGTCGCCCCTTCCGCCCCGCCACGGGCTGCAAGCGGCGTGGGTGCGCACCCCTGACCGCGACCCGAGCAACGCGCTGCCTTGGCCGACGATGGGTGCGTTCTTGCGTGACAAGCTCGCCGCCGACGGTGATCGCGTCGACGCGATGTTGGCGCGCGGTGACTTCGTCGACCAGCACGGTCGGCCGTGGACCGGCGACGAGATCTACCGCCCGCACACCTTCGTGTGGTTTCACCGCGAGCTGCGCGACGAGCCCGAGGTGCCCGGGGAACTCACGGTGCTGCATCAAGACGAGCGCATTGTGGTGCTCGATAAACCTCACTTCCTCTCGACGATTCCCCGCGGCCGGCACGTGGTGCAGTCGGCCGTGGTGCGGGCGCGGCAGGCGCTCGGAATGCCGGAGTTGTCGGCGGTGCATCGCCTCGACCGGGCCACCGCCGGCGTGCTGCTCATGGCCACCACGAAGCGCTGGCGCGCGCCCTATCACTCCATTTTCGGCGTGCCGACGACGCGCAAAACCTACGAGGTGATGGCCCCCGTCGACGATGGGTTAGCCTTTCCGCGACGTGTCTCGTCACACCTGGTGAAGCGCGTGGGAACCATGCAGGCCGAGCGTCTCGACTTGCCACCCAACGCGCACACCGACGTGCGGCTGCTGGATGTGCGCGGCGGTTGGGGCCGCTACGAGGCGACACCGCTGACCGGCAAGACGCATCAGATCCGCATGCACTTTCTTGAACTGGGGATTCCGTTGTGGAATGACCCGCTCTACCCAGTGGTGCAGCCGTGGAGCATCGACGATTTCACCCACCCGCTCGGGCTGCTCGCCACCGAGCTGCGATTCATCGACCCCGTCGACGGCTCCGAGCGCGTGTTCCGGAGTAGTCGCCAGCTCCCCTGGCCCGACGCCGCACCGCCAGCTGGTTGAGCAGCGCCCGCGCGTCACGCCAGGTGGTTGAGTAGCACCCGCGCCTTGCGCCAGGTGGTTGAGTAGCGCCCGAAGGGCGCGTATCGAAACCACACCGTGGATGTTTTCGAGCCGCCGCCTCTGGCAGCGGCTTAATCATCCGAGAGACGGGCACCCGCGCATCTCGATGTGCGGCTTCAGGCCTTGGCGTACTTGGCGTGAGCGGCTTGACGACTGACGCCGAGGGCGGCACCGATGGCCTCCCATGTCTGCCCTTTGGCGCGTGCGCGAGTGACCGCTGCAACGAGCGCTTCGTCAGCTGCTGTTGCTGCACGACGAGCTGCAACGATCTCGTCGAATGCATCGCCGTCGATCTCGGTGATGATGTCGGGGCCCGCCCCGTCATGAGCGGTCTCGAATCGAATGGCGTCCTGGTCGTTGATGTGCATGGCGATCACCTTCTGTCAGGGCCAGTACTTGGCACGGGCGGGCATAGCGTGGACGATTGCTCCGGTACGGCCAATGCCGACCTCAAGCATGGTGGCGTTCTCGGCAGGACCGATGATCATCACCATTTCATCCTCAGTGAGGAGGGTCTTGACCCGGTTGCGCAACGCGTGCCGAATATCTGCATCGCTGACGCCGTGCTTATAAGCGCTACGCCAGATCTCAACCTCCACAGTGTCAACCATTCCAGACAACAGCGCATCCGTCAAGGAAACCAGACAAGCCATTACGCCACCACGATTCAGAACATTGAAGACATCGCGGCCAGACACCAGCGGGTGTACCACTGAAGAAACTGCAAAACTCGCCATCAGACGCACCCCTCTACGCTCAGCCAAGCGTGAGGCACGCAACTGTTGGCGAGTTTTGCAGTTTTTGTGCCGCTGCGTCTCGGGATTTCGATACGCGGGCTACGTGCGCTACTCAATCACCGAGAGACGACCGGCAGCGGCTCAAACATCGAGACCGGGCGCCCGAGCCTCAAGCGCCCCGCTGCCCCGGAGCCTTGCTGCGTGTGGCAGGGTGGAGGCATGAAGGCAGTGATCGTTCCCGAACCGGGAGATGCGTCGGCGCTCACCATCGCTGAAGTCGAGAAACCCTACCCAGCCCCCGGCGAGGTGTTGGTGCGCACCACCGCCGTCGGCGTGAACCGCGCCGACGTGCTGCAGAGGCAGGGCCACTACCCACCCCCGAAGGGCGTCACCGACGTGCTCGGCCTGGAGGCGTCGGGTGTGGTGGAAGCCGTCGCGGAAGGATGCGAGCGCTGGAACGTCGGCGATGAGGTTGTCGCGCTCCTCGCAGGCGGCGGCGCAGCGGAGTACTTCGTTGCTCCCGAAGGCCAGCTCATCTCCCCGCCTCCCGGCGTTGACCTCGTGAGCGCTGCGGGCGTGCTCGAGGTGGCGGCCACCGTCGTGAGCAACCTCGAACACACCCACCTGAAGGAAGGCGAGACCTTCCTCGTACACGGTGGTGCGGGCGGCATCGGCACGTTCGCAACCCAGTACGCCAAGGCGCTGGGCGCGCGCGTCGCAGCCACCGCGGGCACCGAGGCGAAGCTCGAGCACTGCCGCCAACACGGAACCGACATCGCGCTCGACTACCACGGCGACTGGGTGGCAGCCCTCAAAGAGGCCACCGACGGGCACGGCGCCGATGTGATCCTCGACATCATTGGCGCCAAGTACCTCGAGGCCAACGTCAAGGCTCTCGCTCGTCGTGGACGCATGGTGGTGATCGGCCTGCAGGGCGGCGTCAAAGGCACGCTCAACGTCGGCCTGCTGCTCAGCAAACAAGGCACGGTGACGGCCACGTCGCTGCGGTTCCGCCCCGAGGCTGAGAAGGCTGAGATCTGCGCCCAAGTGGAGCGGCAGGTGTGGCCGCTCATGCGCAGCGGCAAGGTCAAGCTCTCGCCGGAGACCCGGATTCCCTTCGACGAGGTCCGTCGCGCACACGAGCTGCTGGAGTCCGGCGACAACGTCGGCAAGATTGTGCTGGAACTGTAGAGCGTGATGCAGGCTCAGCGAGACTGAGACTGCCAGTGGGGTGCCAATGGCCTAGGGTAGACGCGTGGTTAAGGTACTAACGTCTCTCCCCGTCGGCGAACGCGTCGGCATCGCTTTCTCTGGTGGCCTCGACACCTCGGTGGCTGTGGCCTGGATGCGCGAAGCAGGTGCAATTCCCTGCACGTACACCGCCGACATCGGCCAGTACGACGAGCCGGACATCGCGTCGGTGCCTGGGCGCGCGAAGGAGTACGGCGCCGAGATCGCGAGGCTCGTCGATGTCCGCGGCCCGCTCGTCGAGGAGGGCCTGTCGGCGCTGGCTTGCGGCGCGTTCCACATCCGCTCAGCCGGCCGCGCCTACTTCAACACCACCCCCATCGGGCGCGCCGTCACCGGCACCATGCTGGTGCGCGCGATGGCCGAAGACGACGTGATGATCTGGGGCGACGGCTCCACCTACAAGGGCAACGACATCGAGCGCTTCTACCGCTACGGCCTCATGGCCAACCCACAACTGCGCATCTATAAGCCCTGGCTCGACGAGCAGTTCGTCAGCGAACTCGGCGGCCGCGACGAGATGAGCGTGTGGCTCACCGAACGAGGCCTCCCCTACCGCGACTCGAAGGAGAAGGCCTACTCCACCGACGCCAACATCTGGGGTGCCACCCACGAGGCCAAGACGCTCGAGGCACTCGACGTGTCACTCGAGACGGTAGAACCCATCATGGGTGTGAAGTTTTGGGATCCGGCCGTGAAGATCGACACCGAGGATGTGCGCATCGCGTTCGAGCAGGGTCGTCCCGTCGCTATCAATGGCAAGCGTTTCGACGACGCCGTCGCGCTGGTAATCGAGGCCAACGCCATCGGTGGCCGCCACGGCCTGGGCATGGCTGACCAGATCGAGAACCGCATTATCGAGGCGAAGTCGCGCGGCATCTACGAGGCGCCCGGCATGGCGTTGCTCTGGATCGCATACGAGCGCCTCCTGTCCGCAATCCACAACGAGGACACCCTCGCGAACTACTTCCAGCAGGGGCTGCGTCTTGGCCGCCTGCTGTACGAGGGGCGCTGGCTGGACCCACAGTCGCTCATGCTGCGCGAATCGATCCAGCGCTGGGTGGCGTCGGCGGTGACGGGTGAGGTGACGCTCAGGCTGCGTCGCGGCGACGACTACACCATCTTGAACACCACCGGCCCGAACCTCAGTTACGACGGCGACAAGCTCTCAATGGAGCGCGTCGAAGATTCGGCGTTTGGCCCCACCGACCGCATCGGTCAGCTCACCATGCGCAACCTGGACATCGCCGACTCACGCGAAAAGCTCGAGCTCTACGCCTCGCAGGGCACGCTCGGTGTCCAGCAGGCGAAGCTGTTCGGCGAGATCGAGGCCGGCGGCGCCGCGCAGATCGCGGAGCTGGGCGCGCCCCAGCCCGATGACGACATCGACGCGGCGGGGTTGCGCTCGTCATTCGATACCGGCACGGACTAAATCCCCTCAGTTGAGAACGGAGGGCCGCGATAGCCATCGGGGCCCTCCCGGAGTCCCCTAAAAACTTGCTGAGAATTCCTCAGGATGCGATTCTTGTGTGTATCTACGAGAGTTGAGGCCCTGGAGGAGAGACCACGCCATGCAACTGCGACGTTCCCACACGCCGAAACACCTTGCCATCGCCGCTCTGACGAGCACCCTGGTTTGCGCGCAACCACTGGCAGCCAACGCGGAAGAGACGCCCACACCTGGACCAACGACGCAATGCGTCGCAAACGCAAGCTCCTCGGGCATACAACTTCCTGAGTCGACCCTCAAGGTGAATGGCACAGTCACCGACTGCGGTGAAGGGCGGCTTCGACTTGAGTTGAGCTCAGCTGGCGGCACCTGGGACCGCCATTTGGCTGTTGGCACCACAGGTGACGGTGCGTTCTCGTTCTCGATCGCCCCCTCGGACACCCGCGTCGGCACATACCGCTGGCGCGTCGTCGGCGAGTTCGGCGACTCGGAAACCGAGCTCGAAAGTAACACCGTCCTTCGTGTCGGCGAGGCGAGCGTGACCAACGCCAGGGCACGGTTCGCCGGAGAACGGACTGGCGCCTGGGGCACCTTCCGTGGTGCCGCAAACACGGCAATCCGCAGTGAACTGCTCATCAACGGCGCCTGGCGGACCGTCGAACGTGGCCGCACCAACGCTCACGGCGGCTACACGATCGGCACCAGCCACGCCATCAACCACGCAGGCAACCAGTTCTGGCGTGTCGTCGCCGAGTTGCCGGGGGGCATCGAACATTCGACCGACCGCGTGATGTTGACGCGGTTCGCCCTGCCCACCGCGAACACTGCGGGCAGGAAGCGCGTCGGCGAGACCACACACGCCTGGGGCACCATCGCCGGGCAGGCTGGCCAGCATGTATGGACTGAGGTGTATGTCGGCGGCCGTTGGCTCACGTCGCAGGTCCGTACAACCAACAAGTGGGGCCAGTACTCCATCCCCCTCACCTACGGGTCACACGCTGCCGGCGCCCACCAGTTCCGCATCGCCAGCCGCTACAACGACGGTCGCGTCGGCCACTCGAGACCCTTCACGCTCACCCGTACGCCGCGTCCAACCGCGAACAGCGCTGGAACCAAACTGCACAAAGAGCAAACCCACACGTGGGGTTGGTTCCCCGGCGGATCCTCAATCCCTGTCTGGACGGAGGTCAATGTTGGCGGTCGCTGGCTGACGTCCCAAAAGGGCACCACGCAGGCCAACGGCACCTACTCACTGCCACTCACCTACGGCTCGGCGCAGATCGGTCAGACCCGTTGGCGGGTTGCGGGCCGTTACCCGAACGGCGAGGTCGTGCGCACGAGCGAGTTCACGCTCACCAGACGCGGCTTCAATTTCTCCCACTGCCCTCGAAGTGCCTCCGGTGAACGCTACGTGCGCACCACCACCCGCAACGCGATGCGTGCGGTGTGCCACGAGTTTCCTGAGTTCACACGCTATCTCGGCGTACAGCGTCGCGGGTACGCGTCGCACCACCCGACGGGGCGGGCCTTCGACGTCATGGTCTCCGGTCCGCGTGGCTGGGATCTGGCCCTCATGCTCCAACGCCACCACAAGACACTCGGAGTCACGGAGATCATCTACCAACGCCGAATCTGGACGGCCCAACGTGCAGCCGACGGCTGGCGGTGGATGTCGTCGCGTGGCAACCCGACGGCCGACCACTACGACCACGTGCACGTCTCGACGCCCTGACCTGGTCAACGACTGCGCGACGCCCCGCCAGGGGTCTGTCTGCACTACAGGCTCCCCGGCTAGTTGGCAGGAACTTCACATTTTGCCTGCCGTTGGCCCCCTATTGACCCCCTGGTTTGATATAGGGGGCCGAATGGTTGGATGATGTACTAGCTGGATGCCTGGGCACCAGCACATCGATCTACCTACTGGGAGCGGGAACCATGACCTTCGCAGTTCGCACCTCAGGGAAAGTGTGGCGTACCGTCGCCGCCGTGGCCCTCACCGCAGCCACGGGCTTGGCTGGCACGGTGACGGCCAACGCCGCACCAACCACCTGCACCGTGACCGCCAACGTGGCCGCTGTGAAGCCTGCCGACATCGGCGCAGGCATGTGGGGTTCGGCAGTCGGCTGCAACAGTAAGCGTGTCAGGGCGCAGGTGCAGGTGGACGGCAAGTGGGTAACGTTTGGCACCACCGAACTTAACTCGTCGAGCGGGTACAGCCTCAATCTCAGCGGGAAAGCCCTAGCCGTCGGCAAGCACACGTTGCGCGCGGTCGTTGGCGATGTAGCCTCCGAACCAGTCGTCCAGCACCGCCTCGCGGCTCCGACCAGGTCGTTCGCGTCCCCAAAGTTCGTCGGCGAGGTTGGCAACGTCTGGGGCACCATCGACGGAGGGAATCGAGTCTCCGTCTGGACCGAGGCCTATGTCGGCGGCAGGTGGCTGACCTCGCAGAAGGGCCGTACCAACGCACACGGCGGCTATGCGCTTCCTCTCACTTATGGGGCTAACTCCCGCGGCACGAAGACATTTCGCGTCCGCGCCCGGCTCGCAGACGGTTCGATCGTGCGCACTGCACCCTTCCAGGTGGTGCGCTACGCCCTCCCGACCGTGAACTCTGCGGGCACGACGGTGGCCGGTTCCAAGTCGTACGCGTGGGGCACATTCGATCGGGGCAGCAACATCCCGGTGTGGACCGAGGTCCAGGTCAACGGCAAGTGGATCGTCTCCCAGCGCGGCACCACCAACAACCGGGGCGGCTACAGCCTCCCCCTGACCTACGGCGAGAAGCACGCCCTCACCTTCAAGTTCCGCGTGGCCGGCAAATACCCCAACGGCACAGTAGTGCGCACCAGCGCTGTCACCTTCCGGCGCACCAACCCCGCCTACAACATTGACTCGCGTTGCTACACCGGCGCTCGCGTGATGTGCGCGTCGAAGAAAGATCGGAAACTCTACTACGTGGTGAACGGCAAGGTAGTGAAGGTGCTGGATGCCCGCTTTGGCGCCCGCAGCAACCCGACACGCAACGGCGTGCACTACGTGTACTTCAAGTCGCGGCACCACGTCTCCAGTATCTACGGCACTGAGATGCCGTGGGCGATGTTCTTCAACGGCGGCCAGGCCGTGCACTACTCGTCGAACTTCGCTCGCGTGGGCTGGAACCACCCTGGTTCGGGCGGCTGTATCAACATCCGCGACGCCAAGACCCTGGACTGGATGTACAAGCAGATCCGCAACGGTGACAAGGTCGTCGTGTACTGATAACCCACTGATAAACCCCTAGCACGAAGGGCCTCTGCCGCCACATTGCTCGCGGCGGAGGCCCTTCGTGTGATTCCACCCCGTCTCGCGACGATGTTCCCCTAGAATCCCTGCCATGACCAGAAGATTCCTGGCGACGACTACGGCAGTCATCGCCCTCGTGCTGTGCACGCTCGCTCCCGCGCAGGCGGAAACCGTCTATTCCATCTCCACCGGCCACGTCCACACCAAACCCATGGGCGAGAGGACCAACGTGTGGGGTACCGTCAGAACCGTCCAAGCCCCCGTCGCTGTCTGGACCGAAGCCTACGTAGGCGGCCGGTGGCTGACCTCGCAGAAGGGCACCACGAACGCCAGTGGCGGCTACGCTCTTCCCCTGACCTACGGCATGAATCAGGAGGGAACGCACCAATTCCGAGTCAGCGCCTTGACTCCCGACGGCTCGGTGGTGCGCTCCGAGCCCTTCACTATCGTCCGCACTTGGAATTACTCGATCAGCGTGAGCCATGTCCAGTCCAAACCCCTGGGCCACATGACCAACGCCTGGGGGACCGTCAAAGGGGTCACCAAGTCGGTCCCTGTGTGGACGGAAGTGAACCTCTCCGGCCGCTGGGTCACTTCGCAGAAACGTGTAACCAACAGCAAGGGCGGATACTCCATCCCGCTCATCTACGGCATCAACGACCCCGGCACGCACACCTACCGTATCGCGGCACAAGTACCCGGCGGCATCGTGCGTTCGCGCCAGTTCAACATCGTGCGAACCGGCACGACCGCGAGGCATGCGAAGGCGGTGGCCGAAGCCAGGCAGTACCTGCGGTTCATGCCCTTCTCCCGGGATGGGCTGATAGGACAGCTCGTCTATGAGGGCTACACCACCGCCGAGGCCACGTACGGCGTCGACCACAGCGGAGCCAACTGGTACGCCCAATCGATGCTTCAGGCGAGAAGCTATCTGCAGTCAACGCCATTCTCGCGCGAGGGACTCATCGAGCAACTCAGAGATTACGATGAGTTCACGCACGGCCAGGCGGTATTCGGCGTCGACCACAGCGGAGCCAACTGGTACTACCAGGCAGTGCTGTCGGCGCAGAGCTACCTCGAGCTTTGGGACGACTTCACGTACGGCGACTTGGTCTACCAACTCGAAGAGTACGACCTGTTTACCTACGGGGAGGCAACCTTCGCCGCCAGGCACGTGTTCGGGCTCTCCTAACCTCCATAAAGTAAATGGTGTGGGTCCACAACCTCAAGGGTTGCGGACCCACACCATTATCCGGGGAATCAACCCACAGTGAGCAGACTCGTCAATTCGCGGTGGCTGGATGGCTGCACCACCACGCTATGCACTGCGCCGCTGGTGAGCGCTGCGCCCACCACTGCCGGCTCCTTGCTGTGGGAAATGCCAAGCGACGTGCGCCCAGCGGCCTTCCAGCTACGGAGGCAATCGAGCGCACCTTCGGCCTCGACAGCGGCGGCCACCACCTGCACCTGCGGGAACTCTTCCGCCCTGAGGCACTGACCGGGCGCGAGCAGCGTCCCGATCTCGGCGACGGCGCCCTCCTCGACATACTCGGAGAGGACGGCGATGAGTTCGGCGGCATGTTCTGATTCGAGGTCCGCGCCGTCGAGGAGCACCCCGCGCAGCGACGCATGCCCCGACGTGACCCTCGCCCGCTCGAGGAGGTAGCGCAGCTGTGTCGTTGGGCATTCCTCACCAGACACCGCGGGCAACGCGATGGAAACTCCCATGCGCTGCTTCAGCATGGGAAGAATGCCGGTGTTGATAATCGGCGCCTCTTCTGCGGTGCACACGACGTCGGAGATGCCGGCCTCGGCGGCGCGGGTAAAGATCGCGCGCGTGGCGGCCGCCTGAGTCTCGGTCGAGTGATCCTTGAGTTTGCCGACGCCGAGCAAGAGTGACGTGATGCGTCGCGGGGCCCCAGGCACTTCACACGCCGTGGGCCCGAGCGCACGGACCTGGGCGATGAGGAGGTTCATGATGTCCTGCCAAGCGACGCTCACCGGATCAGCGAACGCGTCGAAGAGACGCGAGACCCGGGTGAAGTCGTGGAGACAGTCCACCGAGACCCGATAGATACTCGGATGGCCGGGATTTGCCTTCGGCGCGTAACTCAGCTCCTCCGTGTGTCGGCGAATCCAAGGAGTGACGTGCTCCCGATCAAAGGGGGCCGTCGCCTCACGCGCGGCCTGACGCAACAACCGCACGGGGAACACTTCGACGCCCAGGCCCTCCGGCACCCGCCCCATGTCGTACAGTCCGTATTCAAGACCTGCGTCCTTCACTGCGTCGATGATTTCTTGGATCAGGTCTGCGTCGATCACCGGATTGTCGCCGGTAAGCCGGATGACGGTGTCGTCCTCTTCCAAATCCGACGTTGCGACGAGGAACCTGCCCAATACGTCGTCGAGCGATCCCCGTACGACGGGCACATCGGTGTCTTGCAATACTTGGGCGATACGGTCGTCGTAGGATTCAACGCTGGTGGCGACCACCACTTCGAAACCTGTGCGAGCGGCACGGCGGGCAATAAGTTCCAGCAGAGGCATCCCCCCCACCATCATGAGCGCCTTCCCAGGCAACCTTGACGAGGACAGTCGGGATTGGATGACGACACGTGTGCGCATGCTGAGATGGTACCCCTCAGCGCACTGTCCAGCCGCCATCCACGACGACGTTCGAGCCCGTGACGAAGCCGGAGTGCCGCGAGGCCAGGAACAGCACCGACGTTCCCAGTTCGTCCGGTTCTCCCACACGTCCGAGCATCGTTCGGCTCGCGAGGCGGTGAACGAACTCTTGGTTTCGGCGTGCCGCCTCAGCTGGGAAGGGGCCTGGGGTGATCGAATTCACGCGGATACCTTCGGGCCCCAATTCAGCCGCTGCATATCGGGTGAGCTGCAGCAGCCCTGCCTTGGCAGACCCATACATGGGCGGCGTGCGGGATTCCTCCGCATCATAGAGCGACAAATCGGGCCCAACGAGGCCATACATCGACGACACGTTGATCACCGACGGCGCGCCTCCCGCAGCGCGGGCTCGGCCCATCCAGGGGCGACAAGCCTGAATCCCTTGCCAGGCGGAAACCACGGATAGCCGCCATGCTTCGTCAAAATGTTCGGCGTCGACCGTGTTCATCGAGCCGCCACGTCCGATGTGGGCGTTGTTGACGAGCACGTCAATCCGGCCGTATTTCTCGCCGAGCCGAGTGAGCATCAACGGCCAGTCGTCGGACGTGATGTCTGCGCTTTCCCAGGAAGCACCTGTGTCTGCCAACGCGGCTTCAAGAGCGTCTGGCCGACGAGCAACCCCCACAACCGTGGCACCCGCTGCACGCAGGGCACGCACCATTCCAGGGCCAAGCCATCCGGAAGCGCCGGTGACCACCGCGACCGCATCAGTCAGGTCGAAGAGTTGCATTTCCATTCCTATCTCGGCCAGAGCGCCGGGTTGACGAGCGTGGTGGAGCCCGCGGGGACGAGTTGCTGCACCAGCGCTAGCTGTTCGGGAGTCAGCGCTGGGATATCGAACAGCGCGCGCTGATCGCGGATCTGCCAATCTGCCTCAGCACCGAGCACCACCGACGTGACGAAAGGCAGCGCTCTGACATACGCCAAGGCCAAGCCAGCAGCTGATTCCACGCCGATAGCTTCTCGCGCCTTCGGCAGTGCGGCACGGATTTCCGCAACTCCCTCGACGTCAGGCCAGCGCGCAGTATCTGGCGCGGCCAGCAGCCCCTGCAGAAACACGCTTCGCACGGTGATGATCACGTCGGGACGTGCCGCGAGCGCGGCGAGTACCTTCGGGGCGAGCCACCGTCGGTCGAGGAGATTGCACGGAAGCTGCACGTACTGTACGCGCTCATCTGCAAGCGCTGCGAGCAGCTCATCGGGAGTGGAGAGCGAGACACCCACTCGCTTCGCTACGCCTTGCATGCGCAGCGCCTCCAGCGACGCAGCAACCGTGCCTTCTCCACGCACCCAGTCACCCCAGCGGTGCGTGAGCACTGCGAAGAGCTTGTCCGCTCCGAGTGCTTGCATGGATTCCTGCACGGAAGCACGCACTGCGCCCTCTAACTCCTTGCGCGATGCCCCGTCGAAGCCGTCCAGGGGTTGCACCTTGGTGATCACGCCGGCCCGGGTGGCGAGGCCCCGCCGAAGCGCAAAACCGAGCGTGTCCTCCGAGGCTCCGTAGGCCCGAGCCGTATCGAAGTGAGTCACTCCAAGATCGACGGCGAGCTGCAGCAGGTGCCGCGCCGGCACTCTTGATGGCTGCCCGTGCTGGTTGGCCGCGCCATAGGGCATGCCGAGCTGGACGGTGCCGAGCACCCACTCGCCTTGCCTGCTGGGAGCTTCGCTCGCTTGGCGAGCCCAGTGCGCGCGGTCACTGCCTTCGAGCACGTCCACTACCCGACGGCGCCCCTCGCCGTCGACGAGGGCTCGGCCGTGCGTGCTGAGTTCGTCGAGCCAGGCCCGATCTTTGAGCATCCGGGTGAGTGCGGCCAACGCGGCGGCGCGGGCCTGCTCGTCGCCACGCAGCGCTTCGAGGTGGCCTACCGGGACGGCGAGGGACTCCGTCGCCGCCTCGTAGCCGGTGATCTGATTGTCGGTGACGCACACGAGCCCGGTGGGGATGCCGAGACACGCGAATTCCCACACGCTCGAGCCCGATGCGGAGATCACGAAGTCGCACGTCAAAGCCAGGCCAGGGAGATCGTCTTGCGCACCCAGCACCTCGAGTGTCTGGCCAGGCTCAGTAGCGAGTGCGCTGAGTTGGGCGCGACGCTCCTCCGAGGGGCCAATGGCCACGACGTGGACCGGCAGTCCCGTCGACAGCAGCAATTCGACGGCGACGGGGCATCCGCCGAAGGGGTCGGAACCCCCAAACACCACGAGCACCTTCGGCGGCTGGTTCGCCGGGCGGGGCGTACCCCGTCGGTGCACCACGACGTCGCGAAGCAGCACGTACTCAGGCCCGACAAGCCAATTTGGCAGAGCCGGGTCGTCGGAGCCGAGGTTTTGGTCGACGTAGATGTCGGCTACCTGGTGGCGTCCGAAGTCGCCGTCTACCATGGCCGCCACAGGAAATCCTGCCGCTCGCGCATCGGCGCCAAGCGACGCGGGAAACTCGTAGCCGTCGATCATGAGCGTGTCGCAGCCGGCTGCTGTGAGCTGCGCCACGAAATCGTCGGCAGGGGGCACGAATTCGAGCCCGACGGAGGCTGCCTGCTCGCGGGCCCACTCAATGTCGCACTGCCCAAACAGCGTCGCCCTATGCCCTCTGGCCCGCAGTTCCTGCACGAGTGCGGTTTGCCGCACGAGGTGCCCGGTGCCGCGAGTAGAGAGCGCGTCGCAGCGAATCGCAACATGCAAAGGCGTGGAGTGGTGGGCGTCCATACCTCAAATGGTAGGCTTTGCCAACGGTAACTGTGCGGTGGCATGCCCGCTTCCGTCTATCTCGTTCACAACATAGGAGTACTCGTGAGCCTTCTCGAGAATTCGTCGATCCTCATCACCGGCGGCACTGGTTCCTTCGGCAAGGCATTCATCACGCGTGTGTTGAAGGATTTCAACCCGCGCCGCGTGGTCATCTTCAGCCGCGACGAACTCAAGCAGTACGAGTGCCGCCAGATGTTCGACAACGACGAACGTCTCCGCTGGTTCCTGGGTGATATCCGCGATCAGCACCGCCTCGCGCGCGCCATGAAAGATATCGACTACGTCGTGCATGCCGCGGCGTACAAGCAGGTGGATACCGCGGAGTACAACCCTTACGAGTTCGTGAAGACGAACGTGATGGGCTCACAAAACGTTATTGAGACCTCCATCGACGCCGGTGTGAAGAAGGTGGTCGCGCTCTCCACCGACAAGGCGTCCTCCCCCATCAACCTCTACGGCGCCACCAAGCTCACCGCCGACAAGCTGTTTATTTCCGGCAACCACTACGCGGCCGCCTACCCGACGCGGTTCTCCGTCGTGCGCTACGGCAACGTCATGGGCTCTCGAGGCTCGGTGATCCCGTTCTTCCGCAAGCTCGCCGCCGAGGGTAAGTCGCTGCCCATCACGGATTTCCGCATGACGCGCTTCTTCATCACGCTTCCGCAGGCCGTGCAGTTCGTCGTCGATTCGTTCGAGGAGATGCAGGGCGGCGAGCTGTTCGTGCCGCGCATCCCGTCGATGAAGATCACCGATCTCGCGCAGGCGGTGGCGCCTGGCGCCGAGATGCACGAGGTTGGCCTTCGCCCCGGCGAGAAGCTGCACGAGGAGATGATCTCGGCGGAGGAGGGCCGTCGCACCATTCAGGTGAGCGATACCCGTTACGTGATGCAGCCCGACCTCGCCACGTGGGGTTACACCGCCCCTGAAGGCACCCCGGTACCGGAGGGCTTCCACTACACCTCCGACCGCAATGACCTGTGGTTCACGGGCGAGGAAATGATCAAGATCCTCGAAACTGAGGTCTGAGCCGATGCTGCCCTACGGACGCCAGTCCATTAACGACGCCGACATCGAGGCCGTCGCTGAGGTGCTACGCGGCGATTGGTTGACCACAGGCCCCTTCGTCGCCCGTTTCGAAGAGGCGCTCACGCAATACACCGGCGCGAAGCGCGTCGTCAGCTGCACGTCCGGCACCGCCGCGCTCCATATCGCGTACGCGGCTGCCGGTATCGGGCCAGGCGACGAGGTCATCACCACGCCGATGACCTTCGTCGCGACGGCATCCGGCGCGCTGGCCTGTGGCGCCAAGGTGCAGTTCGCGGATATCGACGAGACCGCCAACATCGCCCCCGACGCTGTCGAGGCCCTGGTGAACAGCAACACGAAGGTGGTGGCGGGCGTTGACTACGCCGGCCAACCCGTCGAGATTGACCGCCTGAACGAGATCGCTCACCGCGCAGGCGCGATCACCGTCGAGGATGCCGCACACTCCATCGGCTCGCACGTCGGGGAGCGCGCCGTCGGCTCCATGGCCGACATCACCACGTTCTCGTTCTTCCCGACGAAGAACATGACCACCGCCGAGGGTGGCGCCGTCGCAACACTCGACGAGGAACTCGGCCAGCGTGCGCACGAGTTCCACTTCATCGGCCTGGTGCGCGACAAGGCGCGCATGCGCTACCCCGACGAGGGGCCGTGGCACCAGGAGGTGCACGAATGGGGGCTCAACTACCGCCTCTCCGACGTGCACGCCGCTCTCGGGTTGTCGCAGTTGCAGCGCCTGGACCAGTTCAAGGTGCGTCGACGCGAGATCTTCGAGCGCTATCAGCGCGACCTGGCCGGCATCGACGGTGTGGAGACGCACACGGTGCGCGACGGCGTCGACCCCATCTGGCACCTCTACCCCGCCCGCATCCTGGGCGGACGGCGCCGCGAGGTGTTTGAGAAGATGCGCGAGCGCGGCATCGGTGTGCAGGTGAACTACATTCCCGTGTACTGGCACCCGCTGTTTGAAGATCTCGGCTACAAACGCGGCATGTGCCCCAACGCTGAGCGCTTCTACTCAGAAGAGCTCTCGCTGCCGATGTTTGCCGATCTCACCGACGACCAGCAAACCCAGGTCATCGAGACTCTCGCCGACGTGTTGGCGTCGTAAGCGCTTACCAGACGTTCCAGGGTGAGAAGCTGGCTCACAATCGGGCGAACTTCTCACCCTGACGGAGCAACCGATAGGCGGACGTGGGGGCGGGTTACGTTGTTGTGCGCCTTTCATCCCGCCTTCCCACCCCTCGTAGCCGCGAACACGCACGGTATGTTTCCGTGAACGCTCACTTCTCCGGCAAGATACCCTTGTGAAGCAAAGTCCTCCCAGAGTCAAGCGCCCCGAACTGCCGGCACTCACTGGCGTCCGCGCGATCGCCGCAGCCATGGTGGTCATCTCCCACATTCGTTTACCGCAGAATGCGCCCACATGGGCGGTGCACGTGGCGGAGAGCGGATACATCGGAGTCCCGCTCTTCTTCATTCTCTCCGGCGTTGTGCTCGCCTATAACTACGGTCACATCAACCCGCGCAGTGCCCGTGAGGTGTGGAATTTCTACGTGGCCCGTGGCGCCCGCATTCTGCCGCTGTACTATGCAGTGCTCATTTACCTCGCGATCCGACGAGAAGCACTCGGCTACGAGCAGCTCTACTTCTGGCGCCACGTGTTCAACATCCAAACGTGGACGGGAAGCTTGCTCGCGGCTCAGCAGACCTACAACGGGCCGGCGTGGTCGATCAATGTCGAGCTGTTCTTCTACGCCCTGTTCCCTCTCCTCATGCCGCTCTTTGTGGCACTGTCGAAGCGGTTCGGCGTACGGGGCCTCGCGTCGGTCATCGTCGTGATCGCCGCCATCCAATGGGCGTTGTGCTTCTGGTTCTTCGCGGCCGGCTGGGCCGATCTGCCGGCCGCGGATCCCGCCTCTGGGCACCGTTGGTTGTACCGGCATCCGGTGCCGCGGCTGCTGGAGTTCGGCATGGGCATAGCGCTCGCGCAGATTCTGGAACATCGCCCCTTCGAACGCCTGACGGATCGCTTCCACACCCTCATCCAGGTGGCTGCTATCGCTTTCGCTTCGATCGTGACGGTCGCCCGCCCTTGGGATGGCCCCACCGCCGGGCTCTGGAGAGTGGCCTCGTTTGGTGCCCTGTACAGCATCCCGTTCATACTTCTGCTCTGGTCGCTGGCCTCTGGGCGGGGTCTTGTGGCGAGGTTCCTCTCTACTGCGCCGCTGCGCTCGCTGGGCGTGTCGAGCTTTGCTCTCTATCTGACGCACCGTCCCTTCCTCGAGGTACTTGGCGCCGATGTCGTGCGTGAGTCCAACAATCTGGCGGGCTGGCTGCTTGTGCTCGCACTGTTGGGTTTCACGATGGTGATTGGAGAGGGCGCGCACCGCTACATCGAACGGCCCTGCCACAAGCTGCTCATCAAGCTGCAGCGACGTTGACCGGACGGACGTGGCCGGGGCGGGTCATTCGGATCCGCCCCGCCGTCTCCGCCCCCGCCGTCTTGGGTCAGCTCAGTAGACGATCTCGTGCTGAAGCTCCGCCGAACACGAGGTGGAGCGGCGCACTCGCACCACGTGGTCGTCGTAGCGCACCTGCTCCTGCGGATACTCGGTGAGCAACAGCGGCGTCACCCCCGCGCGCTGGAGTGCACGCTCCGCTCCCGCCACATCAGGCGTCTCGTCGGCACCAGCGGATAGGTCGCCGTCCACACCCGACGGGACGACATCCGTCTCAAGCTCCCCCACCTGGTCGTGACTGCCGTCCATGCGAACACCGGTGGCGGTGCCGACCAACGAGGCCGTTGACGACGAGTTTGCCGCCACGCGCTCCGCTGCTGCGGAGCTCAGCGCAACCAGGTCGCGGTAGGAACGGGAGGTCACGGGATCGTCGGCGGGATCGTCGAGCACATCGTTCAAGGCAAACCGCGCGACACCGTCAACGACCGGGCGGATCAGAGGCGCACTCGGCTCGGGCCGCAGCACGGCAGCGAACGGATGCTCCTGCGCCATGTGGACGATCAGTTCATCGTCGGTGAGCTCAACCTGAGCCATGGCCCGGTTCTCGACGCGGCGCACCCACAGCGCGGAGGATCCGCGCTGCCATTGGGACACGACAGCCCAAGCGCCAGAAGCCATCTGCACGGGATCGGGGATTTCGCCGCGCCCAATATTGACGACGCCCAGCCAACTCATCGGCCCGACGGTGATGCGCAGCATCATCTCGTACGGAGTGTCCCCGAAACGCTCAACGAGTGTGTCCGGGATAAGCACCTCCGTCGTCGCTCGCTGCCCGTTGAGCGCCGCGACGTTCGCGTCGAGCGAGATCGTGTGGTCATCGGAGCGCAGTTCGACGGTGACCGTCGCCCGGTCGAGGAGCACCCGGCGCAGGCGCGTCTCCACTTGCACCATGGTGACGCCGTCGAGCCGAGTTACCTCCATGACCCGCGAACGCAACCTGCGGTCTTTAAGCTTGGGCACCGTGACGCCACCGAGGACGAGGTCTGTGGCGAGACCCGGCAAATGCGCGATGCGCTGTGGGCGCAGGAACGTGCGGAGCGCGTCGGCCTTCGAACCGCCTCGACGCTGCTCGGCCAGTGCAGCGGCACCATCGAGGTCGCCACGCACGAGAGCTGCGTGAATGTTGCGTGCGAGCGGGGTGGTCCATTCCTTCGACGGGCGCAGCCGCCGTGCCAGCCGCACGCCCAGCTCACCGATAGCGGCGCGGTCATCTTCCTCACCTTCAGCAAGCGCGGTGGCCAGCGTGATCACATCGATGTCGGTGAAGTAACCGTGAATACGCTTGGCAATCTCGCCGCCTTCGGCGTCTGCCACGTCAAGTGTCAGCTCCGCCGAGACGACACGGTCTGTGAGGTTGTCGAGTTCAAGTGAGCGCTGGGTGATCGAGTTCTCCGCCAGACGCTGGCGCCAGTGATAGACCTTGTCGGTGAAGATGTCGACGCTCGTCGCCTTGAGGTGCGCGGGCAGCGTCACCGGGTAGTCCTCGTACCGGATTGCCGGGAATTCGAAGCCATGCTCGTCCCAGAAGCTACGGCGGAACACCTTGTTCCACACCATGCGGTCACGAATGAGCGTCGGGAACTCACGGATGTGGGTCTTGATGCGCGTCTCGGCGAACGCCTCGGCATGCGTCCAAGACTGAACATTGCCCTTGCCTTCGATATAACGCCAGGTGTTGCCCGCCGCGATGTCAGACCCGGTGCGCTCAAGGCTCGACACCAGGAGCTCGTAGGCGCGGGGCGGGATCAAGTCGTCAGAATCCGCAAAGGTGAGGTACTTGCCGGTAGCCACACGCGCGCCCTCATTTCGGGCGGGACCGAGACCCTGGTTCTCCGTGTGAAGGACGATCACTCGCTCATCGACGGCAGCGTAGTCGTCGGCAATTTCACCGCATTCGTCGGGCGATCCGTCGTCGACGACGATGACCTCCAGATCCGTCAGTGTCTGCGCCAGGATCGAGTCCAGACAAGCAGGAAGGTACTCGCCGACACCGTATGCGGGGACGACAACACTCAGTAGCGGGGGCATGC
>NZ_CAMYFI010000033.1 GCF_947255005.1 uncultured Tessaracoccus sp. | reverse complement strand
TTCCACCAGCCGCCACGCCGCTACCACCATCTACACCCTCAAACGCGAAGAGCCGCTATACCGAGCCCGACGCCGAGGTTCAGGACGCCGAGCTGGCCGGGCCGTTCCCGATGCGGGATGGCCCGGAGCTGCTGGTGTCGTACTCATCGCCAGGCGCGCCGAAGCGGGCGGACCTTCCGTCTCGAAGTCGGGTGGGTCGTGGTTCGAGTCGATGAAGATCACTGCGGTGAAGCAGGCGCGGGGGCTGGGGCTGTGACCCAGGAGCGGGAGCGACTGCACCCGACAGGCGATGCTGATCGAGCAAGTTGCACGACTCATCGAGCGCTTCTACGCCAAGGTGCAGATCGACCCAGAAACGATCGAGGCGGTCTCGGCGATGATTCATGCCCGGTTCGACGAGATGATGGCTGAAGGAGCCGCTGAACTCGCTGACCTCGCGTCCCGGAGGACTCAGCTCGAAGGCGAGCAACAGAAGCTGCTCCAAGCTCACTACGCCGGGGCGATCCCGCTCGACCTGCTCAAGAGAGAACAGGACCGGATCACCGCGTCGCTGGAGACCATCGAGTACCGGATCACCGCGCACCACGGCCACTACGCCGACGCGAGAGAGAACCTCGACGACTCACTGGCATTGCTGTCGAACGCCGCCGACATCTACGAGCACGCCGACGATCCGAATCGTCGCCTCCTCAACCAGGCGCTGTTCAAGAGGATCTACATCGACGAGGACAACGACGTGCGCGTCGGCTACCGCAATCCGTACGACGGGCTGAGCATCCCCGGCCTCCATGCCGACGCACTGAGCTGCTGGGCCGCCGAGGTAAAGAAAATGGGCCAGGCTGACCCGTTTGGGGTGAGTAACGGGGCTTGAACCCGTGCGAGACTATGCCCTGACTAGCATAAGTGCTTGTCAGGGCAATTTATGGTGACGGTCGATAGGTAGGAAATGTCGTGAAACTGTAGCCGCGGCTACAGTTTCCCCTCGCCTCAAACTCTTTTTGATGTTTTCTCTGTTCTGACTTGTGCATCGCGACACGGTGGTGTAGTATTTCTACTACATGGAGGACAGCAAAGGCTAAGCCTCCCGCTCGCAAGGAGACAACGACATGACCACCATCACCAAACCAAAGAACCTCGGCGAAGCTATCGCGCTCATCGAGCGTGACAAGATCATGAACAACCTTCGCTCGGCAGGGAACCAGGGTGCCGCGTTCGACAACCTCCGCAGCTGGGTTGCCGACGAGCTGAGAAAGGTAGGCTACTACTCCTGGATTGGCGCTGGAGTCGCCACCCGGAAACTGCTTGAGGAGCTTTCCGGCCAGATCCGCACCTGGAAGACTGGGAATGGTCCCTACGCGCCCCAGACACGGTACGCGGTGAAGTGATGCAGCCAATCGAGTTGCGGGCCCGGCGTGAGGCGCTGGGCCTGCCCCAACACGAACTCGCCTCCTGGCTCGGCGTCGCACAAGCCACTGTCTCCGCATGGGAGGTCGGCAGGCGCACCATCCCACCCGGTCTGCACGGCGAGCTTGAGGAGCTAGAGGAGCAGCTGCTCGACCTCGCCGACCGCATGGTCGAAGCCGGCGAAGCGGCGGGCGGCGAGTGCACCCTGTTCACCTATCTGGACGACTCGCAGTTGGCGGCGGCGTATCCCGAGCTGGATGGGTGGCCGGCGGCGCTGCACCGAGTAGCTGCTGCGCAGGCCGCTATGGCGTTGCGTGAGGCCGGGGTTCAGGCGACCCTCGCCACCAAGCCGACAGACGGCCAGTGAACGCAAAAAGGCGCCCCCACCCGTGAGGGGTGAGGGCGTTCTTCTTGCTGGCGTGGGGTTAGAGCTTTTTCCAACCTTGCGGGTAGGTATCGGGCGGCCACACGTTGGCGTCGATGACCGACTCTCATACGGAGCCGCCCCAGGTGACGCGGCCGCCCTTCTCGTAGGCGTCGTGGCCGCCAGTGGGCGGACGGTACGCGGGCACGGCCTGCTCGCCGGTTTCCGGGTCGATGCCAGCCTGCTCGCGCCAACCACTAACGCCGGGCTCCCAAACATTAATCGGGGTGGTGGACTCCCACGTTTTCCCGTTGTGGACGACGACAGCCCCGAGGGGGTAGGCGTCGAACGCGGCTTGCGGCTGCCGCCACGGGCCGCCGTCGTGCCTGCCACTCGCATCCGCCCACCGCTTGGCGAGCTGCTCGGCCTGCTGTTGGGCTGTTGCGAGCACATTCCGTCGCTCCAGCTCGGTCAGCACATAGCGCCGTAGCGCATCCAGCTCGTCGTCGGACACAGTGGTCAAATCGATTTCCATGATCGCTCCCTTGACTGTTATGCGGGGGTGCCTGGCAGTGTGACCGGCCAGGGGTTGACGGTAGCCCAGGCGGCTTCTGCCCTAGTGTTGGCGAGGCTCGTTGTCGTGCTCATCAAGTGCGGTATGCCGGCTAACTCGTTTTGAGCCATGAGCCATAGCCAGCCGCGCGCAGCGCCTTCACGCCCGATGGGAGCTAGTGGGCGCCTCGATGCGGACATCGGGTGCGCGACTGGCGGGAACCCGGCAGGCAGCTCCCCTGTGAGCGGGGTGCTGGTATCCGGCAGGTCACCGGAGAATCGGATCAGCATGTGCACCTGCCAGCCGATTCGCCGCAGGTACAGGCCGTCGATCGCCGCATGCGCACCGACGGCACGGGTGACATTCCGCCACCCGGTATCACCGTCGATGACCGCCCAGCCGTCGGGGCGTTTACGCCACACCCAAGCGCCAACACCAGCGCCATCCGTGGAGCGGTATTCGCAACCGACTGGCTCCCGGCCGGTGGTGATCCCACTCGTTGAGGCGGGCTGATCCGGTCTGCCCGGCCCGACGAGGAGATAGTCCTTCGTGGTGGGAACGGCGCCGGGGGGGCCCTGCAAACCCTGCACGCCCTGCAGCCCTTGCTCGCCACGCGGGAGGGTGAGATTCAGCGTCTGCGACGGGGGTTCGCCGGTGAGTGTGGCAGCGGCCTTGTCGCCACTAGTGACCGTGCCGATGCTGAGCTTCGTGGCGGGGCCTGTCTCACCCTGCGGCCCGGTAGGGCCTACGGGGCCTCGCAGGCCGGTCTCACCCTTGGGGCCTTGCGGGCCTACTGGGCCTGCTGGCCCGGTCTCTCCCTGCGGGCCAGTAGGACCCACCGGGCCCGTCTCGCCACGCGGGCCGGGAACACCTTGCTCCCCCTGCGGGCCTTGCGGGCCGACCACCAGCTTGACCGTCTGCTCCGGGCCACACTCACCAGACCAGCCGGTGCGCCAAATCACCGGCCCGGCAGCAAGCACCCGCATCTTCTCCGGCTCCCTGGCGCTTCCGGCGATGATACGGATGCGGCGCACCCCGGCCTCGTGCATGGAGTCAACGTCATCGACATAGAGGCTCAGCCGGTTCACACCATCCACTTGGGCGAAAATCATGCGCGCGAACGGTTCGCCCTTATCGTCACCGAATTCGATCCAGGTGGCGACATTAGCCGGGAGCCCTTCTGCCGCTAGCGTGACGGATGAGCCGCGCACCAGGTAGGCGGTGATCCGCTGGGGCGGCTGATTGAGCACCCGCCCGCAGGTGCGCATCACACCTCACCCCCAGCGTCCGGCGTTAGGTCGTAGAGCCCGGCGGCGGCGAGACCGAGCAGCAGGCCGGTAGATGCGGCATCAAACCAACCCGTGCCGGCGAGTGAGTGCGCGGCGACAGCGAGCGTGACACCCAGCAGTACAGCCACGAGGGCCGACCACTTCCCGCCCACACCAAGCCCCTTAGCGAGGTTGGTGAGCGCTACGACCGCTGGCACGGTAACAATCGAGGTAATCGGGTCAATCATGGTGGTTCTCCTAACCTAGAGTTTCAGGGCGTGGTGGTGGGGGTGGGGGTAGCTGCCGATTGATATGGTCTGTGAGTCGATCCACGTAGCGAGCCCACTCGATGTCGCGATTTTCGAGCAGAGCGACCCGCTCAGCGAGTTTGTCGAGCCGTTCGGACAGCTCGGCGGCGCGGGCGCGTTCGGCGGCGCGCTGCTCATCCAGCTCATCCGATAGGGCCCTCCACCTGTCGAGCAGCCCGAGATCGGACTGTGTTTTCGCGTCCCGGCGCTGGGCGGAGCCGTTCAGCCAGCCACCCACGGCGGCGACGATCCCGACCAGCACCGGCACGAGCACGGCTAGCAGCTCAGTCACGGGCGGCACCCCCTGTTTGTGGCGGGTTCGGCCACGCTGCGGCCAGCAGCGTCATGCCAGTCATGAGGCCGTACGAGATCGTCGACGCGTAGCCGACGGGATGCTCACCGAGCAGCCATGCGGCGCAAAAAATCCCGGCCCAGAGCGTGGGCGGAATCGTGAGCGCGGTGAAACACCAGCGCTCAACCCGGCGCCTCGTAGGCCACGCGAGCGATGCCGCAGTGACGCCGACGGCGACGGCCACCCACACCCAGCCGAGCGTAGAAATCGACAGCGCGTCCGGCAGCCACGCAAAACCGGCACGGCGGCCAGCCGTATCCGGGGTGACCAGATACGAGGCGCCGAGCAGGAGATAGGCGGCGCTGGCGAGCGCCAGGAAACGGCGACGGAAATCACCGGCCAGGGAGAGCTTCTGGCCTCCCATCGCGGTCACTTTCGCTTCAGCAGCGCATCGACCTTCGCCTCGAGGCGCTGCACGCCTGCGGCTGCGTGCCCGGCCATGTTCGCGATCGACGTGCCCCAGTAGCCGCCGTGCTTTTTGTCGCCGACGGCGGTGAACTTTTCGGCGCGCACAGCGGTGCGGGCCTCTTCGCGGATGATCTTACGGAGTTTCTTCTCGTCCATGCTATCCAGGAACCTCTCTATTTCTGTTCCGAGTTGTGTTGCGGCCCATTGCGGGCCGGTAGTGGTGTTTCGCCACTCAGACGGCTTGGGGCCGTCGTCGGGGCCCTTGCGCCCCCTAAAGCCGAGCCCGTTCTTCCCATCCTTCACCGCAGCAACCTGGTAGGAGGCGCGGGTCTTTTTGCCGGGGATGTCCGCGGCAAGATGCAGATGCTCGTTGTTAGGCCATGCGCGATCCCAGGAGGCCGGGAATCCGACCTCACGGGCCAGCCGCACGATCTCACGACGCTGCGCCCCAGTGAGGCCCCACACCCGGACATCGACTGCGGCACCGTCGGAGTGAACGCCGGCGGACTCCTCCGCATAGCCTCGAGCCTGAATTATGCGCTTATCCAGATCGACGCTCGGGTATTTCTGCTTCACGAGCGCCACTAGCGCCTCCCAGGCCGGTTTTACCTCCGGGCGCACCTGCGCCTTACGGTCTCTCACATCGAGGCCGCGATAACCGATTTGAACATAAGACTGATTAGCCATAACGCCTCCTAAGCGGCCACGTAGTGGCCGGACAGATAGATTTGGTCGCCCGTCGCCCATCCGGCCGGGTTGTTCTGATCAACGCGTTTACCCGTCGACGAAATGATCAGCCCGACGGTTGGGCCGCGGTCGTTTTGTTCTGGCGAAATTCCGTGCACGGTGCACGCTGTGTCGCCGCGTGAAGTCCAGCCGACCCCAGACACTTCACGCAGCCGTCTCGGGCGCACGGGCAGCGTAAATTCGTAGGCGGCGCCACCCACGTTCGTTGACGCGCCACGCACAAGGCTGATCCAGAAAAAACATAGTTTCCCCACTAGCGTGTAGCCGCCAGTGAGAGTCCCGTCACCGATATTGAATCGCACCGGGCCCCACAGTTGTGGGGAGTATTCCTTCTCCTGCGGCTCGAACGCCATTCCTCGCAGGTCAGGCCCCGGCTTGCCGTCGACCACGATCTTCGTGCCCTGCCACGTGATAACAGGGGCGGGGCCTTGCGGGCCGGTCTTGCCTACCATTCCTCGCAGGTCAGGCCCCGGCTTGCCGTCGACCACGATCTTCGTGCCCTGCCACGTGATAACAGGGGCGGGGCCTTGCGGGCCGAGCACAGGCTCACCCGAGGCGGTCACCGTCGGGAGTGTCACTGTGTTGCCGCCCGGCTCGAGCGAGAGCGTGTTTCCGGTGATGCGCAGCTGCTGCGCCGCACCTGCCTGGTCACGGATCGCCTGCAGCACCTCGTCACGTGACGGGTAGGCGGACAAGTCGGCTGGCGCCCAGGTTGGAACGCCCGGCTCATCGGGCACGATCGCCTCGGCGATCGTCATAGCATCACCTGCCATGATCAGCCGGAACGGCTCCTGCGACAGGCCAGGCACATCCGCGTACGCGCGATACGCCCAATAGGCCGGCTGGCTTGTGTCAGTGCGAGCTATCTTCGTGGGGGTGATCACCCCGGAGAGCGAAACCGGGATCGCGATAGGCGACGGGGAAGCCACAAACCCTGACTCGTAGCCAACCCATCTAGGGGGCGTCAAATAAAGAGTACCCGAACCGAGCGGGGAACCCGAAAGCGCGTCCCCTAAATCACCCGACAGCACGCCGGTATCAGCATCAGCCATAATTTAATCTCCTCAACGTCTCTATGGTGCTACCCCACCGCCTGGAGGGTTGCTGATCCCAGCCTGAATCTTCAGATTCAATATGGCAACCATGCCTTGGCACCAGTTTCGAAGCGCATTTAGATCAGTCCGAAGCGCGTTAATCTCAGCTTTAGTGGCAGCCCCACCGGCTTTACCCTCGACACTACTCAGGCGGCTAGACAACGAATTTATCGATGTCCACTGCGAATCGTTACGCTGTCTCTCGGTCGCAATATTCTTGTTGGCGTTATCGATGGCAGTCCACTGCGAGTCATTACGCTGTCTCTCGGTCGCAATATTCTTGTTCGCATTATCAATAGCAGTCCACTGCGAATCGTTACGCTGCTTCTCTGCAGCGACATCTGCGAGCGCCTTCTCGGCGCGTGCCTGCGCCTCTATAGCGCGCTGCGTCGTCTGCATCTTCTGCGTCCCAGTGGGGCGCTCCAAAATCGTCAGACGGCGCTTGATATCAGCTAGTTCGCGGGCAAGCGTGTTCTCAAGCGAGCCTGTGTTAGGAGGCCTGTAGCCAGGCATTGTCATCCTCCGGTGCTAGATGCTGGGTGTGTACAGTCACGAACTGGTCGCCGGCATTCGCTGACCTGCCGGTGATACGCAATCGGGTCTCGGCGGCGAGATGCGGCACCCGCGCCTGCCACGAGAACCGCGCCTGCGGGTCCCCGATCAGCAGCGCGAAATCTCCCGGCCGCCACAGCCCGGTCTGCGCCATCGGCACCTGAAAATCGTAGTCAATCGCCAGCCTGCCAACATATCGCAGCCGCTCCTTCGCGACCTCCCGCAGCCGCTTCGGATCATCGATATGCGAGTTGGAGGAGTCCAAGGTTTCCAGCAAGAGCGTCGAGCCGGCGCCGCCGGTCGTGACGTGCGTTGGCCCGTCGCCCTGCCTTCCACCGGTAGCGTGCAGCAGGGTCGTCAGCCGTGAGGCGTCCCGGCTTGTGCGAAGATTCGCGACCCGGTCGTGCGCCCATGTTGCGAGGTTCCTGGAGGTGATGAGCGGCGCACCGGTCACATACCGCCATTGGATAATATCGGTTGACGAGTCGCCATTCTTCCATTCCGGCCTAAACTGCCACTCGACGCCACCGTCTGTTTTTTCCATTTCGTCGAGCATCGAGCCGACTGATGCGAAATCCATTCCATCGACCTCGAACGACGTTTTATCGCCAAATGGCTTCTGCGTCGGAACTATAATATTTGGCGCATCAACCGCCCACGGGCTTATACCCTTCCATGAAAGGGCATGTTTGATAACGGCTGCACCAATCTCAGGCCATGTCAGGTTTTCCCATTTCATTTTCGCCCACGCGGCGGGCTCCTTTTTCGCCCAGTCATACATGCTGAACCACACGTTATCTTGCCGTGCACGCGTTGGGAGGATGAAGCGCCTGCTCACCCATTCCTCAGCGCCGCGGCCGCGCAGCACCCACTTGTTTGAATCCGCATCATAGCTGTCGGAGATGATCGGCCCGGCGCACATGATCTGATCCCCGATAATCACGGCCATATAATCCCGCCATGGAATCACGTGCTGTAGCAGGGTTTCGGTAGTTTTTGTGATCGTGAGCTGCGCTGTCATTTGCGACCCGCAAATGTCCGCCGACCATGAGGAGCCCTCCTCCACGGGCAGGAATGCTTTCACCTCGCCGGTCGCGAACGAGCCGATTAGCCACTGCTCCTGCGGCGGGCGCTCCTGGGTGAGGAGCCGCTGCCGTTGCCTTGTAGGAACCGCAAGCGGGCGCGCCCACACATCACAGTCCGTTGACGATGCCCGATTCTGGCTTGCCCCGACAAGCACCGCCTGCCCAGGCCCGATCACAGCAACCTGCCCGTACATCATCCAACCATCTGACACCGTCTGCGTTTTCCACGTCTGCCCGTCATCGACAGAGATGGCGATCGCCCACGACTCGGGCGTGCTATCCGGGGCCGCGTCACGCACGGTAGCGATAAGTGTGCCATCCGGCATGACCGCGCATTTCGGCATGCCTTTCGATTTGAACGCGGCCCGCCGCTGTGTCCACGTCTGCCCTTCGTCGCTAGAACGGCGCGCCCATACGGTAGGTTCGCCTGGCTGATCCTGCCTGGTGAGCATCAGCCAATCGCCGGCGTGCGTCTCCGTGATGGTCGTTTCGTTTTCGCCGTCGCCGTTCACGAACGGCACGGTGTCGGTGGGGCGTGGTAGCGGCGTCCAGGTGGTGCCGCCATCACGCGATTCAGTGATCCCGGTACCGAGCCCGCCGTAGCAGATTGCGATCATCCGCCCCCACTGTGTGCCGTCGTGCAGCCACGTCAGTCCGCACGGAAAAGTCCACGAATTGCCTGGCCACGTCACCGTCTTTTTCTCTGACCAGGAGACGCCGTCTGGTGAGGTGCGTATCCAACCCCGATACGGTTGACTTGCCCACTCGAGCACTGCCCATTTGTGCGGCGCCGTCGGATGCGTAGCGATCGCCGCCGTCGCGGCCTCATGCCCCGTCAGCAGGCGCGTATTTCCCCAGGTGCGACCGCCATCAGTCGACGATGACAGCCAAGTTTCTGCCTGCTTCGAATAGTGATCCAGTTTGTCGGTCCACGACGCGATTGTGAGCCCACCCAGGTGCGCGGCCACCGGGAACGCCAGATAGCGGCTCGTATCAGCGATTATCCGCTTGGAGCCGATGTTGATCGTCACTGGTCACCACCACCCTGAGCGGTGCTCAACCGTCAGCCTGCCGCTCGACGCGTGGTAGGTGCGGGCCTCGCCAGGCGGGATCTCCGGCCAATCGGCGCGCCTAAGACCCATCACCACCGAGCCATCCACGGTGGCGTACCCGGTGGCGGGGTCGATGCGCAGCTGCTCACCTGCCGTCAGGTTCCCAACCCAGCGGATGCCGCGCCCCGTCTCGGCCTCCGTGATCTCAACCTCGCCCCTGACAGGGCCAGTGACCACGAGCACGGGGCTAGTCGGGGCCGTGCCGTGATTATGGGCTCGCCCGTTGGTGATTGGTGTCATGGGGGAGTAGCGGCGCGGATCGGCAGCCGTCCACGTGATCGTGGCGGTCACCATCGTGTCAGGCAAGTGCCGATTCCTCACCGGGACACTTTCGACCATGACATCGCGCCCGCGAGCCATGCCGTCGTGATCAGTAATCCATAGCTGAAGGGGCTCTGCGCACAGCGCCAGCAGCTTGGCATTCTCCTCAGCCACAGCCTCAGCAGATCCCCGGAATCGAACCACCAGCGAGCCAGAAGCGGAAGCCCTGCGCGTGCTATCCAGGGAGGATGAGCCGTGCGTCAGTGCCAGCGGCTGCGGCGAGCCCTTCCTGTCCGGAAGATCGTCCCAACCCTCGATCATGCGCACGTACCAGCCCCCGTCGCCGAAATCGATCCGCCTGGATGCGTCGATACGCGACACGAGCGAGACGGAGAAATGCTGCTTGCTCATAGGAGCGCCCCCAATCTCGCTGCAATCTTCCTCGACACCGCGTCGGCATTCTCGGCTTCAGTGACAGTGATAGGCGCGTGAATAGTCACCCCGGGATTAGTCGCCTTCTCCTGGGCGGCTGGGGCGACGACAGCGCCATTCCGGTACCCCTGCACGCCGAGGCGACGACCAGTTTCGCGCCAAATCTCAAGCGACCTCGTGCGCTTCGACGACGCCAGCGGAATGTACGCCTCACCGCCGGTTTCTGGCTCCGCCCACACACGCCACGCGCCCGCCGGGGCAATCTGCGCGACATGCTGCTCCCGCAGCCCGCCACGGGCGTAGTAGTCGACGACCGCACCCTCGGCGCGGCCATGAGCGACCGGCACACCGGGAAGCAGAGACGAGGGGATGCTCTTCAGCTCCGGGGCGATCTTCACCTTCACAGTCCGGGTCCGGCCAAGCTTCTTAAGCTCAGCCTCAACCTCCGCCACCTTGCCCTGCTCCAGCAGTGCAAGAATCTTCGTTCGCTTCTCCTGTGGAAGCGTCTCGATCTCCTGCTTGAGTTCCTCGACCTTCTTCCTGGCTTCCACCGCGCTCGTCGCGTCAACCGTTGGGTTCACGTCAGGGATCGCGAAGAACTCGTCGGCGAGAAGCTTCGCTTCCTGCCTCGACAGTCCCATCGCTGTCGCGTTGTCGATCCACATCTGCTTTGCCCGTCGGGTCCTCTCGATGATCCCTTCCGTGGATTCGCCCTGCTTCGCCAGCGTTTCGATATACGACATGCCAGCTCGCGCAAGATCATCGAGTGCCCTCTGGTTCTTCCGCCCCGCCTCCGTCTGAAGGTTCAGCGTCCTACCGTTCTCAGCGGTCGCCTTCGACAAGTTAGCGATCGCGTCCTCGACGGCTATCTCGCTACCGGACAAGGCGAGCATGGCGTCGGCGTAGGCGAAGGTCGCATCGATGAGGGCGTCGATTTCTTCCTTCGTCTTCGCGTATTCGTCGGCGACAGCACGCTGCTTTTCGGCATTCTCTTCCGCAGCGGCGGCAGCCTCAGCGGAGGCTCCAACCTCCTCGCCTCTGGCCTCGGCCATTAGAAGACCGGCATCGGTAGCCTCCTTGACCACGGCAGTCTCTTCCGCCAGCGCATGCTGGATGTCACGATTCAGGGCGACGCGCTCAGATATCCTTGCGCTCAACTCCTCGTTCTTTTGGGTGAGCTCGGTGAGGCGTACCCGCTCCTGCTCCGAGAGCTCCCGGCCCATCATGGAGTCGATCACAGCCTGGTTCGCGGCCTCTTGCCGCTCCAGCGCCGCCACATGCTCATCCATCTGCGCATTCACTCGCGCCAGGGCGCTTTCGGAGCCCAGCGCCGCGTCAGAAAGATCCTTCAGATTGACGCCGGCATCCTTCGCCCACTTGAGCAGCCCCTTATCCTGCATGGACTGGTTAGCCATTTCTCGGGTCGTCTCACTGATCACTTTCCCCTGGTCGCGGATAGCGTTGGTATAGTCGTCTAGCTTCTGCTTGGCGTCCAACTGCTTCCCAGCGAAGTGCCCGAAAATCGCCCCCGCTGCTGTGAGTGCCACACCGATCGCGCCCATCGCCAGCGTCGCCGTCTTTGCGCTGATCCCCAGCGCCTGAAGCCCGGCACGCAGCTCGGCGATGCCGGTCACGACCTTCGCGAACGCGCCGACCGCCAGCAGTGATGCAGTGGTCACCCCGCCCAGGCCGATCACAAACTCCCGAAGACCGCTAGGCATCTGGCTAAACGCCCCGGCCATATCGGTCACCACGCTGATAACTGCTTCAATCGCCGGAAGCAGATAGTTGCCAAGCGTGATCGCCTCGTCCTTGATCGCGTTGACGGTCACGCGCATCTTCGACTCGGTCGTCTCGTAGCGCTTCGCGGCCTCGTTCTGGAGCGCCGTATTCTCCTCCCAGGCGTCCCCGGCCTTCTCGACGGCCTCGCGGAGCAGATCTGCCTCGCCGCCAGCCGCTTTTGTTGCCAGTGCGAGACGGTTCATAGCGTCTGATTCGCGGATGCCCTTCACGCCGAGATCAGCGAGGGCACCGGCGACGGACTCTCCAGACGATGCCATCTTGCCGAAGCCCTCGACGATGCTCGCCATCGTCTTCGCGGGGTCACCCTTCCATGCCTTCGTAAACTCTTGCGCAGACATGCCGGAGACGCGCGCCCACTGCTGCAGTGCCGACCCACCGTCGCGGACCGCAGCGTCGATGCGTTTCATAACGGTTGAGATCGCCGTGCCGCCCGCCTCCGCGTCGATGCCTACCGATGACAGCGCAGCCGAGAAGCCGAGAACGTCAGACTCGGTCATCCCCAACTGGCGCCCCACACCGGCGACGCGCTGAGCCATCGCGGCGATCTCCGCCTCGGTCGTCGCGAAATTGTTGCCGAGATCGACCAGTGTCGAGCCAACGCGATCCATGTTTGCGGTTGATGTTCCCATCACGTTCGCGAAGCGCTTGAGTGTTGTTGCCGCCTCATCTGCAGATAGGTTGGTGGTCTCGCCAAGGTTGATCATGGTCCTGGTGAAGTCAGCCACATTCTCGCGCTCCACGCCGAGCTGACCAGCAGCCTCTGCCACGGCAGCGATTTCCTCGTGCGTTGACGGCAGCTCTTTCGCGAGCCCGCGCAATGCGTCTTGCAGCTCGTTCATTTGGTCGGGCGCCCCGTCGACGGTTTTCGTTACACCAGCCCACGCGGTCTGCCAGTCGACGGCTGCTTTGCCGAGCAGGCCGAAGGCAGCGACACCCACCGCCCCAAGCTTCAGCATGCTGCTGCCGATCGCGTCGAGCCGACGCGAATGCTTGTCCACCCACGTAGACATCGCGGCCCCGGCCCCGGCAACAGTCTTCCCGTACTGCTCGGCAGCCCTACCGGCCCTCGTGAACTTCGCGACCACACCCTCCACGCCATCCACGGAGACTGTGGCCACCACCGACCTGGACGCCATCGCCTACACCTCCTGTGATGGTTCTGGAATAGGGAGCCGCTCGGGCACCAAGAAGCGGGCCTGCGGATACTGAGGCTGATTCGCCTCGGCGAGCTTCTCGTCATCTCGAGCAAGCTGAGATTCGAGCTTCGCCCTCGCGACACACCCTCGGCACCACAGGTGCGTGAACCGATGAAAGTGCCCGCCCCCGTCATCAAGCTCCGGTGGCAGGTCGGTGAGCTCCACGGAGAGATCACCACCGCAACCCTTGCAAGTCTGCTGCTCGACTGCCGCAAGGGCCTCCATGAGCCCCACCTCAGTCGAATCCCATTCCTGCTCCTGTGTGCCGATCCAGCCGTCCCCGTCGCGGGTGAACGTCGTCGACGGGACCCAACCGCCGTACAAGCGCTTATGGGAGACCCCGAGGGTTCGGGCAAGCTCAACCTGCCCGCGAAGCTCGGGGTCCTCCTTCAGCGCTGCAACGAGAAAGGGAGACGGAACGCCCCCGTCGACCGGTTCTTCGCGACAACTGGGGTTCGGATGCCCTCAACGTCGCCGAACGTCAGCTGCATATCGTCGGCAAACTCCGCCCACGACTCGTACCCGAGATCCGCCCCGTCGTGTTCGACCCGCAGGAAGGTGATTCGCAGCAGTTCGTCTCCGAATGCGACGACCGCCTCGTTCGTCGTGTCAACCGACTTGCCCATCTCGCGCTCAACCTTGGTGAGCGCGTCCTGATACTCGGTGGCGGTGGCGAGCCGGAAGATGACACGGGCTGACCCTTCGCGAACAGCCTCAATGACCTCCTCAAGCTCGGCATGCGTCGAATCAACGGCGTGCTGAAGTTGGTCGACGAGCGACGGCTCTACCGCAGTTCCGTCGGCGCGCACATCGCCAGGCTGATCATCGTCTTCCTCGGCGACCTCCAGGAAGCGCTCAAGTCGCTCCTTCGCCTGCTCATAGTCGCGGGCGAGACGTTCGGCTTTATCTGCGAGCTCCTGGTCCACGACGAACGGGATCTCGATCGTGCGCCGCATCGCATCACGGCGAGCCTTGAACCGTTCGCGGACAGCCGCCGCTGGGGACGGGTTGGACATGGGATACCTTTCTATAGGCACCGACCCGCTGCCCGCCGGAAAGGTGACAACAGGCAGCGGGTCGGTGGACTTCGGGATTACGCGGCGTTGCCGACCTTTGCTGCCTTCTGGATGCGAGTCCACGAGGTCTTCACCTCGCGCTTGAACTTGCCAGACGACAGCGGCGAGATGTGCTCCTCGCCGACCTCAACCTTGTAAACGTCGCACAATATGCCTTCAGTGAGCTGGCTGCCCGGTTTCACGCCCGAGAGCACGACGCAGTACTGGGTAGCGTTCGCCTCGATCTGCCCGCGAGCGAGGTTGCCCTTTTCCTTGCCGAGCTCCTGGGGGTCAACGATGTGCGAGATCGAATCCTTCGAGAACGTGGTCGCGCCAAAAGCTTCCGAGGTCGCCTCGTGGCAGGCACGGGTGTCGTCCTCGCGGGCCTGATCGAAGCCGATCTCGACATCCTCAGCCGACAGGTAGCAGGTGAAGTCCAATACAGTCTCGGCGGTTAGCTCGCTGAGCTTCGGGGGTGCAGACGGCGGCATGGCGCCGAGCCACAGGAACGTCGTATTACCCTGAGCTTGAACGCCGGCGGGGAAAATGTCAGTCATCATGGTTTAGTTCTCCTTCTTGGTGGTGCCCGATTTTCCGAGCGACTTCATGGGCGCATAGGGGTGGGGAGGCATCGCGGCACCGTAGGTATCGGAGGCGTCGCCTGGTGCAATCACATGGATCTGCGGGTTGTAATTCCTGGTGGACCAGGTTCCTGACTTGTCGTTGGTCTTTGCACGGACGCGGAAGCGGCCATGCTCATCTGGCTTTGGTTCGCTCACGGCTTATCCCTCCAGCAGGTAGGTGAGTGTGATGGAATACCGAACATCGGAGATCTCCGAGTCGTCTTGGATCACTGGCCCCGAATCAATCTCCACGAGCGGAGTCCAGCGAGGGTGCGGCCAGGGGCGATAGCCCTCCAGGTGCGCTCGCACCAGGTCGCAGGTGTGGAGTGTTTGACTAGGGGAGAATCCGCACACCCGAAGCTGCACCCGATACGCATGCTCTGAGGTGCCGCCGCAGCCACGACCTCTGATGGGGTAGCCGGGGTCGCCGTCGACGATCACATAGCCGCCACTGCGAACAGTGGAGTCGGCAGGGGTGTCACCGAATACGCGCACTAGCGGCTCCAGTTCACGGAGCTTATCCAGCACCGTCAGCCAAAACTCGTAGGTCGTTGGGAACAGCGACATGACCCTCCTACTTGAGACTGATGAGCTTGTTCAAATCGCGTGCGACCCGCTCGTTTTCACCAACAAGCGACGGCGCGACATAAGGGTGCGCCTTCATCCGGGAGGTGCCGAACTCCTGGAAGAACGCATACTTCGTATCAACGGCTTGCCCCTTGCTCGTCGTGGACCACTTCGGGCCGACGGACACGCTGCGCTTCCACTTCGTCCCCCTGGACCGCATTGAAATGGAGCGACGAAGACGGCCAGTCCTCTTGGGCGCCGCCTGCTGCTGCTTCTTCTTGATCCGCTTCCCGGCCTCTCGCAGCACTTCCTTCACGCCAGGCTGGATCTTTCCCGCATGGTCAACAACCGCTGCCACGACCTTGTCAACACCGTCGACTTTGAGCCCCGCCTTCACGATGACCCCTCTAGACGGTGCGCGACGACTTGCCGCAGGTCACTGATGGATGAGTCGACCTCGCCAGCCATTCGATACTGCGCTCCGAGTACCGACGGGTGCCGGGCCGAAACCACATTGATGATGAGCCCCGGCTTGGCTGGCGCACCAAGGGGGAGCGTGAGGGTGACCTCGTCGAGCGGGGCGCGCTCACCGGCCGCATCTACGACCCTGGGGTCGTCGCCGTCGACGTTCGCTTCTCCGCGCCAGAGCTCCGTGAGGCTCTCAACCATCTTGTTCGTGTCGACGTTGAGCTTGCGCTCCCCGGCCTCGGAGATGATGATCTCGTCGGGCAGGTCGGGGTTCACCCTCGTGCAGGTGACCAGTGTGGTTTGGTCCCAGCTTGGCCCCAGTTGCGAGCCGAGCACTCGGACGTTCTCCCCGTCGGGGAGGATCAGTCGCGTCGGGGGATTGAGCCTCGTCCGCCCCGGGAGTAGCAGCGTCACCCGCTGCTCGGTTCGTCCCCGCAGCTCTCTTGGGCGGGACTCGTTCACTGCGGCCCGAAACTGCGCCCCAGAGACTGCGTCGCGAATCAACTCAAGGTCATCAATCATGACTTACTCCGGCCACATGTGAAGCAGTGGCAGATGCGGCGCCGGAAACTGGCCTCGCGGGGAGCCCGCCAAGCGGGCCCCGCCACACAGCATCTTCAGCGCGTCTCGATCCGCTGCCGAGATGATCGACGTAATCTCCATGTCGGAAAAGTACGTCGTTGTCCACTCCCCACGGGTGCGAGACTTCACCCGATACCCGGGTGCCGACTCTATATCTGCCGCGATGGATCTCAGGATGGCGATCGCGTCTTCTCGACGCTCGCCGTCCAGCGACTGAAGGCAAGGGGCGACACTGGATGCGTACAGCAGCACACGCCGCCCCAGATCCTCGTCGCACGAAAGATCTGCCGCGATGATGGCCATGTCGCCCCCTCCTTCTACTTCTTGGCCCTCACCCGGCGCGCAGGCTCCGGGTCGGCCTTCTTGGATACGAGCCCGACGGACACGAGGTGCCTCACCCGGTCCTCATCGGCGCCTTCTGGGATGAGCGCGCCGCGATCGAGCACGACGCGCTTCCCGTCGACAACAGCGACGGCCCTCAGGCCGGTGACCACATAGGTCATGCCGACGCCCCAGTGATGCGAACACCAGCACGAGGCTCGACGATCGCCGCGACACCGACGCGACGCACACGCAGACGGTAGCCGTCGCGGTCGTCAGCGCCTGCAAGGCGCTGCACCTTAGTCTGGATGCCGAGCGTGCCGTCAGCGGTCACATAACCGGGGGAGCCGATGTCCTCGATACCGATGCCGCCAATCGCATTCGAGTCGATCAGCATCGGGTCGGTGAACGTCGCCTCATTCGAGGTGACCCACGCCTTGCCGAGCACGTTCCCGATCATTCCGCTTGCCATCGCGCCGTCTGCACCGTTAGCGAGCAGATCGGCCTTCAGGAACAGCGCAGACACCTTCGCGAACAGTTTGGGCGGAAGAACCACCACGTCGCCGGTGAGGCCGATGTTGTGGTCGCCCAGCTTCGCGTCAGCGAGCAGCACGCTCTCGATCACAGCCTCCGGGGTCGTCCACGTCGCAGCAGCCGCCTCAGTCGCGGTCACCTCAGATGCGAGCGTCGCCAACGCCTTCGCGTCGGTTCGCTTGATCATGCGGTTGACCATGCCGCGCAGTGCGCGCTCGACAGGGTCGAGGAGCATGCGAGCGATCGTCTCGTCATACACCTCGGTGTCCTGACCTTCCTTCTCGCTCAGAACCGTCTGAGGCTTGCCGCCCTTGACGGTCGTGAGCGGGTACTCGGCGCCGGCCTGAATGGTCTCCGGGTCGTCCTCGCTCATGGTTGCGCCATCAACCTCGAAGGTCACGCCACCGCCGTCAGCGGAGTAGCGGCCCTTCAGCAGGAAGTCGGCGATGAACCGATCGCGAGCCAGCTCGGCGACACGACGAGCCACGAGGCTCGGCGACTTCAGGAATGCGTGAACATCCCCCTTGGTGAGGCCATCTAGGCCAGCACCGTCTACAAATGGGTAGGAGTAAACCATGATCTAGACCTCAATCCTTGATTTGGGCGAGCTCGCCAGCCTGAGCGGCTGCGAGAGCGATTCCGATAGGGGCAGTGCTTCCGGTCTTCACGGTGCCGTCAGCGCCGCACTCAACCGTGTCGCCTGCGGCGATTCCGCCAGCAGCCTTGATGCGCTGCACGTGGCTACGCAGGTGCACGGTGACCTTCTCCTCAGCAGCGGCAGAGTGGCCAGCCACTCCGACGTACTTCTTGGATGCAGCACCGGCTGGGCCTACGCGGCGATCGCCGGTGACTTCGACGGCCATGCCGCCTTCGACTTTGGCAGACGCGGTCATGGTGACCGTCTGACCGGGCTTGAACAGGGGCAGGTAATCAGCCATGATCAGTTCTCCTTGCGGTAGATGCGGGCGTACAGATCGCCCTCGGCGTCAGCCTCGGGCTCGTCAGAGTGGCCAATCTCGTTCAGCGGGATCGTCCCAGGGGCAAGCGAATCCAGCACCTGGACTGCGCCCTCCTCGTCGGCGTTCAGCTGGGCAAGCCAGTGCTCCCGGCGGGCCGGGGCAACCTTGCCTTCCTTGATCGCCTTCGCGACGATGGCGTCGCGACGCTCAGCGTCGGCCTTGGCCCGAACTTCGGCGAGCGCGGCGGTCTTCTCTGCGAGGTCAGCGCGCATCGCTTCGAGCACATCAACCTCGATCGTTGTCACACCATCCGGCGCGGACGCCGTCGGCTTCCCCTCCTCGGGTTCTACTTGCTCCGTGAGCGCCTCGTCGAGGGCTGCCAGAATGGCGTCCTCCTTGGCCTCGGCATCGGTGATTCCGAGCCGGTCACGGAGAGCGGCGAGAAACTCGCTCATACTTTCCTCCTCTTGTTGTCCCGGCTCGGCAGCCGGGGGAATCGTGGATGCCGCCATTTGCGGCATGGATGGCGCGGGAGCGTTACTGCGGCCCGCGAACCGGAAGCGAGACAAGTCGAACGAGGCAACAGCCTTCACGTCAGCCGAGCCGTCCCAGTCGTCCGCAAGCCCTGCGAGCACAGCCTCCTCAGCCGTGTACCAGGTCTCGTCACGCATGACCTGCCGCCAGCCTTCACGGCTCCCACCTGCGCGCCTCGCATACGCGTCGGCATACGAATCGCTGAGCTTGTCCAGCAAGTCGGCGGTCGATCGCATCGTGTCGGCGTCGCCCCAGGCCACGCCGCTTGCCTCGTGAATCATCAGCTGCGACGACGCGTTCATCGTGAGATGATCCGAGGCCATAGCGATCAGCGAAGCCGCAGACGCCGCGATACCGTCGACAAACCCGTTGACCTTCGCGGGATGGCGCCGCAGGGCGTTGTGAATTGCCACGCCATCCCAGGCGGAACCGCCTGGGGAGTTGATGTACAGGTTGATGGTTTCGGCGTCGAGCTCAGCGAGCATCCCTGCGAACGTCTGCGCGGACGTTCCCCAGTCGCCGATCTCGTCGTAGATATAAACTTCCGCGACGCGGTCTTCGGCCTTCATCTCGATGCACTGCCAGTCACGGCGAGGCATTACGCTCACGGCTCCACCTCCGTCTTTGCTTGTTGCCGACTCGACAGGTCTTGTGCCGGCAGGTTGAAGGAATCTCGAAGATGCTCTTCGAGTGTCTTATCGGGCCAGATCGCCCCACAGTCGATGAGCGCCTTGATCGCATCAGCGGTGATCGTCGAACCGATGCGGTCGAACACGAGCCTCGGGGCAGGCGCGCTCTCGCCCCAGTTCAGGTCGACAAGATCTTCGATCACATGCTGCTGCGCAGTATCCGCGACGGACTGGGCGACAGCATTCAGCGTCTGAGTGAAGAAGTCAGCGAACGTTGAGCCGAGCGCCCACGAGCCAGTCTCAGTACCGAGGTTCAGGAAGTGCGCCAACACAGCCCGGGCGATCTGCTCGTCGTAGTACCTGATCGGCGCATCCGAGTTAGGCAGGTCGCCATCAACACCCTGCATGGTGAGCTTTGCGCCATGCGGGATAGATGCACCGGCTGACTGCCCGGCTCGAAGCTCGGTCGCCAACTTCAAGCCGTTCTCAAGCTGCGACTCCACCCAAGCATCCCGCTCCGCCGGCGTGGCACCGTCCGGAATCGGCGCGCCCGTGTAGGTCGGGATACCAAGACCGTTGCGTTCAAGCGTCATCGACTGAACGCGCAGCGCCCTGTCCTTCAGCAGCCAATCCTTGTATGCCTGCCTCAGCAGGGAGCGCCCCTGCCAGCGACCACCCTCACGCTCCGAGACGTAGGCGACCAGCCGATCCACCGGAATCCGAACCTCTTTCGAGGTCGCCCACCCATGCTGCGAGATGGCGACGAGGCCGCCGTCGGCAGCGACCTCGATAGCACTGATTGTCTGCGGCGGTCGGTAAGCGAGCTTCCGCAGATGCGCCTTGCCCGAGTCGTCGATTCGATACACCTGCTCGAAGAAGGCATGCCCGAACACCAGCGACAGCAGCGCGTGACGCAAGTGTTCCATCCACGAGAACCTGCCCCGCAGCCTGGGGAGCGCGGTATCTCGCCGCCCCCTGATCGGCAGCCCGAGATCCTGGGACACCAGATCGACGACCTCGTCGTCGGCGCCATTGGGATCGATGGCCCACTGTGTGGACATGATTGGCATCGTCACGGCCCGCAGCACGGAGCCGACCTGCGCATCCTCGGAGCGCATCCGGTCATAGACCTTCACGGACTGCGGCCAACGCAGCTCGGGGTTCTGCTCATCCTCATCGAGCAGGTGGTCCCAGCCGACGACGCCAGTCTGGCGCGTCATGAATCCGATCTCGCGCTCCAACGCCATGTCGCCTCCTCTCAAAACCTCACAGTCAACACGTCATCCGTGGTCGCCATCGTCGCGGTCGTGCTCGCCACCGCCGCAACCCTCGGCGGACGCTGAATCTCTTCCTTCTCCGGCTTGTTCCGCAGCAGCCACACCGCACCAACAGCACCGATAAGCGGCGCCGCATCCACCTCCGAGCCGCGCAAATCGACCACCTTCACAGCACCCAGGTACCGCGTCTTTGCCGCCATCGCGGCAGCAGTGAGCGCAGGCTGATCGTTGTGCCGCAGCAGCCCGTCATTCAGCAGCTGCTCAAACGTCGTATACGACTGCGGCAGCGGTGGGCCACCCCACGGAATGATCGGAGTCGTAACCTCGTCGTCGCGCTGAAGGTCAGCCAACAGCGCAGACACCGGCGCACCCCGTTCCTGCGCGGTCAAATGCGTGATGCGCGCCCTCACCTTCGGGTCCAGCAGGAACGGCTTCACCCACTCCGTCCCCGAACGGGTAGCACGCAGCTCAACCTGCGGAAGTCCATCCCGGCGATAGCCAGCAACCACCAGATGCGTAACACCGCCGTCCTTCGACGACGACAGGCACGCCACCATGTCCCCAACGATCTGATCATCATCGGCGAGGCGAGACGTCCCGTCTGGCTGCACCTCAAACTGATTCGCGCACGCCTCCCACACACCATCGCGGTACGGCCCATCCACCAGGCCGTCAGGCCACTGGCACAGCACCTCGGTGCGGAACACCCACTCGGGATCGGTCTTCTGATCCGCCAGGATCGTTCGCAGCGGGATCAAGTGCCCCAGGGAGGGGTTCGCCTGCGCAATCTGATCCACGTCATCGGTCGCACACCCAGGCTCCGCAGACCACTCAAAGATCGCCAGCGCATCATCCGCCGTGGCCGCCTGCTCAGTTCCAGCCGCCTCAGACTCCGCCCCGGCAGTGACGACCTCCACGTCAGCCACCCGATCGCCAAGCCCGTCGGGATCACCCAACGCCAAGTGAGCCTGCCTGCGAAGCTCCGCCAGCACAACCGACAGCTTGTCGCCCGCGTTACTCATGCCGAAGATCAAGGCATGCGGCCTGGTCTGTGTCGTCTTCGTGATCGCCGCCCATGCCTGCCACGTCTGATGCTCCCGAAGCTCATCGGCAAGGATCAGGTCAGCAGTAAAGCCTCGACCGGCTCGGCGCCCAGCGGTCTTCACCTTCCACCGGCGACGACCCTTCAGTGCCAAGCCCTTCTTGCCATTCACCGCGATAATGCGATCCACCTGCTCCGCCAGCCACGGCCTGAGCGGGACCTCATCGCCATCCTCGTTCTCGTCAGTCTCGGTGATCTGCTCGACGGCGAGACCCCAGATCTCCTCGGCGGTATCTAAGTCCTGCGCCGTCGACAGCACCGTCTTCCACCGCAGCGCGTACAGCACGAACAGCGCCAACACGAGGGAGATCGTCGACTTGCCATTCTGGCGAGCCACCAACAGCAGCACCGTGCGGAACCGCAAATGCCCGCCCCGCAGCTCCAGGGCGTGAATAAAGAACCACTCCTGCCAGGGAAACAGGTCAATCTCCAGCGCATCCCTCGCGAAGTCGATCACCCGATAGCCGAGCGTTCGCGCCTCCGTCTCCGGTGTTCGTGGCTCCAGTGGGGCAAGCGGAGGAGTGAACACCCTCGGCACAGGCTCACCAAGACGAGCAGCCACGGCGCTAACCCGCCACGAAACTCAACGCGGCACGGGCCTTAGCCTCACGGGATACCGCCGCGCTTGCCGCCCCCGCGTCGGCCTCCTCGACTTCCTTCACCTTCGGTTTCGGGCCACGCTTCGCCGGCTCACGCTCAACCGTCAGGCCGAGCGCCTCCAGGTAGCGCAGAAACGTGGGCATCGTGACGTTGTCGAGCTTGCCGTCAATGACCCAGCCCATCTTGTCGAGCTGATCCACACGCTTCGCCAACTGCTTCGCAGCCGCCACCAACGCGGCATGCTTCGGCTGCAAATGGTCGGCAGCCTCAAGGCTCGCTTGCAGCGAAGTCACTGCGCTTCTCTTCAGGAACTTAGCCACGGCTCACCTCTTTCAAGGGTCTGAATAGGTCGAAAAGCCCAGGCGCGACCCGGGCGGGTAAACCCCAAGGGGGGTAAAGAGTGGGGGACTGGCGCCTGTCCAGCGTCTCACCATTCGAGATTTTTTAGGGACCGGCAGAACTCTTGGTCAGACGCATTTGTACGTGCCAATGCCCTAGTCGGAGGCACTTTGCGCGCGCCTTGATGCGGCCCGGGGCCGGGCGCCTACCAGTCGGATGTCACGCCGAGCGGCTGATCCGTGCGCTGCGTCTCAGCCGTGTTGCACAGCAGATGAGCCGGCGCCCAGTTGCGCGGGTCCCAAGTCAAGTGAGGGAAGCTCCGCCTCGGCTTCACGTGCTGCACCGAGCATGAGCGCGGGTCAGGCTTCCTCAGCCTGTAATCAATCGGCTGACCACAGATGCAGCACGGGATGCGCTTAGCCTCGCCCCAGGCTCGCACCTGCTCCAGTGCTCGCTGTGCCCGTCGGCCTCCCCACTCCGTCACGGTCACCCTCGCTCGTCGCAGTGCCGGCACCACCAGCCGCCACGCCAGGTCATGGGCTGCCCGCAGATGTCACACAGCTCAATGTCGCCAGACATGTGTACTCCTTGGGTTTCGGCGTGGTGCCCGCAGCTTGAGGCTGAGCGGGTGAGTGAAGGTTGGGCCAGGTCGTCGGTGACCAGGGCATGGAATGCGAAAGCCCGATCTTTCGACCGGGCTGATTTTGGGCGCGTTTGTAGGCCCAGATGCGACATTAGCACATGGCTAGCGCGAATGTGCGCGACACGCCTACGCGCTGCTCCTGATGCGTTCTTCTGCGGCGACACTCCTGATCCGCCCCATATCAAACAGTCTCCGCTTGGGGCTGTCTGCGATTGGCCTGAGCAGCCCGGGGCGAAGCGCCCAGCGTTGCAGCGTGCGCAGTGTGGGCGCGGATGCCCCAAGGTCATCTCGCAGAATCTTCGCCGCCTGCCGAAGCGTCACGGCCTGCACGGTGACCTTGTGCCCGCACTCGCTGCACTCCCACATCGGCTTGTCGCCCTCGACGTGTCTCAGCTCCCCCGCCCCGCAACGATTGCACGGCAC
>NZ_CAMYFI010000032.1 GCF_947255005.1 uncultured Tessaracoccus sp. | reverse complement strand
GAACAAGACGGTCTGAGGCTCAAGGAGCAATGGGTAGGCATAGTACTTCTCGCCGATCGCGGCAACCGGCATCGCCGAATCGAGGATTTCCTTGAGCTTATCCTCGCCCACAATCTCGTTGAGCTCGTGCAGCTGACCATTGTTGACGGCTTCGCTAATCGAGGCGGAGTGGGTGTAGACGTCTGGCATCTGACCTGCAGCCTGCGCAGAGGTCACGCGCTGATCCCATGCATCTGCAGGAATCTCTTCGTCTTCGACCTTGATCTTGTCCTGTGACTCGTTGAACTTCTTCACGATGTCCGCGTACCACTCGTTCTCCACGGGGGTAAACGTGCGGTGCCAGAACTTGATGACGGTCTTCCCTGCGGCATCTCCGCCGCCCTTGCCCGCAGACTCACCTGGCGTGCTAGAGCCACAAGCCGCGAGCGTCGACGCGGCGGCGAGCCCTCCTCCGACGCCGATGAGGCGTCGACGATTGATTTCGTAGGTCATTATTGATCTCCTTCTTTCATTATTTCGCAATAGCGCAGCAGCATTGCTCGCTCATTGACAAGTTATTAACCAAGTCGAGGCATACGTTCTTCAACGGGAGGAAGGGTGAGTGTTTCATCCACGCCGTCGAGGTACCAATATGCTACCGATGAAATGTCGTCGCTTCGGTGATTGTTGTGGCCGTGTTCAATAGTTACTCGAATGGACTCTTGGAACATGACCGGATCTTCAACGTGGAAGCGGTAGTAGGAAATCTGACCGGCCCAGTTTTCGCCACCGGGCAGCGTAATGCCGTGGTAGGGCGCATTGTATTCCTCGGAGGGGCACCAAGCCGTATTGAAGTAATCCTCAGTGCCAGTGCCGTGCAGATTCGGCGGCCAGGACTCACCGTCGACGAAGATCATGTCATCACCTTCGCCGTACCAGTTCCAGTCTTCCGTGTGGCGCAGGTTCGTCACATTGAACACACAACCGACGTAGTGACCGCGGCCCTTGGCGTCGAGGATGACGTAGTTACCGTCACCCGTGGTGTTCTTGCCTTCGAACAGGTACTCAGGGTTGGTGAGCTCTCCCTGCTCGATGCCGTCGGTGGGGTTTTCACGATGCCAGGATGCGTGGAAGCGCCCGAGCCCTTCTTCGAGCTCATCGAAGGCTTCGTAGTCGATGTAGAAGTAGAACCAGATCACCAGCTCTTCGGATTCATTGGTGATCTCGAACCGTGCGCCATCGGCGAAGGGCATGTGGAAGAACGAGTTCAGCGATTTTCCGTCCTGCGGGCTCATCTGTAGCGGCAGCGACGAGAAGTTCCGCGTGCGAGCGTGCCCCATGCCGAAGAAATCCCCCAACGGCACCAGAATGCTGGGGTGATCGTTGCCGTCCCAGTACGCACGCAGCACGAGCTTGCGCATGTAGGCGTTGTCCTTTGTTTCTGGACCCGGGGGGAACTTGGGTGCGACGGTCATCCAGATGTGGTTGATAGACCCAGCGCCCTCAATGTTGGCGAACTCGACCGTCTCGCCCGGCTCGAGCGTGATGCGGTCTTCATTGCCACCAGTCACGTCGTAGGAAGACACCCGTCGACGCTTCGTGTCGCGCAGCCGGGGAAGGTCTCGCAAGCTAGATCCGTGCTTGCCATAGTTCGTCATTGCAACTCCTCTTGCTCTCCAGCAACCCTGCGTGGAATCGATTACACGATCATAATCACATGCACTTCTCGCGCGCAAGGGCACGATGGCGTTGTGGCCAAACTGTGATCAAATGCTGTCTGCTCAGCGCTTTCGGTACAGCTTTTTCGTCTGGTACACGGGCTCGGTAGTCACATGAATGCCGAGCTGACGAAAGATGTTCTCGTCAACAGGACCGAGGATGACGCTCTCATGCACGTCGCATCCACGCAACCGCTGGAGCCCCTCCATGGCCAGCGCCGCGTTCGGATCTGATTTGGCGCTCACCGCCAGCGCGATCAGCACCTCATCGGTGTGCAGCCGTGGGTTCTGCGAACCCAACACTTCCGTCTTCAGCCACTGGATCGGCTCGATGGACTCCGGTGAGAGCAGGTCGATGTCGTCGTCGATATCACACAAGGCTTTGAGCGCGTTGATGAGCATCGCCGACGAAGCGCCGAGCAGCGCGGACGTTTTACCTGTGACAATCCTTCCGTCAGGCAATTCCATGGCTGCCGCCGGATTCTTCGTTCTCTTAGCCCGGTTGTTCGCTGCCACGACGACAGGACGGTCTTCGACGGTGATGCCCAGCTGGGTCATGAGCAACGCAATCTTCTCCGACGCGTCGGGCTCCAGCGCTTCGGCCTTCTCTTCGACGACGGCCTTGTACCACCGTCGGATGACCTCCTGCTGGGAGGCGTGGCGACACACCTCGTCATCGCTGATGCAAAAGCCCACCATGTTGACCCCCATGTCGGTGGGCGATTTGTAGGGCGACTCCCCCAGCAGGCTCTCGAAGAGCTGGTTGAGAACTGGAAACACCTCAACATCACGATTGTAGTTGACGCACTGCTCACCGTAGGCGGCGAGGTGGTACGGGTCGATGAGATTCACGTCGTCGAGGTCAGCCGTCGCGGCCTCATAGGCGATGTTGACGGGGTGGTCGAGAGCCAGATTCCAGATGGGGAACGTCTCGTACTTTGCGTAGCCGGAGGTGATGCCACGCTGGTGGTCGTGATAGAGCTGCGACAGGCACGTCGCCATCTTCCCGCTGCCCGGACCCGGCGCCGTCACCACGACGACGTCGCGCTCCGTCTCGATGTAGTCGTTGCGCCCGAGCCCAGACTCGCTGACGATGTGCTTCACATCATGCGGGTACCCCTTGATGGGATAGTGCCGGTACACGCGCAGGCCGAGGCGCTCCAGCTTGCGGCGAAACGCGCGGGCGGGAGCGTTGTCCTCCGTCGTCTGCGTGATCACCACACTGCCGACGAACAGCCCGCGCTCCCGGAAGGCGTCGATGAGGCGCAGCACGTCTTCTTCATAGGGGATTCCCAAGTCAGCGCGCTGCTTTTTCGTCGCAATATCTTTGGCGCTCACTGCGACCACGACCTCGACGTCGTCACGCATCGTCTCCAACATGGCGATCTTGTTATCCGGGGTAAACCCCGGCAGCACACGTGAGGCGTGCATGTCGTCGAAGAGTTTCCCACCGAACTCGAGGTAGAGTTTTCCGCCGAACTGCGCTCTTCGAGCCTCAATGTGCTCGGACTGCATAGCGAGGTACTTTTCGCGATCAAAGCCTATCTGCACGTTCGGAAGCATAGCGGTTCCCCTCCCCTACACTGGGAGACAGCGCCAAGGAGTGGATATGACTGAGTACGACCCTTACCGAGACATTGACGACAGCGTTCCCGATGCTGATGGATTGCCGCAGCCAGACGAGGCGTCTCGGTCCTCCACCCAGCGGGCGAAACGTACTCCGCAGCCGGTAACAAATCCTGTGAATCCGTTCAACGGATCGCGCTATGCCAATGGGCCGTCGCAGGCAGATGAATCCCCCTTCTACGGCGCAGGTGGGGGAAACTATTACACAGGTTCGTTCGACAATCCCTTCGTCGCCCACCACGGTACGTTGCCCGTGCCTGCGAATCGAGCGCTCGCCGTTCCGCCCGAGCGGCAGGCCCACCTCACGATGCACAAGCTCAACACCTGGCTCTCAGTGTTCTTCCCCATCGCATCTGTCGTGTTCTTCTTCGTCGACAAAGGCAAGGAACCTCTGTACGACCAGCACCTGCGTGAGACGATGAACATGGGGATCACTCGTATGATTCTCGCCGCTGGCGCTGGGCTCCTCACCGGCTCGCTCAGCGGTTACCTCGCTCTCGTGAGCGCGGTGTACTTCGTCTTGGCCCTCCTGGGTGCGTTGGAAGCCCCCGCGAAATACTCCCGAGGGGAGCCCATGCGATACAAGGGCGCGATCCCGTTCACGCGCCAAGACGACAACTGAACACTCACTCAAACCTGCCGGTGTCCCCCGCTCCTCGACGAAGCACCACGGGCTCACTGCCTGTCATGTCCACCACGGTGGTGGGCTCCAGCCCGACGTCGCCGGAGTCGAGCACGACGTCCACCTGATGTTCCAGTAACTCCTTCACTTCCCAACCCTCGGTGGGAGGCTCCTCAAGGCCAGGCAGGAGCAGCGTTGAGCTCACCAATGGCGCGCCCAGCGCCTCAAGTAGCGCCAGCGAGGTGGTGTGCGCCGGGATGCGTACACCAACGGTGCGCTTCTTTGGGTTCTGCATCATCCTCGGTACCTCGCGCGTGGCCTTCAAAATGAAGGTGTACGGGCCTGGCGTGGCCGCCTTGATGGCTCGGAACACCCAGTTGTCCATTTCGACGTAGTGGCCAAGCTTGGCGAATTCGTCAACGACGAGCGTGAAGTTGTGCTTGTCGTCGAGCTGCCGAATGGCTTTGATGCGTTCAATTCCCTCCGCGTTGCCCAGCATCGTGCCCAGCGCGAAACCCGAATCGGTCGGGTACACGACGAGGCCGCCTTCCTGCAGCAGCGTCGCCACCTGCGCGATGGTGCGTGGCTGGGGGTTTCGAGGGTGTACGTCGTAGTAGCGCGCCAACATCAGAACACCTCCGCCGAGATCGCTTCGAGCACCTCTGCGGGCACGGTGTCGTGCAGAGCCGCTGCCGAGTCGGTGATAGATGCGACGCGCGATGCGCCTGGGATGGGAATGACGTGCTCTCCCAGCGACATCTCCCACGCCAGCGTGACTCGCTGCGGGCTGATCCCCAGCTGTTGCGAGGCGTTACGGATCGCCGGGAAGCGCTGGTCGAGCCGCTTTGCGCCACCACCGGTTCCACCCAGCGGTGAGAACGGAACGAAGGCAATTCCTTCGCGGGCGCACAGCTCCATTTCCGGCTTGCTCGTATGGTGGAACCAGGGTGAAAACTCGTTTTGCACCGCGGCGAGCTCTCCGGGACCGAGCACGTCAAGTGCGATCTCGATCTCTTCGACGTTGGCATTCGAAATGCCGACTTCGGCGGTGAGCCCGTCGGCTTTCAACTGCTGCAGCGCTCGAATCGACTCTGCGTAGGTGAGCGACCTGTCGGGCCGGTGGAGATACAGCAGGTCGAGCTGTTCGACACCCAGGTTGCGGCATGCGGCCTCAGCACGGCCTCGCAAGTAATCGAGTGTGGCGCATCTCCCCCAAGATTCGCCCTCCGCGCGAGTAATCCCTGCCTTGGTGGCCACAACGACGCGCGAGGTGTCACCGTCGTAGCTGCGCAGGCCTTCTGCCACCAGTCGTTCGTTGTGGCCCATCTGATCCCAGCTCGGTGCGTAAATGTCGGCCGTATCTATCAAGGTGATACCAGCGTCGAGTGCGGCGTGAATCACTTGTGACGGGTCATCCGACGTCTCGCCAAACGACAGCGGCATGGCGCCGAACCCCAATGCAGAAACCATGAACTTGCCAAATTTTCGCTCCATGCCGCGAGCTTACCGCCCACGGAACTTGTCGACTGGCGATTCCACATGTGCACGCACGGTCACCGAGCCTGGTACGCCTGGCAGCAGCACATCCGCCATGGACACCGCACACTCGACGGTGACGCTCACCGTCGCATCGCTGCCGAGCGCAGAACGAAGGCCCGCGGCATCAATGTCGACGCGAGTGTGTTCACACCGCAACCCTTCCCCTTCGAGCTGCTCCTCCACGAGCGCGGCAGCGGACGTGCGCGCGTGCGCCGCGTCGCGGGCGATGGAGACGGCTCGGGCGGCGTTGCCCGCGATCGCATTGAGATCATGCTGAGCCATGACGATGCGCGCGAGCACGACGACGAGCCCGACGAGCAGCACCAGCCCAGGGATGATCACGGCGGCCTCCACCGCAGGAGCAAGACCTCGTTGACTGCGCATGCGCCCATCATCTCAGGAGATGGGGCGCAACTCGAGTACCCATGCGCCAGCTGTGGACAACGTGCAATATGGTGGGGACGACTCACTGTTCGAACACGAAAGGACTCTTCATGGTCAAGAAAGTCGCCATTCTGACCGCGGGTGGTTTCGCTCCGTGTCTTTCCTCCGCCATCGGCGGACTTATCGAGAAGTACACGAAGGTTGCTCCCGAGGTTGAAATCATCGCCTACCGCCACGGCTACCAGGGGCTCCTCCAAGGCGACTTCCTCGTTGTCACCGACGAGGTGCGCGCCAACGCCGGCCTGCTACACCGCTATGGTGGGTCCCCCATCGGCAACTCCCGCGTCAAACTCACCAACGCGAAAGACCTGGTGAAGCGCGGCCTGGTGAAAGAGGGCGACGATCCGCTCAAGGTTGCGGCTGACCGTCTGGTGGAAGACGGCGTTGACGTCCTGCACACCATCGGTGGCGACGACACCAACACCACCGCAGCGGATCTCGCGGCCTACCTGAAGAAGCACGACTACGGTCTTACCGTCGTCGGTCTTCCGAAGACCATCGACAACGATGTGATCCCGATCCGTCAGTCGCTGGGGGCATGGACTGCCGCCGAGATGGGAGCGCGTTTCGCTAAGAACATCGTCGCGGAGCACAATTCCGGATCCCGCATGCTCATCGTCCACGAAGTCATGGGCCGCCACTGCGGTTGGCTCACCGCTGCGACCGCACAGAAGTACCACGAGTGGGTCGACGAACAGCAGTGGCTGCCGGAAATCGGCCTGTCGAAGGAGGCTTGGGACATCCACGCAGTGTTCGTCCCCGAGGGCCATATCGACATCGCCAAGGAGGCCGAGCGCCTCAACAAGGTGATGGACGAGGTGGGCAACGTCACGATCTTCCTCTCCGAAGGTGCGGGCCTTGACTCGATCGTCGCCGAGATGGAAGCCGCCGGTGAAGAGGTGCCACGCGACCCCTTCGGCCACGTGAAGCTCGACAAGGTGAACCCGGGAGCATGGTTCGGCTCCCAGTTCGCTGAGCTGCTGAAGGCTGAGAAGGTTATGGTGCAGAAGTCGGGCTACTACTCCCGCTCCGCCGCTGCCAACCAGGAAGACCTCGACCTCATCAAGCAGTGCACCGATCTCGCCGTTGATTGTGCACTGCGCGGTGAGTCGGGCGTGATCGGGCAGGACGAGGAGAACGGCGACGTGCTCTCCGCCATCGCGTTCGACCGGATCGCAGGCGGCAAGGCCTTCGACATCAACCAGCAGTGGTACAAGGATCTCCTGGCCTCCATCGGGCAGGATTTCCCGGAGGCTGCCACCGCGCACTGACTCCGACGAGGACGCGTCGCGGGTGCGACATCGAGGGGATGGGCCCATGCGGACCCATCCCCTCAGCGTTACTGGATAGTTGGACGCTCAGCGGCGAAACAGGCGCGTGATGAGCGCTACGAGCCCGGTGATCAAGGCGCCTGCTCCCAGGCCCGTCGCAGCACCCGTGACATAGCCGACTCCCAGCCCGGCCCGCACACCGCGCTCGGCGACGTCCTGGTGCACCGTGGCAGGACCTTCGGCAACATCATCCGCAAACGCCAACGCCACTGCGGAACGCGAGGCCGCCATCTCGGCGGCGCGAGCGTGCTCAACGCGGCTGTCCTGGCGTCGGCTCGCGTCGGTGCCAATCCACGCAGCCACCATCAGGATCACCGTCGCCAGAAGGTTCATGAGCAGCATCATCACGATGAGGGAACCAAATACTGCCGCTGCTGCGTTCCCGGAGAACACGCTAATCAATGTGCCAACGAGCTGTTGCAGAATCGTGATGAGCACCGCTCCGATGGTGACGCCAATCAACCAGGTCCTCCAGCTCGCGCGCTCCTTCGGGTCGGGCAGCGTGAGGAACAAAAACGCAACCAGCAACCAGGATGCCACCAGCGTCATCGCAATGGTGGCGAGCCGCATCAGCAAGCTGATGCCGGGCACTTCTTCCCAGCCAAGCCATTCGACGACGAGCCCCGACGCGCTTGAGCCGGCCTGCGCAACGACGATGCCGAGCAGCAGCGTGACGAGCAGGCCGAGGAAAATGGCGATATTTTGCAAAATATCGAGCACCGGATTGGGCTTGCGGTCTTCGTCGACGGGGTTCTCCCGCCACATCATTCGCACGGCCTTCTTGAGGTTCCCCACCCATCCGGAACCAGAGTAACCGGCGGTCAAGATGGCGACGATTCCGATTCCCTTCCAGTTATTGAGGGCTTGGTCGATAGTGGTGGTGAGCGATTCAGCGGCATCGCCGGAGCCGGAGAGTGCAGCGTTGATCTGGTGCTGCACCTGGCCCAGCAGTTCCGGATAGAAGACCGTCAGAATCATGCCAAGCATCGCGAAAGCGAACATCAAGATCGGCACGATGGACAGCACTGAGAAGTAGGTGATCGCTCCAGCAAACTGAGGGCCGAGACGTGCTCCGAAGCGACTATTGGCCGCCATCGCGTGTGCGATTGGCGGCCAGCTCAGAATCTTCTGAATGGTGTTCTTCACTGTTGAGGCTCCTAGCCTGCCTTAGCTTTGCGCCGGGCGGCGAGTTCGTCGCCCGGATGATCGAGCTGCTGGTCTGTTGCGCGTTCTGACGGTAGCGCTAGCAGGGTTCCTTCGATCTCTTTCCATACGGAGCTCACCGAGATCATGAACATGCCCTGGCCACCCTTGGACAGGTCGAAGAGCTCGTTGGCGCTGGTGACTTCGAAGACGCTAAAGCCGTCGCTCACGAGGGTGACTTCAGTCACATCTTCCACTCCGCGCGAGCGCAAGTGGTCAATGGCGACGCGAATCTGTTGCAGGGAGATACCGATGTCGAGGAAGCGCTTCACCACGCGTAGCAGCAGGATGTCGCGGAAGGAGTAGAGGCGCTGCGAGCCGGAGCCCTCGGCGCGCCGGATTGACGGCACGACGAGCCCCGTGCGCGCCCAGTAGTCGAGCTGACGGTAGGTAATGCCAGCGACTTTATGCGCGACCGGACCACGAAAGCCCTGGTCACTAGGCAGCGGGGAGTAATCCCCCTCGAACAATGTGTCCTGAAGCTCGGCCACGGTCTCCTCTTTCCAAACGCCTGCGTTGAACGCTATCCGCCCTCGTACTCGGTACCTACCTAGACACGCCGACTACCTTCGTCGCATGTCTCAGCAATGGCATACATCCTACTCCGATTTTGAGCCTCGGCAGGCCGTCCCATTCTTCATTCTTTCTCGCTCTGACTAGGCATGATCCCCGTCGGAGAAGTCGTCAGCGTTCACGGAATCCAAGAAGGCGCGGAACTCGTCGACCTCGTCGGAGGGAAGTTCATCAACCTCAACCCCAACTTGATCCATGAGCGTGCGCGGGCACTGGATGGGCCAGCCGAGCTTCAACGCCAGCGCAACCGCGTCGCTAGGCCGTGCGTCAAGGTCAAGGTCAAGCACCCGAATACGCGCATAGAACAGGCCCTCGTCCATGTGGGTGATGATGACCCGCCCCGCAGCCTCACCCGCAAACTCGGCGATGACGTTTGCCAGGAGATCATGCGTGAGCGGACGTTGCACGTTCGTCTCGTCCGAGAGTTGGAGCGCGATTGCGGCTGCCTCCACGTGTCCGATCCAAATGGGCAGCAGCATCGTTCCTGGTGGTTCGTTGAGCAGGAGCACGGGTGCATCGTCGCCGCCCAACACTCTGATGCCGAGAACCTCGAGGTTCACCATCTGGCGGTCGAATTGGTCAAAGTCATCCATTTATCTGTCCATGAAGCAATGCGGCGTGGGCTTGCAAAACGACGCGGTACACGTCGACGACGATCTCATTGGGCGCCGAGCCACGTCGGCGAAACGGTTCGAGCACTTGTTCCACAAAGGCGGCCTCGGCGCTGGCGGCTTGCAGGAGTACCTTCATCTGGCGCAAGTCAACCCCATAGTGGCTGAGGCGTTTGGCAGTGACGGCGACCGCCACTGCCTCACGTCCATAGAAGGCGGTGCCCCGACGTGGCTCGATCAAGCGCATGCGCTCGAGGTGAATCAGCGACGCCTCGCCCAGCCCGGATTCCTGCAGCAGCTGACGTCTACTGAGCAGCTGACTGCCATTTGGGGCACTACGGGTGTGCGGACGTGAAGGCGCAGGGCCGGCTTCTGCACGCTCGTCTGACTCGTGCACAACCGTGGTCGGGTCTTCTCCGCGATCAAGCGCTTCCAGTTCCTCACGAATGACCTTGAGCGGCAGGTAGCGGTCGCGTTGCGCACGCAGCACGTAGAGGAGGCGGTCGATATCTTCTTGGCTGAACCGTCGATAGCCGGAGGGTTGCTGCCGATCTGGCGAAATGAGCCCTTCGGCTTCGAGATATCGCAGCTTGGAGACCGAAATATCGGGAAATTCTCCCCGGATCATCTCAAGAACGCGTCCGATGGTGCGCGCACCGGAAGCCATTAGGCGGCCCCAGGATCACCCAGCACGATCATGGCCCGGTACTTACCGATTTGGATTTCGTCACCGGCGCGGATCTGTGCCCGTCCGTCGATCAGGGTGCGGTTGATGTAGGTGCCGTTCAGGCTGCCGAGATCTTCTAAGAACAGATTCCCGTCGACCCGTACGAATTTAGCATGATGCCTCGAGACGGTGATGTCGTCGAGAAAGATGTCCGATTCGGGGTGACGCCCCACGGTGGTGACGTCGGCGTCGATGAGGAACCGCGATTCGTCGCCGGTGCCAAGGCGCACAACCAGTAGTGCGTTGCCAGGCGCTAGGCCTTTCGCTGCGTCGCCTACCGAAGAAGGAGATCCGTAGTCGGTTGGCACGTCAATCGCCGCGAACGTCGACGTCGTGTCTGAAGAGGGCTCGAGCTGAGCTCCGCAGTGACTGCAGAACCTCGCAGTCTCAGCGCACTCCGTGCCGCACTTGATGCACCTCATCCCAGTCCCTTTCGTTGCGTGTCGTGATGTCAACCCTATCGCACGCAACCTTATCGGGGTCGGGCAAACTCATATCGACGAGGTTCCACCACCGAATCGATACGCACCTCATGCAACTGAGCAATCTTGACGGTGCCCCCTACGCGTGGGCCTTCCACCTGGCTGACGAGGCCACCTCGAAAACGCGCGCCCGCCTCCAAGGTGACGGGGTCGCCAATGATTTCGAGTGTCAGCGGTAGCGTCAACGTCTGGCCACCGGCTTTCAACGCGCCACCGTCGGCGACGGTGAATGCAGTGTCGACGACAACCCGTACCTGGTTGTTGATCTCGATCACCTCTGCACCGGCGTCGCGCAGTTCTTCCACAGCGTTCAACATGAGTTCTGGTGTCAATTTCCCTGCCTCAGCAGAGATCTCGATGCGGATACCGGGGCCGTGGGCTGGGATAGTTCCGGCGAGAATCTGCAATTGCTCGAGGCGTCGTCTAGCATCTTCCCGAGCTGATTGGGCTTTATCGGCACCGCTGAGCAGCTCGTCGCGGTTCGATTGCAATTCCCGCAGCTCGGTTTCGAGCGCCCGGTTCTGGCTCGTCACTGTGTCGAGCAGCTGCACAAGATCTTCCTGGCGGGCTTGGGCAAACTCAGGCTGTGCGTCTTGTGAACGCACCGTCCACGTCACCATCAGCGCGGTCACAAATAGCACCACCCCTGCGATGGCTTGACCTCTCGATGGCCGGAGGAAATCTTTGAGCCACTGGCGGGAAGAGGCAGTGCGCTGCGGCGTGTCGGCGCGCTCATCCAGCTTTGGATCGACCTCAGGCATGGAAGATAGCCCTCCGCACCGCCGCTGCGTTGGTAAAGATACGAATGCCGAGCACCACCACGACGCCCGTAGACAGCTGCGAGCCGACGCCGATCTGATCGCCAATGAACACGATGAGTCCGGCGATGAGCACGTTCGATAGGAAGCTCACGAGAAACACGCGATCACTGAAGACGCCCTCCAGGTAAGCGCGTGTGGCGCCGAGAATTGCGTCGAGCGCGGCGACGATCGCGATGGGAAAATAGGGGGTGAGCATCGGCGGCAGCGTCGGCTGCAGCAGGAACCCCACCACGACGCCGGCGGCCAGCCCAAGGATTGCGAACACTCAGTCTCCTTTCGCCAACGTCACACCCAAACCGGGGTCTGCTGGCAAGCGTAGGTCACCGTCGGACTGTGTGAAGTCCAGTGTAAGGCCGTAGTTCATGACGAGATACTGCCACCAGTTGGATGCGCGCGTCGCGGCGAAGCGCGCGGGAAGCTGGCTCGGATCGCCGATGGCTTCGACGCGGTACGGCGGACTCAGCGACACGTAATCGACGGTCACTGCCGCACCTGCGGAACGGATCGGTGTGCGTGAGGTGATTCGTCGGCCGTTCACCGCAACGGCCTCTGCTCCGGCTTCGAATAATCCGGACACGAGCTGCGAAAGGTCCGAGTCGAGTACGCGCCCCTGCGTGCCGGTGGCGTTGGGGGCGTCGTCGACGGTCACCACAACGCCCGGGCCCTCCACCGCGACGGCGCCGCTGATCAATTCTACCTGCGCCAGCTGCGCGCGGGCCTGTGGGTCGTCCAAGTGTGTGAGTTGGAGCTCGCGGATGTCGTCTTCGAGCTGCCGGGTGCGTTGCTCGAGAGCGTTGTGGTGCTGCTGTGCGTCTGTCACCTCAGCCAGCAGCGCTGATCGCTCCGCTGCCCGCACGTCGCGGCTCGTGAAGGTCTGGACCAGCGCGTACGTCAGCAACGACACAATCAGGGCCACGGTAATAAACGACACGACAGGCCTGCGACGAGGGGCCGGCGTCGATTGATACTCCGGCTCAAGCGCACCTTCGGTAAGCGTACGCAGAAGGCTCATGGATTCGTCTGGCGCACGCCCCATCTAGCGGCTCACCTCGGCACGCCGGGCGCGGGATAGACGTACTGTCTCTCGAAGATAGAGCAAGCCGGCGCCCCAATATAGGCCTGCCCCAACGACGGCGATCACCCAACCCAGCACATAAGCCACCTGGAAATTGAAAGCTTCTGGAGCCGAGACCAGCACGACCGGAAAGGCGAGCAGGAGCGTGAAGGTACCCGCCTTACCGATGAGATTCACAGGGAGGTACGTCTGCCCACTGCGTCGCAATGACGGCACAAGTAGCAGCAGCATGAGGTCTCTGGCAAGCAAGATCGCAACGAACCACCAAGGGAAGATGCCTCGCACCATGAACGCGATGATCGTCGACAAGATATAGAGACGATCAGTGATGGGATCGAGCTGCGCGCCAAGCTTGGTGCGCTGGCGCAATGTGCGGGCGAGGTAGCCGTCGAACCAATCCGTGATAGCCGACACCGCCAGCACAATCACCGCAGCCAGGTAATGGCCTGCGAGAATCAACCATACGAATACTGGGATGGCGGCCAGGCGCAGAAACGACAACACGTTGGGGATAGTGAACACGCGGTCGGTGTCCCAGCGTTGCTCCGTCACGCGTCCCATTCTACTGGGCCCGCGCTTGTTCATAGGCTGCGACGACACGCGGCCCAATGCGTTCCCACGTGTAGCGTGCGGCTAGCGTCCTTGCTGTTGACGCGTCAGACCCCATCGCTAAGCGCTGCCTGAGCGCGGCGACTGCGGCTTCTACATCGCCCGGAGGGAACCAGCTTGTACATCGCGGATCGTCAGCTACCGCGCGAAACGTGGGCAAATCCGATGCCACTACCCCGCACCCATGGGAAAGCGCTTCGACGAGGATCACGCCGAACGATTCCCCAAAGGTGTTGGGCGCTACCAGGACACTCGCTTCGTGCAGCCACGCGTCGCGCTCAACCTCGGTGACGGTGCCGTATTCGGCTACGTGAGGCGAAGACATCCGTCCCGGGCCGAGGGTGACGAATCGCGCTTCGTGCGACATGCGCTCTGCCATCGCCTCGAATACGCGGTAGCCCTTACGCGCATCGTCCCTGCGTCCAATGCACAACACGACGGGCAGACTCGGCGACGGTTTGCGCGTCTCGTCGGGGAGAATAATGCCGTTGGGGATCACCTCGGGACGGTTCCCCGTCGCCGCCAAGGCTGTGGCGGCTGCGCCATCGGAGACCGCTATGGACACGCGCGGTCCAATCATGGCAGAGCGCATCCGCAACACCGAAGCAAGGGGGCCGGGCGCGAACTTTGCATGGTGGGTGACCACCAGCGGCCGGCAGTTCCTCGCCACCGCGAAGGCGAGCCCAGGCGTTAACGGCTCATGGACGTGCACCACATCGGCCTCGCGCAGTACGGAGATCGCCCGCCGAGCCTGCGCCCTCGTCAGCGCGAGGTGCGCCGTCGATCCATTGAACCGAAGAGGCACCGAGTCGCCGACGAGCACCTCCCCCGGCTCAGGCGATCCGGTACCTGGCGCTACCACCAGTACCTCATGGCCCTGCTTTCGCAGCCAGTGGGCGAGCCCTCGCACATGCGTTCCCACACCCCCGGGTTGATCGAAGGAGTACGGGCAGACAATCCCGATCTTCATACGAAGGCCTCACGGAGCATGAGCCAGGATTCTGGGTGTCGACGAACACCCTCGGCGAAGTGCGCCACTACCCCGCGCATCAGCGTGTCGGGAGTGTCTCCAGTGATGGGCGGCGACACCGTCATGCCGAGTCTTCCGCCAGCGAAATGCGTCGTCGCCACGCGAAGGTCGGCACCAGTTCGGCGCGCCAGCAGGGCTGGCCCGGGCGGCACGGAAATCATCTCCGTCGAATCCGGCCACGGAACCTTCATGCCGTGGGAGGACAGGTCGCGGTCGGCGAGTAAGCACACCATCTTGCCAGCGCGGACTTCGTCGGCAAGTGCGGGCAGCAGACGCGGCTGGTCCACGGGGAAGATGCTCATCCCCATGCCTTCCCTGGCCGCGTGGAAACGCTCGTACATTCCATCAGGAAGCCGCTCGGCAACGCTCACCACTGGAATGCCGATGCGGGCGCACCACGTACCGGCGAAATCCCACGATCCCATATGCGGGAGCGCGAGTACCAACCCTGGACCGGCGAGCGAGCTACGAAGCCGCTCGACGTGCTCGTCGGCAATAAGCGCAACCCGATGGATCTCCGCATCGCTCCAGCGCTCCAAGCTGAGCGACCAGAGGTTGTTGCGAACCCAATGTTCAATGAGCCGACGGCGCATCCCCCTGGTGGGCAGGCTGCCGGTGGCGCGGGCCACGCTTGTGGCCCACGCGTCAACCGCAGACATCCTCAGCAGCGACGCGATCGGGGCCGCAAGCTTGGCGAATGCGTCAGCACCACGCCGAGGAAGGTACTTGCCGAGCGTCCACAGGAGATCCGTGCGGTTCACGTTCAGGCCTGCCACGCCTCCGCCAGCCGCTGGCGAGCATCATCGAGCAACTGCGGCACAGCCTTGGTGCGCCCCACGATGGGCAGGAAGTTGGAATCGCCTTGCCAGCGCGGCACCACGTGCTGGTGAAGGTGCATCGCGATGCCCGCGCCGGCGACATCGCCCTGATTCATACCGACGTTAAACCCTGCTGGGCTACTCACTTTCGTGAGCGTACGGATGGCTTGCTGCGTGAGTTCCGCGATCTCAGCAGTCTCCTCGGGTGTCGCATCGACGTACGCGGCCACGTGGCGGTAGGGGCACACGAGCAGATGCCCAGGGTTGTACGGGAAAAGGTTCATCACGACGAATGCGTGCGCGCCGCGCCGCACGATCAGCCCCTCATCATCGAGCTTCCCGGGGATCGTGCAGAAGGGGCACTCCTCCGGGTTTGTCGGTTTTCCTTCGCCGTCGATGTACACCATGCGATGCGGCGTCCACAGACGCTGAAACGCATCCGGCACACCGGGGTGCGCGCCTAGATCTTCGACGTTCACTTCGCTCATGCCTGCGCCGTCGGGTTCGCGTTGTTGCGCGCCCGCACGTACTCGACGATGTCGCGTACGGCTTCGTCAACGGGCACCCCATTGCGTTGCGACCCGTCGCGGTAGCGGAACGAGACAGCGCCCGCGTCGCGGTCTTCGCCGCCAGCAATGAGCATGAAGGGCACCTTCTCCTTCTGCGCGTTGCGAATCTTTTTCGCGAAGCGGTCGTCAGAGGCGTCGAGTTCCACTCGGATTCCCTCCTCGCGGAGACGGTTGAGAATCTGGCGAAGGTACTCTTCGAATTCACCTGCGACGGGGATGCCCAGCACCTGTACCGGGGCCAACCACGCGGGGAAGGCGCCTGCGTAGTGCTCGGTGAGCACGCCGAAGAACCGCTCGATCGACCCAAAGAGCGCACGGTGGATCATCACCGGACGCTGGCGGGTGCCGTCGGCAGCCTGATACTCGAGCTGAAAGCGCTCGGGGAGGTTGAAGTCGAGCTGGATGGTGGACATCTGCCATGTGCGGCCGATGGCGTCCTTCGCCTGCACCGAGATTTTCGGGCCGTAGAAGGCGGCGCCGCCCGGATCGTCGACGAGCTCGAGCCCGGAGGAGGTGGCTACTTCACGCAATACCTCGGTGGCCTCATCCCAGATGGCGTCGCCACCAACGAATTTCTCGGGGTTTTTGGTGCTGAGCTCGAGGTAGAAATCGTCGAGACCGTAGTCGACCAACAGGTCGAGTACGAACTTCAGGAGGAAGGCGAGCTCGTCGCGCATCTGTTCGCGGGTGCAGTAGATGTGCGCGTCGTCCTGCGTGAATCCGCGTGCTCGGGTGAGGCCGTGCACCACGCCCGACTTTTCATTTCGGTACACGGTGCCGAACTCGAACAAGCGCAGTGGCAGTTCGCGGTACGAGCGCCCCCTGGCGGCGAACACGAGGTTGTGCATGGGGCAGTTCATGGGCTTCATGTAGTAGTCCACACCCTGCCTGGTGATGTTGCCTTCGGCGTCGCGTTCCTCATCCATGTGCATTGGCGGGTACATGCCGTCGGCGTACCATTCGAGGTGCCCGGAGGTTTCGTACAGCCGTGCCTTCGTGAGGTGCGGGGTGTACGCGAACTGGTAGCCCTCCTCAACGTGGCGTCTGCGCGAGTAGTCCTCCATCTCCATGCGCACGATGGCACCCTTCGGATGGAACACAGCGAGGCCGGAGCCAATCTCGTCAGGGAAGCTGAAGAGATCCATCTCCGTTCCGAGCTTGCGGTGGTCACGCTTGGCGGCTTCCTCCAACCTGGTGACGTATGCCTTAAGATCGTCCTTCGTCGCCCACGCGGTGCCGTATACGCGCTGCAAGCTGGCGTTGCGCTGGTCGCCGCGCCAGTAAGCGGCAGAGGAGCGCATCAGCTTGAAGGCAGGGATGTATCCGGTGTGCGGAATGTGCGGCCCGCGGCAGAGGTCTTTCCACGCGACGGAGCCGTCACGGTTCACGTTGTCGTAGATGGTGAGTTGACCAGCGCCCACTTCGACACTCGATCCGTCCTCGTCACCCGCAGACCCTTTGTCTTCGATGAGTTCGAGCTTGAAGGGCTCATGCGCGAGCTCCGCGCGTGCTTCGTCGTCGGATACTTCGCGACGCACGAACCGCTGCTTCGCTTTCACGATCTGCTGCATCTTCTTCTCGACGCGTTTGAGGTCCTCAGGCGTCAGCGGTTCGCACTGGAAGTCGTAGTAGTAGCCGTCGATGATGGGAGGGCCGATACCCAGTTTGGCTTCGGTGAACACATCCTGCAGCGCCTGCGCGGTGACGTGCCCCGCGGAGTGCCGCAGAATGGAAAGACCCTCGGACGAGTCGATGGCAACGGGCTCGACGGTGTCGCCGTCGTGCAGTTCACGTTGGAGGTCGAGCGTCTCGCCGTTCACGCGCATCGCGACAATCGTGCGGTCGTCACCGAACAAGTCGAGACCGGTGGTGGTGGCCGTCAGTTCCACATTGCTCGCTTTGTCGTCGCGGTGCACGGTGATGACGCCACTCATGATGCTCTCCTCGGTATCCGTTCGTCGTTGGCGCTATGCCAACCGCTATTGTGCCCTATTCCGCCAGCAGTGCGTTGTACTGCGGGTGCTTATCGATGTAGTTCGCGATGTACGGGCAGGTCGGCTGCACGCGCCTTCCCTGGGCCCGGATGTCTTCCAGCGCGAAGTGCGCCAGCTTCCCTGCGTATCCTTTGCCCTCGTGCGCGGGTTCTACGCCTGTGTGTGGGAGATCCACGACGTCACCCTCGACGATGTAGTCGATCACACCGACGGTCTTACCGTCGAGCTGCATCTCATAGCGAGATCGGGCCTCGTTCTTCGTGATATCCATGGCTTCACCCTAGTCGCGTACGGTAGACGCGACGAAGATTATTCGGCAGTGATGGCACCAACATGAGCGAGCGCCTGCGCCACAAGGCCGTCGGTCAGACCAGTGCGAGGATCGACGGGGATGGGGAGCACCCCCTCCGGCAGGCTTTCTTGATCACGCACGGAGACGTCGTCATCGAACCACACTCCGACAGGGTCTACCCCGCCATGCTTCTCCAACCAAGCAGCCACCTGGGAAGTTTTCCAGCAGGTGCCATCGGTGGTGGGCTCCCATTCCAATGGAATGACCGGAAGCGTCCCCAGGAGGCGAAGTTTGGGTAGCCAGAATGGGTTTGCTGCGTCCTGCCAGGTGGTGCACCAAACGATTCGGAACACGTCGGTGAGCGGCTTGACGACGTCGGCGATATTCTCACGCCAGTGAATCGAGTACGGCCCGTAACGCCCGACCCACACGCGCAGATCGGTGTCTGGAACCGTCCGCACCACATCGAACTCGTGCTTGGCATGCTCACGCATGGATGCGGGTACTTGAAGATTAAGCACTCCGTCGACGTCGAGCAGCAGCAACGGCTGGTGTGACATGAACGATTCCCTCCCCCTGTCGCGCCCGTCACACAGGCAGGCTTGTGCGGTAACCCACAGCGAACGCCACGGTGCGAACCTCGAGCGCAGCCTGGTGGGCGATGCCGGGTTTGAACCGGCGACCTCTTCCGTGTCAAGGAAGCGCGCTACCGCTGCGCCAACCGCCCGAGGTGGAGACGGGATTTGAACCCGTGTACACGGATTTGCAGTCCGTTGCCTCGCCTCTCGGCCACTCCACCACCGATGGAGGCCCTCCCCCTTGGGGATTGGGAGAGACTTCTCCGAGCGGACGACGAGATTCGAACTCGCGACCCTCACCTTGGCAAGGTGATGCTCTACCAACTGAGCCACGTCCGCATGCAATCCAGAAACACATCTGCGTCCCTGACGCGTTGAGAACACTAGCGCACCCTTTTCGCGAAACACAAATCGTTGGCCAACTCGGCCAGAATTTGGGGCGCATCGCGGCCCTCGACCGGCGCTCCACCACGCCCATCGGGGGGCCAAATGGTAGACATGGCCGAAAATGCGCTAAAGTGAACCGTCGCTGGGTGATTGGCGCAGTGGTAGCGCGCTTCGTTCACACCGAAGAGGTCGGCGGTTCGAACCCGCCATCACCCACCATAGTGAGCGCGTGGTAGGAGGCGGAGATGGCAGCACCCGCAGTCATCCTCGCCGACACCACCTCCGGTTTCCCCGAAGTCAGCGAGGCGTTCCACACCATCGAGTCGCGGTTGCGTTCGCGTCGTCCCGACCTCAACATCCATTTCGTAGAGCTGGGCGCCCACCCCACCCTGGACGTTGTACTCCGCCGGCTCCTTGACGAGCGCGTCGAGGAGGCGGTGCTCGTGCCACTCGACCTCCGCTCAGCAACGTCGTACGCCAGTGAACTCGACGGTGCGGCCGTAGCGCTGGAGGCGGCTGGTATTCGCGCCGTCGTGTCGCGCCCGATCGGCCCCGCATCCGAGCTACTCAACATCTTAGACGAACTGGTTCGCGACGCCCTCCAGCGTCGCTCAGCGTTGGAACTCGACGGACTTGTGCTCGTCGGACGTATCGGTGGAGATGCGCGCGGGTCAGCGCTGCTCGCCCGACGTGCTCGCCAATGGTCAGCCCACCACCGCCTGCCCGTACAACTCGCCATTGAGGAAGGCGACGGTGCGGCCACCGCCGCGGCGGTCCACGCGCTACGCGCGCAAGGACGTCGATACATCGCCGTCGGTGGAGCATTCCTCTCGCCCGGCCCCTCGTACCGCGCCCACGCCCTCGGCGCCCAGCAGGCAGGAGCCCTCGCGGTCACCGCCCCCATCAGCGGCAGCCGACACCTCAGCCAGCTCATCCTGGCGAGATATGCGTTTGGGGCTATGGAGTTGCTCGACGGCAGCCCTCAGCCCGTCACCGTGGACGACGACTACCATTTCCTCAGCCCCCGCGAGAGCTTTGGTCGCTGAACTACACTGCTCACCATGAGCGAGCCGTACATCGCACCGTTTCAGTTACCCGATGAGCAGTGGCGTGAGCGCCTGAGCGAACTGGAGTACCAAGTGCTGCGCCAGTCAGCCACGGAGCGGGCTTTCACTGGCGTGTACACAGATACGGAAACCGAAGGCACATACTCGTGCCGAGCGTGCGGTGCGGAGCTGTTTACGAGCAGCGAAAAGTTTCATTCCCACTGCGGATGGCCCAGCTTCTTCTCACCGCTGGCGCAAGACAGAGTACGCTACCTCAAAGATCACAGCATTCCGGGCCGCCCTCGAGTGGAGGTACGGTGCGCGAATTGCGATTCCCACCTCGGCCATGTGTTCGAAGGCGAGGGCTACGACACCCCAACGGATCTGCGCTACTGCATCAACTCCGTCTGCCTCACTCTCGAACCGAAGTGACACGTTTCGCGGCGTGGCAAGCCACGTCGCGAAGCCTCGGCACGTAGAGTCGCCTGCGTGTCGAAGGTTACGAAGCTCGCCCCGGATGCGTTTCATCGCGCCGTAGAGGAGTTTCGTCGCATGCAATGGCGACACGAGCTGAGTATCGACGAGATCGGCTCGCCCCAACGCATCGCCCCTCATTCCCTGGCGATCGCGGGCAAGCTGAGCGTCGGCAACGACGCCGTCAGTTCTGGGCGGCTGATTCTGCTGCATGATCCCGCCGGAAATGAAGCCTGGCAAGGTACGTTTCGTCTCGTGTCGTACGTTCGCTCAGAGGTTGATCTCGAAATGGCGGCAGATCCGCTCCTCCCCGATATTTCCTGGGCCTGGCTCACCGAGGCTCTCGAGGACAACGACTGCGATGCGTCCCTCCTCGCCGGCACCGTGACGGCCTCGTATGGGAGGTCGTTTGGGGAAATGGCCGATGAGCCAGATCGCGCCGAGGTTGAACTTCGCTCCTCGTGGACACCGTTCCTTGACGCGCAACATCCACTGACCAGCCACCTCTTCGCCTGGCAAGACCTCCTAGGACTGGTGGCCGGCGAACCTCCACTACCGGCCGGCATCTCGCCACTGAGAACCCGATGACACTCGTCGACGAACCCCGAGAGCCGCTGCGTCCCGTCGTCGCAGATGACGAAGCCCTCAGCCGGTGCCTCGACTCACTTGCCCGCGCGAGTGGACCCGTCGGTTTCGACGTGGAGCGCGCCCATGGGTACCGCTATTGGCCATGCGCCTACTTGCTGCAGATCCGGCGAGGTGAGGCGGGCACGTGGCTCATCGATCCAACTTGCTTCGACAACACCCAGCTGGCCGAACTTGTCGAATGCGCTGACAACGAAGAATGGATAATCCATGCCGCGTCGCAGGATCTGCCGTCGATGTTCGATTGTGGTGTCGTACCTGAGCGTCTCTTCGACACGGAGCTTGCCGCTCGGCTGCTTGGCAAACCCAGCGTTGCGCTAGGTGCGATCCTCGCGGCAGAGCTCGGCATCGAACTGCGGAAGGCCCACTCGTCCGTCAACTGGGCGATGAGGCCCCTCAAGCAATCTTGGCTCACCTACGCCGCGCTGGATGTGGACTTCCTGGCCGAGCTGCGTGGCACACTTGACGCGCAGCTGCGCGAGGCGCACCGCCGTGAATGGGCGGAGCAGGAGTTCCAGTGGGAGCTCGGCGCCTTCGCGAAGGCGCCGGAGGCTCGCGTGGATCCGTGGCGGAAGACGTCCCACATCACCGCTGTGCGCTACCCGCGTGGCTTGGCCCTCGTTCGCGAGTTGTGGCATGAACGCGACGAGATCGCCCAGCATCGCGATCGTCCTCCCACGCATATCCTTCCCGATGCGGCGCTCGTCGATGCCGGCGTTGCTGCGGGCAAGGATCGCGTTGTTACTCCCGATACACTGCGACGATTTGAGGGGTTCACCAAACATCCCGGGCGCCGTTACTTCACCCGCTGGGCCAACGCAGTCGAGCGCTTCAACGCGCTCAGCGCGAACGAATACCCGCCGAAACGCTTCCACATGCCTGGCAGCATTCCGCACCCCAAAACGTGGGAACGCGTCGACGGAGAAGCAGCCGAACGGTGGCGCGTCGCCCGTCCGGCCATTGATGATTTTGCCTGTGAAATCGGCATTCAGGCCAGCCTGCTGGCCCCACCAGCCGCCTTGCGGCGCGCTATCTGGGAGGGTGTCCCCAGCCAAAGCGACCTGCTGGAGGCAGGTATGCGCCCCTGGCAAGCAGATCTACTGGCTGGGCTGATCGACGAACTCCTCGGCTAGGGTATCCACAATCTTCGGAAGCACCGCGTGCGCGATGCCCTGTGGCGTGAGGCCCAATTTGGCAAGGATCTGCGATCTGCTCGCATGTTGCAGGAATTTCTGCGGGATGCCGAAACAAGACACCGGGGTGGTGATGCCCGCTTCCGCCAAACGCGAACGCAGCCGATGGCCAAGGCCTCCCTCGACGAGATTGTCCTCGATGGTAATGACATGATCGAATTCGTTCGCGAGCCCAACGAGCTCCGGGCTCACGGGCAGCGCCCACAACGGATCCACGACAGTGACACCAACGCCCTGTGCGCGAAGTAGCTGCGCGGCCTGGGCAGCGAGCCCAACGAACTGTCCATAACCAACAATCAGGGTGCGGGCGTCGCGATCTGCGCTGATCACGTCAACACGCGACACCCCTTCCCCTCGATGTGCCACCTCCACGATGGTGTCGGGAAGCTTCTCCTTCGAGTATCGGATGATGGTGGGGGCATCGTCGACGGTAACCGCCCGGAGCAGTGCCTGCTCGAGCCGGCGCTGATCACGGGGCGCTGCGAGTTGCAGCCCTGGGATGATACCGGCCATCGCCACGTCCCACATGCCGTTGTGGCTGGGGCCATCTGTGCCGGTGACGCCTGCGCGATCCAGCACAATGGTGACACCAAGCCCGTGCAGTGCGACATCCATGAGCAGCTGATCATAGGCACGATTGAGGAAGGTGGAGTACAGCGCCACCACTGGGTGGAGTCCTGCGCGCGCGAGGCCCGCCGCCGACGTAAGGGCGTGTTGCTCAGCGATGCCGACGTCGAAAATCCGATCGGGAAACGCCGCACCAAACCGCGCGAGCCCAGTGGGATGCAGCATGGCGGCCGTGATCCCGACGACGCGCGGGTCGCGCTGCCCGAGCTGCACCATGGCTTCCGCAAATGCGTCCGTCCAGGTAGCTTGCACCGACGACGTGAGCGACTCGCCAGTGACGTCGTCAATCTTCCCAACGGCGTGGAAGCGATCCTGCTCATTCTCTTCCGCAGCCTTGAATCCTTTACCCTTCACCGTGATGGTGTGCACGATCACCGGGCCACCGAACTGACGCGCCTGCTCTAAATGGTTGATGAGGGCGCTGAGGTCGTGGCCATCGATGGGGCCGGTGTACTTGATACCGAGATCCGAAAACAGATCTTGTGGCGCAACGACGTCTTTCACTCCTGTCTTGAACCCATGCATGAGGTCGTACAAGGGGCGCCCCACGAGGGGAATCTTGTTGATGACCCGCTTCGCCAGCGACAGCGTCTGTTCATAGCGAGGGTTCGTTCTCAAGCCTGCGAGGTGATTCGCAAGTCCGCCCACCGTCGGGGTATACGAACGCCCGTTGTCGTTCACCACGATGACCATGCGCAGATTCGGCTCAGCGGCGATGTTATTCAGCGCTTCCCATGCCATGCCGCCCGTCAGAGCCCCGTCGCCCACCACGGCCACGACGGTGCGATCCTCGCCTCGCAGGGCATAGCCCTTGGCCATTCCTTCAGCCCAGGAC
>NZ_CAMYFI010000031.1 GCF_947255005.1 uncultured Tessaracoccus sp. | reverse complement strand
TCAGGGCGGTCATGGACGCGCCCGACCCGGCGGCTGTGGTGCGACGCGTGCTCGCCAGCTTCTGAACGCTGCCCCGCCGCACAGGTTGCACCTGTCTAGGCGGGGATCCCCACCCTAACCCACCCGACGACGCCGGACGCCGCGCGCAGGTTCCGGGTAGGCTCACGGGGTGCCGTATCTGCTTCCCGACGACGCCGTGCCGGGCGCGTTTCGTGTGATGTTCGGGCCCACCCAGCAGTCGTGGGTTGACCCGTCACGCCCCGACTTTCTCGTGTTCGAATACGTCCAGCAGATCGCCCTCATCCTCGACCACACCGCGCTGCGCTCCCCCGAAACCGAACGCCTCCGCATTGTCCACATGGGTGGTGGTGGCCTCACCATTCCGCGCTGGGTCGCGTGGCGCCGCCCGCACACCGCGCAGGTGGTGTGCGAACCCAACGTCGAGCTCACCGAGGAAGTCCGCCGGAAAACTCCACTGCCGAAACGCTCCGGCATCAAGGTGCGCGACGTCGATGGGCGCACCGGGTTGCAGGCCATGCCCGATGGGTGGGCCGACGTGGTGATCGTCGACGCCTTCAACGGCGCCCAAGTGCCGTCGGAGCTGGTTACGTCGGAGGCGTTCGATCAAATCCGACGGGTCACCCGCGGCGAAGCTGTGGTCATCCTGAACTGCACCGACCGCTCCCCCTTCACCTGGGCGAAGCGCGTCGCGGCGGGCATGAAACGGCGGTGGCGCCACTTCCTCGTCGGCGCCGAACCTGCGGTTCACAAGGGGCGACGGTTCGGAAACCTGCTGTTCGTCGGCACCCTCGAACAGCCAGACCTTCGCGGTATCGTCCGCGCATCCGCCGGCCTACCGGCAGGGTACCGCTGGCTGTTCGGCAAGGAAGCGGCCGCCTGGCCCGGCGGCGCGGCCCCTTTCGTCGACGACGACTCGCTGCCCTCGCCCGAGCCTATTCACTCGAAACTCTGGTTTTAGCGCCGCCGGGGCCAGGCGGGAGTGCGCCACAATAGGCCCATGGCCGATGAGATGAAGCGCGGGATCACCCCCAGCAAGGTGCTGCTGACGCTGGGCGCCCTGGTTCTCGTCGCGGTGCTCGCGGTCGCGGGCTGGGCGCTGTGGTTATTCGTCGGCACGAATGTGGCCGCCAAAGGTCCGACGGCGGACGCGCTCAAGCAGGCCGAGTCCGCCGTCGTGCAGCGCCCCGACAAGGCGCAATCCGAGGCTGAGCTGCCCCCGCCCACCGTCGGCGAGCCCACCTGGGTGCTGGAGATTCCCAAACTCCACCTCCGCACCGCCATCATCGCCGGCACCACACCCGACGACCTACGCCGCGGTGTGGGCTGGTACCCGACGACGAACCTCCCCGGGGAAGTCGGCAACATGGCCATCGCCGGGCATCACACCACCGACGGCAAACCCTTCGCGTTGTTGCAGCATCTGGTGAGCGGCGACGAGGTCATCGTGGAGACGAGCCTCGCGCGCTATACCTATGAGGTGCGCGTGGCGCCGAACGATCTCACCGTGCGACGCGAAGATTCGTGGGTGCTCGAGGCGGTGCCCGGCCAAGACGAGCCACCGCAGCAACCTTGGCTCACTCTCACCACCGACCAAGACCTCATTCCCACCGACGATCGCTCCGTCGCGTTTGCTGTGCTCACCCGCGAGGAGCGCCGGTGAACCTCACGGGCCAGCCGCGCCCGGTGGTTACGGACTCTGGGCGTCGAGGAACCCGCTGAGCGGGTGCATCGAGATGCGGGGTCCGCCGAGAAAACTGCAAAACTCGCCATCAGACGCAGCCCTCCCCGCTCACCCAAGCGTGAGGCTCTCAACTGTTGGCGAGTTTTGCAGTTTTTGTGCTGGATGATTTCGACTTGCCCCCCTCGGCGGCCCGATCATCGCTTGCAGACCCCGGTGATTGAGTAGCGGCGAAGCCGCGTATCGACCCTATCTATGGGTTTTGTCAAGTGATCACCCGTCGTCGAACTTCATAATCCGTACGCAGATGAGATGAAGGGCCCGATGTAGGGGTGTTTGGTCAATCTGCGTACGGATTGTGAAGTTGTTTCTGTCGGTACGTCTCGATACGCGGCTTCGCCGCTACTCGACGGTCGGGGGAAGTGTCCCTCTACCGCGGCCGGTGGTTGAGTAGCGCCGGGTCACACCCCGCCTGGTGGTTGAGTAGCGACGCAGCCGCGTATCGAAACCACATCCGTTGCAGGGTTTCGACTCGGCCCTTCGGGCCGGCTCAACCGTCGACATGGGCTGCACCCGCGGCTCAATCATCGAGCCCGGCGCTCCCGGCGCCGCACCTCGACGATCGGGGAGTGTGAAACCAACACCACCCGCCGACACAGCAACGACGAACCGTCCCGCTGGTACGCTAGAAACGTACAGCCACTGAAGGAGAGATCCGTGGAATCCCTTACCCAAATTCTGCTCGGCATCCTTGCCCTCATCGTTATCTTGGCCATCGTCGTCGTCATCTGGTGGGTCTCCACGCACAACAGCCTTGTGCGCGGGCGCAATACCATTCAGGAATCGTGGCGGCAGATCGACGTCGAGCTGTCCCGTCGCTACGATCTCATCCCTAACCTGGTCGAGACGGTGAAGGGGTACGCGACGCACGAACGTTCCACGCTGGAGTCGGTGATCCAGCACCGCAACCAGGCGTACGCGGCCGCAAACGCGGCGGGCCACGGGCCGTCGGAGGAGCGCGCTCAGGCGGAGTCGAAGCTGAGCCAAGAGGTGCGCAACCTGCTGGTCACGGTTGAGGCCTACCCCGAGATCAAGGCAAACCAGAACTTCATGCAGCTCCAGCGCCAGTTGGCCGACACCGAAGACCGCATCGCGAACAGCCGTCGCTTCTACAACGCAAATGTGCGCGACTACAACACCCGCATCGAGTCGGTGCCCAGCAGCATCGTCGCCAATGCCGGCAAGTTCGAGAAGGCAACGTACTTCGAGATTCAGGATCCGACGGTACGCGAGGCCCCGCGCGTGAGCTTCGACAAATAACACCGCCCCTAGCTTCCGTCCGCCCCGTGCCGCACGGTACGGGGCGGAATCATGTTCCGACGAAAGGCGCCCATGAGCAACACCGACGAACTCCCTCGCCCATCGGTGGGCGGCATCATCTACAACGCCGTGCGCGGTGGTCTCATTGGGTTGGCCGAGCTCATCCCGGGAGTCTCTGGCGGCACGATCGCGCTCATCACCGGCGTCTACGAGCGCGTGCTCACTTCCGGCAACCACCTCATTAGCGCGGTGAAGTCGCTCATCGTGGGGCCTGAGCGTCGCAAGGGGTTCGTCGAGGAGTGCAAACGGGTGGACTGGTGGCTGCTCATCCCCATGGCCATCGGCATGGCGGCGATGGTGCTCTCACTCGCGGGGGTGATGGCGGCGTTCGTGACGAATACCCCGACGCTATCCCGCGGCCTATTCATTGGCATGGTGGCGGCGTCGGTGGTGGTTCCCCTGCTCATGATCGACCGCAGCAGCGTGCGGAGGGGGCACCTGTGGATGTACGCGCTGGTGTTCGTCGCGGTCGCCGTCGCGGCCTTTCTTCTCACTTCATCCGGTGCGGGGGCGGTGGTGCAGCAGCCGCCCAAGTGGATGGTGTTCTGTGCTGCCGCAGTGGCGGTGTGCGCGCTGGCGCTGCCGGGGGTATCGGGCTCGTTCTTCCTGCTAGTGGTGGGGTTGTATGCGCCTACTATGAACGCCATCCACGCCCGCGACCTCGGCTACATCGCCGTCTTCGGGCTCGGCGCCCTCACCGGCCTCGCATTGTTTATTCGCGCGCTGCATTGGCTGCTGGAGCATCACCACACCGCGACGATGGTGGCGATGTCGGGCTTGCTGCTCGGTTCGCTGCGCGCGTTGTGGCCGTGGCAGAGTGCCGACGGTGGCTTGCTCTCGCCGGGCAACGATGCTGTGGTCGTTGGGGGGCTGGCCCTGGTGGGTGTCGGCATCGTCGCGGCGCTCGTCGTCGCAGATCGGGCGTTGTCACGTCAGGCCCCCGCAGCCGATGGGCAGTGACGGCATCGTCGAAGAAGGAATGAGGGATTCCACCGTTTTCGGTGGAATCCCTCATTCCTTATGTGTGCTGCGCCTCGATACGGCCCTTCGGGCCTACTCGACGGTCGGGGGCGCCCCGCCCGGTGGTTGAGTAGCGGGCATAGCCCGCGTATCGAAACCCCGGGGGATGATTTCGATACGCACCCTGCGGGTGCTGCTCAATCATCGAGGTGACGGGGGCGTGGCTGCTCAATCATCGAGGTGGTCAGCCTGCCACTACCCAGCCGAGCGCTTGAACTCCTGGTAACCCAGCTGGCGCACCTCGTCGAACGGTGTCGGCGGCTGGACGCGGTGCTGAATCGCGAACGTCACGAACTCCTTGGCCGTCTGCATGGCGTCGGGCACCGCTGCGCCCTTGGCGAGCTCAGCCGTGATTGCCGCCGCCAGGGTGCAGCCCGCGCCGGTGACGTAGCGTTCACCGATCTTCGGGGCACGGTACTCGGTGAACGTCTCCCCGTCGTACAGCACATCGACGGCGTCGTCGCCGGGCAGCAGCGCGCCACCCTTCGCGACGACGTACGGCACGCCGCCCTCCTGGATGGCCTTCGCGGCCTCTTTAAGGGAGGCCAGATCCGTCACCTTGATGCCCGACAAAATCTCCGCCTCCACGGCGTTCGGGGTGAGCACGGTGGCGTGGGGGAGGATGCGCTCGCGCAGCAGGTCGTCGGTGGCTTTCGCGGCGGTGACGGTGTCTTCCTTGCAGATCAGCACCGGGTCTACCACGACGTTGCGCCATTCGCGCTTGCCGAGCTCGTCGGCCACGGCGTCGATGGTGTCCGGCGCGCCGAGCATGCCGATCTTCACCGTGTCGACAGGATGCACGGCGGTGATGGCCTCAATTTGGTCGCGGATCACCTGCGGATCCACCGGCACGAAGCGGTGCCCCCAGTTGTTCTTCGGATCGAACGACACGATGCACGTGAGCGCAGCAACGGCGAACGTACCCAGCTCGTGGAACGTCTTGATGTCGGTCTGAGCTCCCGCGCCACCCGTCGCCTCGGAGCCCGCAATCGTAAACGCGTAATTCACCATGCGGAAAACCCTACTGCCATCTGCCGCACCCTGTGCCTCCCGCCGCACACTGCGCTTCTTCGTCCACCCGGCGCCGCCACCGTATGCTGAGCCCGTGACTACCCCCGACGATGACCCCACGGCGCCGAGCGTCGGCGTCGGCCCGCATCCTAAGCCCTGGCCCGACGACCCCCGCCTCGACGCCACCCTCCTCGCCGAGGGCGACCGTCGCAATGTGCTCGACGAGTTCCGTTACTGGAGCGTGGAGGCCATCGTCGCAGAGCTCGACCGCCATCGCGCACCGCTGCACGTCGCCATCCAAAACTGGGAACACGATTTCAACATTGGCTCCATGGTGCGCACCGCTAACGCCTTCAACGTCGCGGGCGTGCACATCGTCGGGAAGCGACGGTGGAACCGCCGCGGCGCGATGGTCACCGACCGCTACCTCCACGTCCACCACCACCCAGACGAGGCCGCCCTCTTCGCGTTCCTCCGCGACGCGGGTCTCACGCCGGTGGGCGTCGACAACCTGCCCGGCTCCGTGCCGCTGGAGACCACCGTGTTGCCCACGCACACCTGCCTGATTTTCGGTTCCGAAGGCCCTGGGCTCACCGATCAGATGGTGGCCGGCTGCGAGAAGCTCGTTGCGATCACCCAGTATGGCTCGACGCGCAGCATGAACGCCGGCGCCGCGGCCGCCATCGCCATGTATCACTGGCGCCTGCACCACGAATGAGCCGGTAGCGAGGAGCACCGGCGAAGAAGGGGGCCGGTGGTCGGCCCACCCGTAGGCCCTCGTCGCACTAGAGTGAATCCCATGCAGGAACGGTTTTCGGTGCACCTCACGCCGATCCCCACGTCGTCGCGGGTGGCGCGCCAACGCCGCACGTTGCGGTGGCGCTGGCTGACGTTCGCCATCTCGACGGTGATTCTCGCGGTGATCCTGATCTGGTTCCGCCCCGACTGGCCGACGCCCTGGATCGTCCTCGGCGCCGTGCTGTGGGTGGGCAGCTCCGTGTTTTGGCTCGTGGTGAGCCTCGTCAGCCTCAGCAACGCGAAGAAAGACCTGACGCGCATCCCCGACGGCGTCGCCTTCCACATCGACCCGGAGGGGTTGTCCTTCGTGTGGCCGAAACGAGTGGCGGTGCCGTGGTCCAAGATTGAGCGTCTCCCCGTCGTTGGAGGCTCGGGAGGTGCGGGGCCCAGGATCGCCGTCGACGCCGACGGCCAGCGCGCGGTGGAAGTGCCGCTCAGTTTCCTCGACGCGAGCCCGGCGGTGCTGGATTCAATGATTACCGCCTGCTCGCTCGGCGAGCACCACCTCGACGCAGCCAAACTCGAACGTACTGCGTGAGCCCACCCTGTCGCTGCCTTTCGCCGGGCGATAAGCTGGGGGATGACACAGTCGGCTAGTTCTAGGAAAAGAGGCCCCCATGCCCATTGCAAGCCCTGAAGTTTACGGCGAGATGATCGACCGCGCGAAGGCCGGTTCCTTCGCCTACCCCGCCATCAACATCACCTCCTCGCAGACGATCAACGCAGCCATCCGTGGCTTCGCTGAAGCTGGCTCCGACGGCATCATCCAGGTCTCCACCGGCGGCGCCGAATACGCTTCGGGCTCGACGATCAAGGACATGGTCACCGGCGCCGTCGCACTGGCGAAGTACGCCGAGGAGGTCGCCAAGAACTACCCCGTGAACATCGCGCTGCACACCGACCACTGCCAGAAGGAAAAGCTGGACAAGTACGTCAACCCGCTGATCGCCATCTCCCAAGAGCGCGTCGACCGCGGCGAGAACCCCCTGTTCAACTCCCACATGTGGGACGGCTCCGCCATCGAGGTTGAAGAGAACCTGCAGATCGCTGACGAGCTGCTCACCCGCACGTCGAAGGCCAAGCTCATCCTCGAGATCGAGGTTGGCGCAGTAGGCGGCGAGGAAGACGGCGTCACCGGCGAGATCAACGAAAAGCTGTACACCACCGTTGAAGACGGCATGCGCACCCTCGAGGTGCTCGGCACCGGCGAAAAGGGCCGCTACATCACCGCCCTCACCTTCGGCAACGTGCATGGTGCCTACAAGCCGGGCTTCGTGAAGCTGCGCCCCGAGATCCTCAAGGAAATCCAGGACGCCTGTGGCGAGAAGTACGGCAAGGACAAGCCGTTCGACCTCGTCTTCCACGGCGGCTCCGGCTCCACCGCGCAGGAGATCTCCGACGCGGTCGACTACGGCGTCATCAAGATGAACATCGACACCGACACCCAGTACGCCTTCAGCCGCCCCGTTGTGGATCACATGTTCAAGAACTACGACGGCATGCTGAAGATCGACGGTGAGGTCGGCAACAAGAAGATGTACGATCCGCGCTCGTGGGGCAAGGCCGCGGAAGCCGGCATGGCCCAGCGCGTCGTCGAGGCTTGCGAGGCGCTCCGCTCCGCTGGCACCGCGATGAAGTGACGTAACTCTCCCTCCACCCGACGGGGCATCCTCTCCTCGAGAGGGTGCCCCGGTTTGGTGCTTCGTCGCTGCGGTGCCGGTCACCGTCGCTGCGCGGGGGAACGACACCCCACGTACTGTGTAATTTGGTGCGGAAAACCGCAACAAATTTCACACTGTCAGAAAATGGTGGTCGCTTCGTTCATAGGCGGGTCGAGGGTCTACAGTGGCTGCTACATGGCGTCGTAGGAGGCACTGATGGAGAACCGCCGTAAGGACATGACGATCCTTCCCGATCTTGCATCGTCGCGAGGACGGGTTGGGCCGGTGCGAGACCGCCGACCGGTCTACCAAGACTTGCTGCCACCGTGCAACGCCGCATGCCCGGCGGGGGAGAACATTCAGGAATACCTGCAGCTCGTGAAGGCGGGCAAGGTGAAGGAAGCCTGGCAACAGCTCGTCCAGGACAACCCGTTCCCCGCCATCCACGGCCGCGTCTGCTACCACCCCTGCGAGGTGTCCTGTAACCGCGGCGACCTCGACACTGCCGTCTCCATCCGCTCCGTCGAACGCCACCTCGGCGATCTCGCCATCGCTGAGGGTTGGGAATTCCCGACGCCGACCCGCCGCTCTGGGCGTCGCGTCATGGTGGTGGGCTCCGGGCCGTCGGGGCTCTCTGCCGCGTACCACCTCACCCGGCTGGGCCACGAGGTCGAGATTTTCGACGCCGGCGACAAGCCCGGCGGCATGATGCGCTACGGCATTCCCGAGTACCGCTTGCCGCGCGACGTGCTCGACGCGGAGCTCGACCGCCTCATCAAGTTCGGCGTCACCATTCACCAAAACAGCCCGGTGAAAGACCTCCTCGCCACGCAGAAGGAGGGCAACTTCGACGCTGTCTTCGTCGCCGTCGGCGCCCACATCTCCAAGCGCGTCGACATTCCGAGCATGGATGCCTCCAAGATGGTCGACGCCGTCAGCTTCCTGCGCGACGTGGCCTCGGGCGAGCGCCCGGTGATCGGCCGTCGCGTGGCCATCTACGGCGGCGGCAACACCGCCATGGACGCCGCCCGCGTCGCTCGTCGCCTCGGCGCGGAGGAGTCCGTCGTCGTGTACCGGCGCACCCAGGAGCAGATGCCGGCGCACGAAGAGGAGCGCCTGGACGCCGAACGCGAGGGCGTCAAGATGAACTGGCTGCGCACCATCAAGGAGATGGGCTCTGAGGCTGTCACCGTCGAGATCATGGAACTCGACGAGAACGGTAAGGCCGTCGGTACTGGTAAGTACGAGACGTTGGAAGCCGACACCGTGATCCTCGCGCTCGGCCAGCGCGCCGACACCGCGTTCCTGCACGACATTCCCGGCATGGCCTTCCACGACGATGTCGTCGACGTCGACCCGGACACGCTCATGACCGCCGTGCCCGGCATTTTCGCTGGCGGCGACATGGTGCCCTCCGACCGCACCGTCACCATCGGCACCGGCCACGGCAAGCGCGCCGCCAAGCGCATCGACGCCTGGCTCAACATGGAGGTGCACGACCCGGCGCCCAAGCACCCCATAGTCCACCTCGATTCCATGAACCTGTGGTACTTCGGCGGGCACGAGCGTCGCGCCCAGCAAGAAGCCGACGCCGCCGAGCGCGTCGCGGATTTCCAGGAAGTGGTGCAGTCGCTGACCGCGGAGGAAGCCCGGTTCGAGGCTCAGCGCTGCTTGAGCTGCGGCAACTGTTTCGAGTGCGACGGCTGCTATGGAGCCTGCCCTGAAGATGCGGTGATCAAGCTCGGACCAGGCAACCGATACCGCTTTGACTACGAGCGATGCACCGGATGCGCCACCTGTTACGAACAGTGCCCCGTGCACGCGATCGAGATGATCCCGGAAGGTAGCAACTGATGACCAAGGCAATCATCGACGGCAATGAGGCGGCGGCCGACGTCGCCTATCGGCTGAGCGAACTGTGCTCCATCTACCCCATCACGCCGTCGTCAACCATGGCGGAGCTCGCCGACGAGTGGTCGGCGCGCAACCGTAAGAACGTCTACGGCACCGTCCCGACGGTGATCGAGATGCAGTCGGAAGGCGGCGCCGCCGGCACGATGCACGGCGCCCTCCAGGGCGGTGCGCTCTCGACGACGTTCACGGCCTCGCAGGGCCTGTTGCTGATGATCCCGAACATGTACCGCATCGCGGGCGAGCTCACGTCGACGGTGTTCCACGTCGCCGCGCGCTCCCTGGCCACGCAGGGCCTCAGCATCTTCGGTGATCACCAGGACGTCATGGCCGTGCGCCAAACCGGCGTCGCCATGCTGAGCTCCGCAAGTGTGCAGGAGGCGCATGACATGGCCGCCATCGCGCACCGCGCCACGCTCGAGGCGCGGGTGCCGTTCGTGCATTTCTTCGACGGGTTCCGCACCTCGCACGAGCTCAACACGCTCACCAAGATCTCCGACGACGAGCTGCGCGCCTTCGTGCCTAACGAGCTCGTACTGGAGCACCGCAAGCGCGCTCTCAGCCCGGCGCATCCGTTCATCCGAGGCACCGCGCAGAACCCAGATACGTATTTCCAGTCGCGCGAAACCGCGAACCCGTTCTACAACGCGGTGCCCGGCATTGTGCAGGCCACCATGGACGAACTGGCAGGCGTCACCGGACGCCAATACCACCTCGTCGAATACCACGGCGCTGACGACGCAGAACGCGTGGTCGTCGTGATGGGCTCCGGCTACGAAACCCTCCTACCCGTGGTTGACCACCTCAACGCCAACGGCGAAAAGGTGGGCGTGGTGTTCGTCCGCCTCTACCGCCCATTCCCCGTCGAACAGCTGCTCGACGCCATCCCCGCCACCGTGCGCAAGGTCGCCGTGCTCGACCGCACGAAGGAGCCCGGCGCCGCCGGCGAGCCGCTCTTCCTCGACGTGTCGTCGGCGCTGGCGGAATCCGTCGCGGGCGGCCAGCGTGAGGTGCTGCCGCGCATCATCGGCGGCCGCTACGGCCTGTCCAGCAAGGAGTTCACGCCCGCCATGGCGAAGGCATGCTTCGACGAGCTGGCCAAGGATGAGCCGAAGCCGCGGTTCACCGTCGGTATCAACGACGACGTCACCCACCTCTCGCTGGAGTACGACTCGTCGTTCGACCTCTCCGACCCCGACACGCTCGCCGCCGTCTTTTACGGCATGGGCTCCGACGGCACCGTCGGCGCGAACAAGAACACCATCAAGATTCTCGGGCACCGCGACAACACCTTCGCTCAGGGCTACTTCGTCTACGACTCGAAGAAGTCCGGCTCGCGCACCGTCTCGCACCTCAGGTTCGGTCCCAACCCCATCCAGGCGCCGTACCTCGTCGGGCAGGCCGGCTTCATCGGCTGTCACCACTGGTCGATCCTGGAGCGCGTCGACGTGCTGCAATTCGCCAAGCCAGGCGCCACGTTCCTCATTAATTCGCCCCACGGCGACGCCACCTGGGACCATCTCCCGGAGCCGGTGCAGGAGCGCATCAAGGAGCTCGGCCTCAAGGTGTACGCCATCGACGCGGGCACCGTCGCGCGTAGCGTCGGGCTCGGGTCGCGCACGAACACCATCTTGCAGACCTGTTTCTTTGCGATCTCCGGCGTGCTGCCGCGCGACGAGGCCATCAAGGCCATCAAAGACTCCATCACTAAGACGTACATGCGTAAATCCGCCGAGATCGTGCGCAAGAACCACGTCGCGGTGGACGCGTCGCTGGAGCACATGTTCGAGGTGACGCCGGGTGACGCGTCCGGGCACAGCATGCTCGCGCCGGTGCCCGACGACGCGCCCGAGTTCGTGCGCACCGTCACCGCCGAAATGCTTGCCGACCGGGGCGAACGCCTTCCCGTCTCCGCGCTGCCCGTCGACGGCTCGTATCCGTCGGGCACGACGAAGTACGAGAAGCGCAACATCTCCGACATCATCGCGGTATGGGACAACGAGGCGTGCATCCAGTGCGGCAACTGCGCGTTCGTGTGCCCGCACGCGGTGCTCCGCGCGAAGTCGTACCCCAGCGAGGCTGCCGAGGGGGCACCCGACGGGTTCCTCACCGCCCCGCTGAACGCCGCCGGTTTGCCGGACACGAACTACACCCTCCAGGTGTACGCCGAGGACTGCACCGGCTGCGGGCTGTGCGTCGAGGCGTGCCCAGTGAAACCGATCGACCAGCCACACCGTCGCGCCATCAACCTCGAACCCAAGCTCGACCGCACCGCGGAGCGCGAGGCGGTGAAGTTCTTCGAGCAGATCCCCATGAACGCCCGGGAGCGCGTCGACTTCGGCACCGTGCGCGGCACCCAGTTCCTGGAGCCGCTGTTCGAGTTCTCTGGCGCCTGCTCGGGCTGCGGCGAGACGCCGTACCTGAAGCTCATGACCCAGCTGTTCGGCGACCGCCTCATGGTGGCTAACGCCACCGGCTGCTCGTCCATCTACGGCGGTAACCTGCCGACCACGCCGTGGGCGAAGAACGCTCATGGGCGCGGCCCGGCTTGGTCGAACTCGCTGTTCGAGGACAACGCCGAGTTCGGACTCGGCATGCGGCTAGCCGCCGACGTGCACGCCAACCTGGCGCGCACACGCCTGGAGGAGCTGCGACCCGAGATCGGCGACGACGAACTCGTCGACGCGATCCTCGCCAACGAGCAGCTCGACAGCTCTGATCTGGTGGCCCAGCGCGAGCGGGTGGAGCGCCTGATGGACATCCTCGTCGACCTGGATGGGCCCGAAGCGCGCGACCTGCTGAGCGTCGCCGACCACCTGCTGCGGCGTTCCGTGTGGATCGTCGGCGGCGACGGGTGGGCCTACGACATCGGCTCCGGCGGCCTCGACCACGTGCTCGCCTCCGGGCGCAACATCAACGTGCTCGTGCTGGACACGGAGGTGTACTCGAACACCGGCGGACAGGCATCCAAGTCGACGCCGCTCGGTGCCATCGCGAAGTTTGCCTCCGGTGGCAAGACCACCTACAAGAAGGACCTCGCGCTACAGGCAACCGCCTACGGCACGGTGTACGTCGCGAGGGTGGCGCTGGGTGCCGACCCGCAGCAAACACTCAAGGCGTTCCGCGAGGCGGAGGCCTACGACGGGCCCAGCCTCATCATCGCGTACAGCCACTGCATCGCCCACGGCTACGACCTGCGCAACGGGCTCGACCAGCAGTACAAGGCCGTGAACTCCGGCCACTGGCCGCTCATGCGTTACAACCCGGTGATTCGCGACCAGGGCGGCAACCCGTTCTTGCTCGATTCGCCGCGCCCGCGCGTGACGCTGGAGGACTACCAGTCTCGGGAAATCCGGTTCAAGGCGCTGAAGGTGGCCCGTCCCGAGGAGGCCGAGCGCCTGCTGGAACTCGCCCAGGCGCACGTGGATCGTCGGTGGAGAGAATACGAACAGCTAGCCGAGGCGCAGTCTGAAGACTTCGCAGAAGACACGAGGGAACGCTCATGAATCTCGAAACCAACTACATGGGGCTGAAGCTCCGCAACCCGGTGGTGGCCTCTGCGGGGCCGCTGAGCCAGACCGTCGACGGAATCCGTGAACTGGGTGACGGGGGCGTCGGGGCCGTCGTGGTGTACTCCCTGTTCGAGGAGCAGCTTCGGCGCGAGGCCGAGCGTGTGACGGCCGAGGCCGAGGAATACGACGACATGTTCGGCGAAGCCACGTCGTTCTTCCCGTCGATGGTGGTGGAGGAGTTCGACCCCTCCCGCAAGTACCTCGAACTCATCGAGGGCGCGGCGAAGGCGTCGGAGGTGCCGGTGATCGCGTCGCTGAATGGCTCGTCGCTGGGCGCGTGGACGCAGACCGCGAAGCGCCTGGAGGACGCGGGTGCAGCGGCACTGGAGCTGAATATCTACCTGGTGCCGGGCGATCTCACTGCCACGGGTGCACAAGTGGAGGAGCGGCATCTGGAAATTGTCGCCGCGGTGAAGGAGAGCTTGAGTATCCCCGTCGCGGTGAAGCTCAGCCCGTACTTCTCGTCGGTGGGCAACATGTGCCTGCGTCTCGACGAGGCTGGTGCTGATGGTTTGGTGCTGTTCAACCGCTTCCTGCAACCGGATATTGATGTTGAGCGGATGGAGGTGACGTCGGGGATTAGCTTGTCGCAGCCGGGTGAGGCCAAGCTGCCGCGAACGTGGATTGCCATCCTGCGCGACAAGGTGAAGGCTTCGCTCGCCGCCACCACCGGCGTTCACGAGGCGGAGGATGTGGTGAAGTACATCCTGGCCGGTGCGGACGTGGTGATGACGACGTCGGCGCTCGTGCGCCACGGCGCGGGGTATGCGGCGACGCTGGTTGCAGGGCTGGAATCCTGGCTCGATGCGCACTCGCTCACGTTGGAGCAGGCGCGCGGCATGCTCGCCGTGCCTGCTGATGTTGATGCTTCGCAGTATGAACGTGCCGGGTACGTGAGCGCTCTTGAGCAGGTGAAATCCACCTACGGCTCGCTGACGTAACGCCCTGCGTGCCGATTGACCGTTATCCTCCACGCCTGACGGAATTCCCCGAAAACGGCTGTTTGAAAGCTTTCTGTGGAGGATAACGGTCGTTTTTTCTGTGGTCCTCGTCGTGTCGCGATTCGCGCCGAAGGCGTGTGGCGCCTACACTTTTCCCCGGTCTACAAGCCGAGGAGGGCACATGGCAGGTTTTGGCTGGCGCTTACATGGGGACGGACGGCACATCAGTACTGGAGAGGTGGTGCAGCCCGACGAGCGCCTCGCCTGGCCGCAGACCATCGGCATCGGTGCGCAGCACGTAGTTGCGATGTTCGGTGCGACGTTCCTCGTTCCACTCATCACAGGATTCAACCCGGCGACGACGCTGTTCTTCACCGGCATCGGCACGATTCTATTCATTCTCATCACCGCAGGGCGACTGCCGAGCTACCTCGGCTCGTCGTTCGCGCTGCTCGCGCCCATCGGCGCGGTGACGGGCTACGTCGCTGAACCTGGCGCGGTGCTTGACCCCCACAAGGCCGCGCTCGCGCAGGGCGGCATCATCGCCACTGGCGCGGCGCTAGCGATCATCGGCGTAATCGTCCACATAGCTGGCGCCCGGTGGATCGACAAACTGATGCCGCCGGTGGTGACAGGTTCGATAGTCGCGCTCATTGGCTTCAACCTCGCACCAGCCGCGTGGAACAACGTCAAAATCGCCCCGGTGACGGCCATCGTCACAATCGGGGCGATTTTGTTTACCACGGTCTTTTTCCGCGGGCTCATCGGCCGACTCTCGATCCTCATCGGGGTGCTCGTCGGATACGTGACTGCGGTGATCCGGGGTGAGGTGGACTTCTCCGCGATCTCGCAGGCCGGCTGGGTGGGGCTGCCGGAGTTCCGCGCCCCGGCGTTCGACGTGACGCTGCTTGGCCTGTTCGTGCCGGTGGTGCTGGTGCTCGTCGCGGAGAACATCGGCCACGTGAAGTCGGTGTCTGCGATGACAGGTAAAGACCTCGACGACGTCACCGGCCGGGCACTGTTCGCTGATGGTTTTTCGACGATGCTTGCCGGCTCCGGCAGCGGCTCCGGTACGACCACGTACGCGGAGAACATCGGCGTGATGGCGGCGACAAAGGTGTACTCGACGGCGGCGTACATCGTCGCGGCGCTGATGGCGATTGCTCTGTCGCTGCTGCCGAAGTTCGGGCAGCTTATCAACACGATCCCCGCGGGTGTGCTCGGTGGTGCCGCCACGGTGTTGTACGGCATGATCGGCATGCTCGGAGTGCGGATCTGGGTGCAGAACCGCGTGAGCTTCTCCGACCCCGTCAACCTCAACACCGCTGCCGTCGCCATGATTATCGCGATCGCGAACTTCACCTGGATGGCGGGCGAGATGAAGTTCGAGGGCATCGCGCTGGGGTCGTTCGCGGCAATCGGCATCTACCACGCCATGCGCGGCATCTCGCGGTGGCGCGGCACCTGGTGGGAGCCCGCGAGCCCCGCATCCGTCCCCGCAGGAAGCGAGTTGGAGGACCGCTGACCCGGCATACCGCGCGACGGCGAAAGCTGGCGACCCCGATTGGATTCGAACCAACGACACCCGCTTTAGGAGAGCGGTGCTCTATCCAGCTGAGCTACGAGGTCAACGGCTAGCCATTCTAGCGTGTCCGGTGGGGTGGTTTGGACTCGACCAGACCAGGCGGTTGAGCCGCCCGCGCAGCGGACGTGTCGAAACCCGACGGGGCCCGGTGGTTGGGTAGTGGCTGCAGGCGGCGTATCGCCCCCGCTGGAAGAGCGCATTATTGATAAGGAATGAGGGATTCCACCGTAAACGGTGGAATCCCTCATTCCTTATGCGAGTGGCGGCCGTTGAGGCATCTCGATCGGCCGTTCCGCGGGCTACTCGACGGTCGGGTGGGGGCTGGGCTGTCGCTTTCGGTGGTTGAGTAGCCACGAAGTGGCGTATCGAAACCACGGCGTGTCTCGGCGTGCTATGTCTCTCTCTGACGGGGTCTATGAATGCTGCGTTTCATCGTCTGCGTGGGTTGGTGTTGAGCACCTGTAGTTCCCCGATCTTGAGGGTCGCTTGTGCCGTGGTGTTGAGCAGGATTGTTCCGCTTTCCCCAACGCCTTGCCAGTCCACGCTCCAGTTCGTGGTAGCGGTCACGGTATAGAGGCCTTGACGCTCGTACCCGATTTGGCGTCCGCACGTCACCGGCGTGGTTATCAACGTGGTGCGGGGGTGGGGCTTCTTCCACTTGGTACACGTGATCGGTTTGCTACCATCGCCAAGATCCCAAGTGATCGACGTCACTGTCCCAACGATGGAGATGGTATAACCATCGACACTCTTGCTAGCCACCACGGGGCCGATCTGGTGTTTCGTCGGCTTCTCGGGCCACAGCCACAACGGCATCCCGACCGCACCCAGCGCGCGGGGTGACTGCTCGAGGCTTTTTGGGGTGGTGCCTGGGGTGATGGGATCGAAGCCTGCTTCGGTGGCGAGCTCCCACGCAGCCTGCTTGGGGTCAGGAGGCGGGGTACCAACAGCGTCGGGAAGCCACACCAAAAGGATCGCTTCCGAATCCGGCACCCCAACACCCTTGGGCCGATAACAGCGATGCACCACACCACCGTCGTGTCCTTGCCACACCGTGTGCGTGGGAGGTGGCGGAGGCTTCGCGGGACTGCACCACATCTGACGATGAGGCACCCAAGAACCAAGATTATTGCTACACGCAATCGGTTTACCTTGGAACTGACACACAGGAGCATCCGACTTACCCCGACCCCGATCCGGATTCTCACGCCCACCACCCGGCACCGGCGACGAACCCCCCTGACGCAGACAGACTCCGAGGTAATTGTCGTCAACGTCGCAGACTCGTGCTGGGTCGGCTGAGGCAATCGTCAACAGACCGCTGAAAATCGCGATGGCGAGAACCGAGAGGGCAATCTTGTTCAGCATCCTTGCTCCCCGTCACTGCTAGTCACTCTCCATATCTTGTCGGGGAGCTGCTCGAGTATCCAAGTCATTCTGAGCTTTGGCAGCACATCTAGTGCGTCTTCGCTCGGTGGGGTCTTCCCGTCCTTCTCCGTGACGTAGCTGATGCCACTTGAATCTTTACAAACAGACAACATCGCCGTGCGTGGGTCAGCCTTCTCAGAATTTGATAGCTCTATTTCGACATCTGAATACTTTAATGACCCGACCCGGACCAGCCTTCTATCGCGGAGAAGACCAATCGAGTGCACGATGGAGAACGCCACGTCTCCCGAAGCATGCTTCGTGAGTTCGTTCATGTCTTTGAGCTTGGGATCACGCGCGAACTTGTCGAACATCAATTCATGGCTCTCCCACGCCTGGCGGATTGCGGTGATCTCGGCGGATTCGTCAGGCTCTGGCGGGGGAAACGTCACCCACTCCGAAGATGACGAGGACGAAGGCGAGGGGGACGGGGATGAGCTTTTCGCGCTGGGCACGCTTCGAATCGATGTAGGGGCGCTGGGGGTCGGCTGTTCTTCGGTGGCAGCCTGACTTGATTGGCAGGCTGCCACCGAAATGAGCAGCAGGCTACTGATGACCACAAAGCCAAGACGTCGTTGTTTGACCATGATTGTTCCTCCAGGGCACAAAGTGAACCACGCGTAGGGGTCACTGCGCAGCAACTTCGGAAGTTATCCACAGATGGGTGCGAAAATGCGTCTCGATTCGGCCCTGCGCCGCCTACTCGACGGTCCGAGGTGGTGCAGTCGAGATGTTCTCGAGCCGGTGGTTGAGTAGCGAGCGAAGCTCGCGTATCGAAACCACACCGCATCTCGATACGCGCCTTCGGCGCTACTCGATGGTCGGGATGGAGGCAGACGCTACTCGATAGTCGCGTGAGGCGGCCGGGTAGGTTGGGAGCATGACTGACCGCACCCCAACCGCACTCGACGCCATCGCGGAAGACTACGTCGCCAAGATGGCCGTACTCTCCCCCATGGGCGCCACGATGATCGGCATTCCTGGCCACGACCACGAGCTCGACGATTTCTCTCCCGCCGGACACGCCGCGCGCGCTGATCTGGCCCGCGAGACCCTCGCCCGGATCGCCGACACCCCCGACGTGGACGACGTCGACCGCATCACCCGCGCCGCCATGAACGAGCGCCTGGGGCTCGCCGTCGAACTCCATGACGCCGGCGAAGACCTGGGCGACCTCAACAACATCGCCTCCCCGCTGCAAGCGATGCGCGACATCTTCGACCTCATGGCCACCGACACCGTCGAACAGTGGGAAACCATCGCCGCGCGCATGCGCGCCGTGCCTGCCGCTGCCGACGGCTACCTCACGTCGCTGCGCGAAGCGACGGTGCGTCCGGCAAAGCGTCAGTTCGTCATCACCGCCGAACAAAGCGCTGACTACGCCCGCGAAGGCGGTTTCTGGACCACCTTCGCCGAGAACGCCGCACCGTCCGAGGGCGAGCTTCCCGACGCATTCCGCGCCGAGCTGCGCTCCGCGGCCGACGAAGCCCGTCGCGCCTTCGCTCACCTCGCCCACGAGCTGCGCGCACTGGAACCTACCGGCCAAGACGCGGACGCTGTCGGGCGCGAGCGCTACCAGCTGCTGTCTAGGCGCTCGCTCGGCGCCGTCATCGATCTCGAAGAAACCTACGCCTGGGGGCAGGAAGAGCTGCGGCGCATCGTCGACGAACAGGAGCGCACCGCCGCACTCATCGGCGGGCCGGACACCTCGATTGCGGACGCCATCGCCATGCTCGACGCCGACCCCGCCCGCAAAATCCACGGCACCGACGCGCTCAAGGCCTGGATGCAGGAAACCTCCGACGCCGCCATCGAAGCCCTGGCCGACGTCCAGTTCGACATCCCCGGTCCAGTGCGTGAACTCGAATGCTGCATCGCCCCGACGGCCACCGGCGGCATCTACTACACCGGCCCCAGCGACGATTTCTCCCGCCCTGGCCGCATGTGGTGGTCGGTGCCGGAGGGCGTCGAAGATTTCACCACCTGGATGGAGAAAACCACCGTCTACCACGAGGGCGTGCCGGGCCATCACCTCCAGCTCGCGCAAACCACCTACCGCTCCAACCTGCTCAATACGTGGCGCCGCAGCGCGTGTTGGGTATCCGGGCACGGCGAGGGCTGGGCGCTCTACGCCGAACGCCTCATGCAAGACCTCGGCTTCCTCGACGACCCCGGCGACCTAATGGGCATGCTCGACGGTCAGCGCCTGCGCGCAGCCCGGGTCGTGCTCGATATCGGCGTGCACTGCAACCTGGAGCATCCCGACGGCGGCCCCTGGACGTACGATCGCGCCTGGGAATTTCTCAAAGCCAACACCGGCATGGAGGAGAACTTCCTGCGGTTCGAGCTGAACCGCTACTTCGGCTGGCCGGGGCAGGCGCCGTCGTACAAGATCGGTCAGCGCCTGTGGGAGCAAATCCGCGACGAGGTCCGCGCCCGCGAGGGCGACGCGTTCAGCTTGAAGGCCTTCCACCGTCGCGCTCTCGACCTCGGGTCAGTCGGTCTCGACGTGCTCCGCCAAGCGCTGCTGGGTTAAGCCAACAGCATCCTCCCAGGCCGAGACGGAGAGGCCGCCCAGAGGGTCGAAGGTCACCGACGATTCTCGCGGCCCGACGCGCTCTTCGCCCGGGGCGTACTGCACCGTGAGTAGGGCTAGCGCGTGCTCGCCTGGGCCGCACAGGGACGCGAGCCCGTCAGCGTAGATCGACAGGTAGTTGAGCACGCTCGGGCGTCAGTGTGGCTCAGTCGAAGATCGGTCCGACGGTGCGGGTTCGCTTCAGTTCGAAGAAGCCGGGGTAGGCCGTCACCTTGACGAACCCGTCGAAGAGTTCGCCGGCCGCCTCGCCCTTCGGCGCGGGTGAGATGACCGGGCCGAACAGGCTCATGCCGTTCACGCGAATGACGGGGGTGCCAACCTCGCCGCCCACCGGGTCCGCACCCTCATGGTGCGAGCGACGAAGATCGTCGTCGACCGCATCGGTCTGGGCGATCTCGAAGATGTCCTCGTCAGCGCCGACTTCGTCGAGTGCGGCTTTGAGTGCCTCCAAGCTGCGGTCTCCACCTGGGTGGAAGCGGGTGCCGACGGCGGTGTAGAACTCAGCGAGCTTCTCGGAGCCATGGCGCTGCTCGACGAGGAGGCTCGCGCGGGCGGGCACCCAAGCTTTGTCGATGTGGGCGCGATAGTCGGGGTCGAGGTCGCGGCCCTCATTGAGCACAGCGAGGCTCATCACATGGAAGGTGAGGTCGATGTCGCGCACCTTGTTCACCTCGAGCATCCATCGCGAGGCCATCCAGGCCCAGGGGCAAGAAGGATCGAACCAGAAATCAACTTGGGTCGTCATGCCTCCAGCCAAGCACACCCACGCAAATGCCGAACCAAGACGCACGGATCCCACCAAGACGAGTACACGTACTCACCTGTCTGACCCTCCTGCTTTCGTAGAGTGCTGGGCAGAACGAAGGGATCTCCCATGGATTACGAGGTTGAATACTCCGTGCTACAGCGCGCGGGCGAGAAGGCGTCGGGGGTTGCAACAGACATTGCCGGCGTATTAGCCGACATGCATATGAATGATGTGGCCGGGGCCATCCCAGGCGGTATGAGCGGCGGCGTGGCCACCTCCGTCTCCAACGGGTGGCGAGACGCTTCCGACGCCGCGGTGAAAGCGCTGGAAATCTACGGGGAGAACCTCACCGAGACGGCCGTCGCCTATCGCAAAGTAGAAGAGGTCAACGCCAGGGCCGCGACAACGTTCTTTGGAGGTATCTGATGCTCGGGTGGGGAGACGGCCTGCGTGTGAATCCAGGCATCTTGCAGGCGCGGGCAGCGTCGCTGAATCAGGTAAAGGGCCAGCTCGACTCCCAAATCAGCGAGCACGAGAACATCGACATGGGCCCCTGGCGCGGTGAGGCGCAGCGGGCTCAGCATTCGAATCATCGCAAGCTGGTCACCAATCTGCGCTCTCATGCACGCCGGATCCCTCCCGCCGCCAACGCGCTGAGCGACGCGGCTCAGTCGTTCACCCAAATTCAGCAGTCCCAGCACAATCTCATGAACAGGGCGCGGCGCTGGGATTACGAGATTCAGGACAGCGGCTGGCTGCGCGACCGCGCGTCGGGGCTGTCGAAAGTCGACCCTCGGAGGCTGTTCCAGCGGGTGCGCATCCAAGGTTCTGTGCTGAGCCTGGTGACCCGGCTGAATGCCACCGACTTCGAGCTCGCGGCTCGGCTGAAGGTCGCAGACGTCAGCAACAACATCCTCGACAAGTTCGCCCAGGGTGGCGACTGGCTCATCGACCTGCTGCAAACCGGTGCGGACAAGGCACTCAGTGGCATCGACTGGTTGCGTGGCAAGATCGCGGATGGTCTCGACTGGGCCAAGGGCAAGATCGAGGACGCCTGGGAATGGGGCAAGGGCGTCGTCGACAATGTCATGGAGCGGCTCGGCCACACCGCTCCTGCGATCCAGCGTCTCTTCGAAACGTTGGGCACTCAGCCACAGTGGCTGAGGGACTTCTTCGAGAAGGGGGAGATTCCGCAGCTCGCTGAGGTTGCTGGGTCAGCGCTCTTCCTCGGCGGCCAGCTCGCGGGCATTCCGTTCAACTTCCTCACGAATGAAGATCAGCATTTCTTCGACGACGGGCGCCCCTGGATGGCCTCCTCTGACGACGTGCAAGACCACCTCGTCGATAAACAGCGCTTTGACAGCGTGAACGACGTCATCGATCCCATGATGGACGTCTACAACACGCAAGACAGCGATGACCCCAACGACCGTGCACAGATTCAGGTCACCCCGGTTGTGGGCGACGACGGGCAGGTGCGATACGTCGTCTCAATTCCGGGCACCACCGAGTCAATGACTACGCTGGATGGCTGGAACGGAAATCCGACAGGTACCGACTGGGCAGCGAACCTGAAGGGCGTGGGCTACGGCTCCACAGCCGCAACGGAGTCGATCATGAACTCCATCGACGAGGCCATCAAGAAAGACCAAGCCATGCGGGGCATCAGCGGAGGGAAGCCCGAAGTGCTGCTCTCCGGCCATTCGCAAGGCGGCATCATCGCCGGCAACATTGCTGCGTCCAGCGAATTCGCCGAGAAGTACGACGTCGGCGGCGTCATCAGCGCAGGGTCCCCCGTCGAAACTCTTGGGGTGCCGGAGCACATCCCGGTGTACAACTACCAAAATGAGTTGGACCCGGTGCCGCGAGCCGACCTCGGTGGGGCGCGTTGGGAGCCTGGCAACGGGATCCAGCCCGACACCCCGAGCAACGTGCACAACATCGTCTTCCCGCACGAAGGCAGCATTTCCCCTGTTCACACGCACGATCAACAGACCTACGCCGACAACATCGACAAGCTCCAGAAGCAGGCGTCAATGCAGAACCCGCCCAACACCCCGAATGTGCGGGCGCAGCAGGCCATGGATAACGATCTGGACCGCTTCTACAACGGTGAAGTGGATACGGCGTACCGTGTGAAATACGGGCGTGAGACCAACTGAGCGAGGACATGGCTATGACAACGATGATCCAATCGGAAGACCCTACCTTGCACGTCGGCCTCATTGAGGCGACGGTGTGGGCCGACGCGGTCGAAGAGATCACCGATGGCGTCTTCCCTCGTGAGGATGAGGACAAGCTCGCGTTTTGGGAAGCTGCTGGCATCATCGCGGACGATCAGATCGACGAGCTCTGGGGCCGCGCGATCACCGTCGCCCAGAAATCGACGCGTGCCTGCGAACTCCTCAGCCGCAAGGACGACGTCGTGTTCAGCGCGACGGTGCTCGTCCATGATGGGTGGGTGGTGTCATGCACGAGCCGGGGCACCGTCGCGAATGTGGATGGGGAGGAGTCCCTCGACAAACTCCATCCGATGTTGGAAGTAGCCATCGCTCCCGCCCATCGGGCGTGGCAGGCAATCCGACGAGTACTCCCGCCCGAAGACGCGCTGCGGCACGAACCGCGTGCGACGAACGTCGACGAAGCGAAGCAGATCACCGTCGATCTTTCCTCAATTCCCGAGGGCATGCGGTCGACGCCAGAAACCTTCGCCGCGCACCTCTACGAGATGCCACATCTACCGCCCGAGATCATCGACCTCGCGGATCCACGCGCGACGGTATTCACCTACTCGCTCGCGGCCGACGATACTGGCGTGCGTACGTCGAACAAGACGTGGGTGCTCGGCAAGGCGCTCTACCTCATCGACGCCGACACCGCGTCGATGTGGCAAGTACCCGACGGCGACCTCGGCCATACCCTCGTCACCGCGCTGCTGGCGTAGCCGGGCTGGGCTGGCCACTATTGCACAGTATCGTCGCCTGGGTCTCGCGAGTGGAGCGACGGCGCAACATCGTTAGAAGTGCTTGCCAGGATGCCAGGTGTGCCTGGAGCGGTGGCGGTTGGACTGGAGACGGCGCAGGGTGCGGCGCCACTTCGTGGCCGGCAGCCCAGGCGTGGTGGCGGCCAGACCGACGCCGTACTTCGACATGCGCGCGGTGCGGTGCCCGTGGCGGTGGAGGAGCAGATCGAGTGACGTCAACCGTCGCCCTGCCTTGGTCTCGACGACGGCAAACTCGTCGAATTCCGCCTTTTGCTGCCCTGACTTGCATGTGAGGCCGATGTCGATCGTCGCGCGGGCGTCCTCGTCAGGAAGCAGGAGGGTGGTACGTCGATAGCGGGTGGTAAGCACGGGTGCGAGGTCTGCAATCTTCGGCGCTTGGATCCCGGCGTCCGCAAGCGTATCTACGACGAAGTCCTGCGCCTCGCCATCGAGCGGCCAGGTGCCTGGATGGACGATGCGTTGCTTATGGGTTTGCCCCCGCCCGTCGCGCCACTTCACCTCAAGAAATGCGTCTCCTCCGGCGTACCGGCGGATGCGCACCTTGTAACGCCGACGACGCCCCCGACCCGCCAGGTGGTACGCCTCGAGACCTGCCGTGTCCAGGTAGGTGGAGGAGTAGTCGGTGCCGCGCTGCCCATCGATCTCGAGCACCCGAACCCCGGGGAGCTGGCGGATGATCGGCCCCACTTCCTCGCTGCGCAAGAGGTATTTGCGGTCGACGCGCACCAGGCGCTCGGCGCTCGCGTTGAGCTCGTCCAAGGTGATGGGGTCGAGCTCGTCGGCCCAGTCCAAGGCGGTCATCGTCGTGGTGGTCATTGGATTGCCCCCGAGTGGGCGTGCCGGGCGTTGTCGGTAGGGATGCCCAGCCGAACGCGCACCGTAGTGGAGTCAGCCACCAGGTCTACCTTTTCGACGACGATCTCCTGTACATCGCCGTCGCAGAGGGCCGCGACGTGCTCGCGCAGTTCGCGATGGTCGGTGTGGGCCCTGTCTAACACCATAACCCGACGCTCCCCGCGCTGCAGCCAGGCACCGTCAAGGACGGCGATGGCGACGACAATCATCGCGACGAGCACCAGGCCCTCCACGGTGATGAAGCCGAGGCCGGTGATGAGGCCGATTGCGAGCGAAGCGAAGTAGTAGGCGATCTCACGCTGCGTGAGCTCCTCGGAGCGCAGACGGATGATCGATAGGACGCCGAATAGGCCGAGCCCCAGGCCAGCAGCCACCGTCGTCGAAGCCAACGCGATCGCGACGGCGAGCACACCGAGGTTCACGGTGAGGTAGGCGAGCGCCATGTCGGCGCGGCGGTGGCGTGGGTAGTAGATGCCGAAGACAAGCGCGAGGATCGCGACAAGGTCAATGGCGACGGCCAGGTACGTAGTCATACAGATGGGGCTCCTAGGTGATGAATGGGGCAGCGTATTTTACCACTACTCAACAACTAGAACCAAACCCATGCCGTTGGTATGCGCATGTTGTGAATGATGAGAGCCGGCGCGATCGGTGTCGCCATCGTCGCGCTATGCCGGGCGGCCGAGCTTGGTCAAGGTTCACGTCGATTTCGTGGTCGCCACCACCATCGCCGCGAGTCTGAGGAGGGAAATGCGCACAGCGGAAGCAGGACGAGCAGCATGGACACTGCTGCCAGATCACCCGGTGCTGGTCACACGTGCATTGCCTCGAGGGCTTCGCGCACGATCTGGGCGCGCCGTTTCGCCGTTCTGGCAGCAGCGCGGTCGAGCTTGGCGTTGAGCTCTCCTGGGAGTCGGACGGTGACCGACGGTGAATGGGGCGCCCGAGGAGCTCAGCGACGGCCTTCCCACGACATGGGCCTCGGTGGCTGCCTCGACGAACTCATCCGCGACCTCATCCGTCAAGCCTCGCCCGGTGTTGGTACGCACGTCTTCGGCTTCGAGATCAACATCGGCCCAGATGGGCCAGATGGGTGTGTCGAGGGTGATCTCGGGTGCTGTTCGCATATCAGTGCCTCTCAGTGCGACGGTCATGACGTGGTTGATTACGAGACCCTCAGGTGTTTCGACGGCGATAACTTCGAGTTTGAGGTCTCGGCCGTCAACTCCGATGTAGAGCCATCCCTGGTCGCCGCGTTTGGTGATGGATGACCGGCGTGGGTTCAGTTGTGGCTATAGCGTGGCGGACGTGAGCCTTGCCGATGCGGTGCTTGCGTGAGCCTCGACTCCACGCTCCCAATTGTGCCCTTCACCACCCACAGGAGGGAGAAACCGAGTGCTCTCTCACCGACCCCATCACCACAGGAGTGTGAGAATTGGGTACTGTCACGCCTCAAGCGACGCAGCGACACACGTAGCCAGGACGGTAGCCGGTCCAGGTCCGACTCTTCCTAGAATGCCCCACCTTCCCCACCTATAGGGCGTCTCGCACAAAACACAAAACCGCCCCTGGCTAGGCATTTCACCTTATCAGGGGCGGCTTGCATCTCGGTGAGCCTAGCTGGACTTGAACCAGCGACCTCTGCCTTATCACTGTCTCTTATACACATCTGACGCTGCCGAC
>NZ_CAMYFI010000030.1 GCF_947255005.1 uncultured Tessaracoccus sp. | reverse complement strand
CTTACGATCGAGTGGCCGCATCGGGTGAGCTTGCGCTTGTGTATCGCTCAGCAGCGGATACATATTGAGTCCGAATACTCACCCCTTGACACATTCACTGGCCGGATTCGTACGTACGATTGCTCTGTGACAACGATCCCTCCCGAGATCCAGGCCCTCTGTTCCTCACTCGCCAGCAGCGCCATGCGCGCTGAGCAGGCAGCATCCGTTCAGCGCTCGGCGCTGGCGGCTACGAGCGCCGAGGTGGAGCAAGAGGGCATCAAACTTCGAGTAGGCGCATCGGGTGAGCTCCTGGATTTCGCCCTCACCAAAGATGTAGGTGAATACTCCGCTGTCACATGGTCTCGCCATTTCATGGATGCCTACCGCGCGGCCTGTGATGCGGCGAACCGCAGCACGGCAACAACACTCGCCAATCCAGCTCTGCAGCAGATGGTGCTTGCGTCAGTGCCAGCAGATGTGCTGGCGTGCCGCGAAGAGACACCGTCGGGCGTGCAGCCAGCAGCTATGGGCGCGCCTGACGAGACGATCTACTTAGTTGACGATTTACCGCCGGACCCCAGTCTCGAGCCGCTCTTTTCCGTGCTCGACAGCGACGACCCACTCGCCTCGCTCATCGCACTCTCCGACGCCGGGGAGTTCGACATGGTTGATCTCTCCCGCCCAGCGCACGAGATCGATACCGAGATCCGGAGCGAGATAGAGGCGATCGCAGCACGCATCGACGAGCTCGGGCCTGCACTTCGGCAGGTCACTGCCGAGGCTCGCAACGAAGCCGTCTCCGTCATTGCAGGACCGTGGGGACAGATCGAGCACTTGGAGTTCCGCTCCGCGGCCCTCCGAGACGGGCCGGAGCAGCTCATCCACCATCTGCTCACGGCCTACCGCGAAGCCACCGACGAGGCCGCCGCGACGCTCCACGATCTGCTCTCTGAGCAGGGTCTGCATGATGAAACCGACCCCACCCTCGCCCGTGTGGGCGCCAAGAGGAGGAACCATGAGTGACTTCTGTGTCAGCCCAGACGCCCTTGATGCCGGCGCGCAGCAAATCGAGTCGGTGGCTGAGAGCCACCTCGCAATTGCATCGAAACTTCAGCCGCCCGATCCGATGATGGCTGGGGTCTTCGGGGCTCCCTTCGTGGCAACCATCGGCGCTGCGGCGCATCAGGAAGTGGTTGGCCTGTTGGAGGGCCTCGCCCATGAAAACCGAGTCGCCGCTGAGAACTTACGTGCGACGGCATCCAACTACCGGCAGGCGGAGGACTTCGCTGAGTCTGAGGCCAGGAAAGTCTGTGAGGCCTAACCATGGATAACTCGAATCTAGCCACGGAATACTTCAGTAGAGCGGGAAGGTCACTCGCTGGTTCCTTCATCACCACGAAAGATGCATGGTGCGACGGAGCAGTCGGCATCGATGATTTTGCGTCACCGGTTTTCGCCGGTCTCGAAGGACTTGGAATATTCATCGACCCAGTCAATTGGCTGGTCGGCGGCATACTCGATCCGATCTACGACTTGATCCTCGATTATTGCACGCCGCTCAAGGCCGCAATCGAGACGATCACGGGTAGCCCGGAGAAGGTCGAGGCGGCGGCCGCCGGGCTCCAGGACGCGGCGAAGCAGACCGCGGATGCCGCCAACCAGCTCATCGAGCACGTCAATGCAATCCTCACTAACTGGGAAGGTAAGGCACGCGAGGCCTGCCGCACTGCGATGGCAGCGGCCGTCGAAATGCAGCGAGACATCGCCGACAAACTGCACTCGTTCGCAAACGTCTACTACACCGTGGCGTCCATCGTCTCAGCGCTGAAGGAGATCGTCGTCTCGCTGATCAAGATGTTCGTCACTGATCTGATCACAAAGGGGCTGCTCGCGGCCGCAGCAGGGATCCCCTCACTCGGATCTACCATCGCGGCGTACATGACCTGGGCCGCCGGGAAATATGCGCTCGTTGCAGGCAAGGTGTCGAGGCTGTTCGCACGCGCTGCCGGCAAACTTTCGAAGCTCGCTGGTGAGACCTCAAAGATTGGGAAATTCTTCGCTTCGATCGCATCCCGCCTCACCAAACTGTCAACGAAGTACGACGACCTCGCGGGAGAGCTGAACAAGTTGCGCGACGCCAACAGGTCGGACCTCAAGAACAACATCCCGCTGTACCAGCGACGGGCAGAGAAGTGGGAGCAGAAAGCCGCCGACCGCGCTGAGGCTGGCAACATGCGCGGCGCCAAGACCGCTGAGCGGAAGGTCAGACGCTTCGCTGAATCCGAGGCGCGGGCTTGGGAGATGGTCGAGGAGCGCAGCAAGAACATGATGCACAAGTCACACAAGGTCCCCCCTGGAGGCTACGGGGCGGGGGCCGCATCGGGAGCCAATTGGGCATACGGCGATGGTCAGCGCCAGCCCGGCGACAGCGCCAGCAAACGCGGTGACCTCCACAACCCCGCCGACGATATCGGCACCATCGTCCCGTAACCTTGAGCGCGTCAGATCGCCCAATGAACTGAGTGGAGCGCCCATGGAAACGCCATGGAAAGCCATCGGGGTCGTGGTCGCCTTCGTCGGTGGCATCTTTCTCGCGGCGCTCGTGCTGGCGAACGTTGCCCGCAGTCAGGGCGGTGCGTATACCCTCGTACCCGAAATGTCGGGCCAAGCGGTGATCTCCGACTGCGCTCCCGACATCATCGCGCTCGGCCTGCGTCAGCGATGCTCGGGGACAGTGGCGTGGTCTAACGGAAGCACCACCAACGACGACGATATCTTCTCGCCCCGCGACGTCACGGGTAGGACAGTGGGGGTTCAGCAGGTCTCGTCATTCGAGCTGAAGGGTGGGCGCACGCATGGCACCAACCCCCCAGACATCCGCACGCTCACCAATGACCATCCACTCGGCAGTATCTTCTGGTCGGTCGTCGCCTACGGCGGTCCGCCGGCCTTACCGTTCGCATTGATCGGCGTGCTGTGGATAGGCCACAAACTCTTTTCCCGCCAAGAGCGTCTGCGGCGTCGCTTGCGGAAAGGCCGCCGCAGCCCCGGGACCTGACGGCACCCGGGGCTGCGAAGGTATGCGAGGTCTAGACTCTCTAGATCATTCCTCGTCGTCCTCGCGCTTGTCCACCACGAGGGTCTCGGTGGTGAGCAGCAGCGCGGCGATCGATGCGGCATTGGCGAGCGCGGAGCGCGTCACCTTCACCGGATCTATGACACCATTTGCCACGAGGTCGTGGTACTCGTCGGTCTTGGCGTTGTAGCCCTGGCCGACGGGGAGTTCCGCAACCTTCGAGGTGATGACGTAGCCCGGCTGGCCACCGTTCTCGGCGATCCAGCGCAGCGGCTCGCACGCAGCCTTGGCGACGATCTGGACGCCGAGCTTCTCGTCGCCCTCGAGGCCGAGGCCGTCCTCGAGCACCTTGGCCGCGTGGATGAGGGCGGAGCCGCCACCGGCGACGATGCCCTCCTCGATGGCCGCGCGAGTAGCCGAGACGGCGTCCTCCACACGGTGCTTGATTTCCTTGAGCTCCACCTCAGTGGCAGCACCCACCTTGATGACGCAGACGCCACCAGCCAGCTTCGCGACCCGCTCCTGGAGCTTCTCGCGATCCCAGTCGGAGTCGGTGCGCTCGATCTCGGCGCGCAGCTGCGCCACGCGGGCTTCCACCTCGGAGGACTCGCCACCGCCGTCGACGATGGTGGTGTTGTCCTTGGTGACGACGACGCGACGTGCGCGGCCGAGCACCTCGAGGCCCACCTGGTCGAGCTTCAGGCCGACCTCGGGGGCCACAACCTGGCCGCCGGTGAGGATGGCCATGTCTTCCAGCATCGCCTTGCGACGGTCGCCGAAGGCCGGAGCCTTGACAGCCACGGAGGTGAAGGTGCCGCGGATCTTGTTCACGACGAGCGTGGACAGCGCCTCGCCGTCCACATCCTCGGCCACGATGAACAACGTGCCCTTGGCGCCGATGACCTTCTCCAGCAGCGGGAGGAGATCGTTCATCGAGGAGATCTTGCCGGAATGCAGCAGGATGTACGGATCTTCGAGCACGGCCTCCATGCGGTCGGCGTCGGTGACGAAGTAGGGCGAGAGGTAGCCCTTGTCGAACTGCATACCCTCGGTGAACTCCAGCTCGGTACCGAAGGTCTGCGACTCGTCGACGGTGATCACGCCGTCCTTGCCCACCTTGTCGAACGCGTCGGCGATGAGCTCGCCGATCTGCTCATCACGCGAGGAGATGGTGGCCACGGAGGCCATCTCGTCGGTGGTGGAGACGTCGCGGGCGTTCTTGCGCAGCTCCTCGACGACCGCGTCGACGGCCTTCTCGATGCCGCGCTTGAGGCCGACGGGGTTGCCACCGGCAGCGACGGCGCGGAGGCCTTCATGCACCATAGCCTGCGCCAGCACGGTGGCAGTGGTGGTGCCGTCACCCGCGACGTCGTTGGTCTTGGTGGCAACTTCCTTGGCGAGCTGAGCACCCAGATCTTCGTACGGATCCTGGAGCTCTACTTCCTTGGCGACGGTCACGCCGTCGTTGGTGATAGTGGGTGCACCCCACTGCTTGTCGAGCACGACGTAACGGCCCTTGGGGCCGAGGGTGACCTTGACGGTGTCGGCGAGGGTGTCCACACCGCGCTCAAGCGCGCGGCGAGCTTCCTCGTCGAATGCGAGAATCTTTGCCATGAGTTGCGCTCCTTACTTGGAGACGACAGCGAGAATGTCGCGTGCGTTGAGGAGCAGGTACTCCTTGCCGTCGTACTTCAGTTCGGTGCCGCCGTACTTGGAGAAGACGACGACGTCGCCCTCAACAACGTCCATGGGGACGCGCTTGGCGCCGTCGTTGTCGAAGCGACCGGGGCCGGTGGCGACGACGCGGCCCTCCTGGGGCTTCTCCTTGGCGGTGTCAGGGATGACGAGGCCGGAAGCGGTGGTCTGCTCGGCTTCGAGGGGCTCAACGAGGACGCGGTCCTCAAGAGGCTTGATCGTGACTGCCACGTCAAACACCTTCCTGTCTGGTTAACCCGGCGGTGTACGCCGGGGTGCAATGTCTAATTGGGTTGCCGAGCGTCGTCGCGGTGCCGCACGGCATTGGCACCCAACCACGTCGAGTGCCAACTCCAAAGCTATACCCCTGTTAGCACTCAATTCAACCGAGTGCCAGAATCCGGCCGCTGTTCGGCCCTTTCTCCGGGTCAAAACTGTGCCGCGCGCTGCACCGTCGCACGCATCGTGAGCGCGTCGCCCGCTTGGAATCCGCGCACGGCATCGGCCGACGAGACACAGCCGAGCGGCGCCTCGTCGCCGCCCGCCTTCGGGTACCCGAAGGATTCGCCACACCCTCTTTGAAACCCAGGGGTCCGGCGCAGTGGGGCTCAACGTTTGCACTCGGCGAGGCCGCAGCATGCGAGTGCTGAACGAACGGGTAGAGTACGAGTTGAACAGCATTCAAAAAAGGAGGCTGCCCCATGGACCTCAATGAGCTCGCCGACCGTGTCATCGCAGGCGGCCAGATCACCCGCGACGAGGCACTCGCCATCTTGCGCCTGCCCGATGCCGCCACCTACCCGCTCGTCGCAGCCGCCGGACGCGTGCGTCGGCACTTCCACGGCAACACCATGAAGGTGAACTACCTCGTCAACCTCAAGTCAGGCAAATGCCCAGAAGACTGCTTCTACTGCTCGCAGCGGCTGGGTTCCGAAGCCGACGTGCTGAAGTACACCTGGCTCAGCCACGATGACGCCCTCGCCGCCGCCAACGCCGGCATCGCTGCGGGAGCCGGGCGAGTTTGCCTCGTCGCGTCCGGCCGCGGCCCCAGCAACCGCGACGTAGACCGCGTCGGCCAAATCATTCGAGACCTCAAGAAGGAACACCCTAATGTCGAGGTCTGCGCCTGCCTCGGCATCTTGAAGGAAGGACAGGCCGAACGCCTCGCCGGCTCGGGTGCCGACGCTTACAACCACAACCTCAACACTGCGCAATCCCATTACGACGAAATCTGCACCACACACGACTACGCCGATCGCCGCGATACTGTCCAGCACGCCCGCGAGCATGGCCTCTCCGCCTGCTCTGGGCTCATCGCAGGCATGGGCGAAACCGATGAGCAGCTCGTCGAGGTGGCGTTCCAGCTGCTCGACGTCGGGGCCGATTCCGTGCCGGTGAACTTTCTCTTGCCCTTCGACGGCACCCCGCTCCAAGGCCACGCGGAGCTCACTGCACACAAATGCTTGCGCATTCTCGCGATGATTCGATTCGTCCATGGGAAGGCGGATGTGCGCGTCTCTGCCGGGCGTGAGCAACACATCCGCACGCTGCAACCCCTGTCGCTAGAGATATGTAACTCGCTCTTCCTCGGCGACTACCTCACTTCCGAGGGTCAGCCCGGCGCCGAAGATCTGCGTATGTTGACGGACGGCGGCTACGTCGTGTTGGGGGCCGAAGACATGGCTCCCACGGAGATACCGAAGGTGGCGGCACGCAAGCGGGGCGCAGGCACCACAGCCCCCGCCAATGCGTAATCCACCCGCAAGCCATCCCACCATGTGGCCAACACGGCAGTAGCGGGACCACGCCAAAGAACCTCCGGTGGGCATGTGCACGGAGGGCAAGTACAGTGCTCGTTGAACAGTATTCAATGAAGGAGCTTCGCGTCATGGATCTCACCGACCTTGCCGACCGCGTGATCGCAGGCGGACGGATCACCCGCGACGAAGCCCTCGCCGTTCTGCGCCTGCCCGACGCCGTGACCGTGCCGCTCGTGGCGGAGGCGGGGCGCGTGCGGCGGGCGTTTCACGGCGATGCGGTGAAGCTGGACTACATCGTGAACCTGAAATCCGGCAAGTGCCCCGAGGACTGCATCTATTGCCCGCAGCGCCTGGGTTCCCACGCGGACATCCTGCGGTACTCCTGGCTGAGCCACGACGAGGCTGTCGAGCTCGCCACGCGCGGCGTGGCGGCCGGGGCGCGCTCAGTGTGCCTGGTGTCGTCGGGCAACGGGCCGAGCAACCGCGACGTGGAACGCGTCGGCACTATCGCGCGCAGCGTGAAGGAGCGTCACCCGAGCGCGGAGGTGGCCGCGTGCATCGGCATCCTGAAGCCCGGGCAGGCCGAGCGGCTGGCGGAGTTCGGCGTCGACGCCTACAACCACAACTTCAACACCTCCGCATCGCACTATCCGGACGTCTGCACTACCCACTCCCACGCCGACCGGGTGCGCACCGTACAGATGGCGCGCGAGGCCGGGCTCAGCATCGACGCCGGCCTGCTCGCCGGCATGGGGCAAAGCGACGAGCAGCTCGTCGAGGTGGCTTGCGAACTCCTCGACGCAGGCGCCAGCGCCGTGCCCGTCAATTTCCTCATGGCCTTCGACGGCACCCCGCTCGCTCACCACAACGAGCTCACCGCTCGGCAGTGCCTTCGCATCCTCGCCATGATCCGCCTCGTCCATGGCAAGGCCGACGTGCGCGTCGCGGCGGGGCGCGAACAACATCTCGGTTGGATGCAGCCGCTCGCGCTCGAGGTGGGCAACGCCATCTACTTCGGCGATTACGCCACCGGCAGTGGCCAGGCGGGCAGCGAAGACCTCCGAATGATCGCTGAGGCAGGCCTCAGCATCTACGGCGGCGCCCACTATGAGGCGCCGGAGGTGCCCGTCGCGCCTATCCGCGACCGCGGAGCCGGCACCGCGCTGCCCGCGAACGCGTAGCTGGATGCCTGTTCAGCAGCGGTGCGCAACGATGGCGCGAGCGCCTTCGACGGTGCGGGCCAGGATGATCGTGGCCTGGTTCGGGCCCTTCGGTTTGAGCTGCCGACGCAGCGCGGCCGGGTCGACGTCGAGGGCGCGCTGCTTGATTTCCAGGGTGCCGATGGCGTGCTCGCGCACGTAGCGGGCGAGCGTTTTGCGGTCGAAGGGCAGCACGGCGTCCACCTCGAAGCAGGTGAGCCACGGCGAGGTGAGCGGCTGATCCGACGAGAGGTACGCGACGTGCGCATCCAGCAGCCAGGCCTGCGCGTCGCCCGCGCTTTCCGCGACGAGCCCCGCACGGATGGCGGCTCCGTCGGGCTCAGCGACGAAGCGCCCCACCGCAGCCACCGGGAGTTGCGCGCCCGAAGGGTGCAGCTCCGCGACGGGCGACCCCATGCGCACGGCGACGTGCCCCGCCGCCTGGTTCCACAGCGAGGCTTCGCAGACGTCGCCGCGGTCAGACACCCAGCAGCACTGCGCGTGGGCGGGCAGGATCTCTTTCGGCACGCCGGGGCCGAGTTTCACGCAGACGAACCGAGGGCTCGCTACGTATTCCATCACCAGGCTCCACGGAGGGGTGAGATGCTCGACGTTCCACGTGCGGCCGCGTGCGGTGCGCCGGGCTGGGTCGAGGAATACGGCGTCGCCGTCGGGGATGGTGAGCTCCTCGGCGAGCCCAAGGCGCGCCGGCCCGGCCCCCACGAGGGCGAGGTTCCACGTCGCGATCTCTACGGTGGCGGGGTCAGCATCGATGGCGACGACGTCGATTCCGGCGTCGGCGAAGGCCATGGCTTCGGACCCGATGCCACAACCGACGTCCCACACCCGCCGCACGCCCGCGTCGACGAAGCGCTGCGCCCGCCATCGCGCCACCGTCGTGCGGGTGGCTTGTTCGAGCCCTGCCGGGGTGAACAGCATCTCGTCGGCTCGCTCCAATTTGCCGACGGCCTTGCGTCGCAACTGCACCTGCGTAAGTGCCCACGCGGCGTCTTCGGGGCTGTGTTGCAGGCGGAGGCGTTTGGCGGCAGCGAGCGAATCGGGATCGTCTTCCCCCGACGCCGCCTCGAGCGCGGCTAGCGGGAATGCACCCACAGGCCACCTCGAATGCCCTTGTGGTCGGTGCCATCGACGCGGAAATAGGCCGGCTCGGACCACGCGCCGCCCTGCCACACCAGCATGTGGTCGATCCTTGCGAAGGGCAGTATCACGTGCGCGACGGGCCACGTCGGCTGCCACTGCGTGAGCTGCGAGCGGGGGTTCAAGATCAGGTTCTGCGACGTCGGATCGACGAGTTTCGTCGCGTCACGAAGAGAGCGCATCGTGGCGTGGCTGGCGACGGCGTTGAAGTCCCCCACAGCCATCAGCGGCTTGCCGGAGAAGGGTTGCAGCATATCTTGAATGCCGCGCGCATCGCGTCGCCACACGTCGGCGCCCATCGTCGGCGGCGCAGCGTGGATGGCCGCCAGGTGCACCGGCTGTTCACCAACCGAGGTAGTCACCGTCATCTCGACGACGAAGTTGGAGAACACCTCGTGGTGCTCGGCCACCTTGCGCATGGGGAGCTTCGAGTAGATCACGGTGCCGCTGGCGTCGTCGGAGGCAGCGCCCTCGACGTAAGGGAACTGCTTCGCGACGCCCGCTTCCTCGAGCTTGCGTTGCATCACGGGCGTGAACTCCTGGATCACCAACGCCGTGGTACTGGGACGCACCTCGGCGAGAATCTGCGCCACATCAGCCCGCCCGTACTCGGCGTTGATGGAGACCACCTGGAGTTCCCCGTCGGCGCCATCGGCCGGCTCCATCGACCCAATGAGCGGCGCACCCCAAAACCCTGCCGCAATGACGAGCAATCCCGCCGCGAGCAGCCTGCCGAGGCCGCTCAGCAGGAGCGTCAGGCCGATGAGGAGCGTCACGGTGAACACCCACAGGAATGGGATGAAGGTGGCGGCATAGACGGCGTAGTCGAAGCTGTATTGGAGGTCAGGAAACCACCGCAGTGCCGCCAGGGGCAGCGCGGCGAGGCCGCCGATAATGGTGAGTATCCACCCGAGGGTGTTGCGCAGCACGGTCACTGTTCCAGAGTAGCGGCGGGGAGTATCGACACCTGCCACGCCGGCGTCGAGTGTTCCCCGTCGTAGGGGATGACGCCGTGAAATTGGCCCACCGCGTCGTCGAACACCAGCGGCACGAAATGGCGGTCGCCGTCCCACATTGGCAGCTCCATCATGGTGTCGATGCGGTGCCAGCCGAGCGTGCCCTCTTCGTTGGATGCGGGAATCTCGCCAGTGAACTTCGTGATTAGGAACACGAAGCCGAGCACGTCGCGGCCGTTGAAGCCGGGCCAGCTCACCGTGCCGCGCAGCTCCATCTGCGTCGCTTCGATGCCCGCTTCTTCGCGCAGTTCGCGACGCATGCCCTCGACGACGTCCTCGCCCCGCTCCAGTTTGCCGCCCAGCCCGTTGTACTTGCCGAGCTGCTCATCATCGTCGCGGCCGATTCGGTGCACGAGCAGCACGCGCTCACGTGCTTCGTCGACGATATATCCGAGCGTGGTGAGTTCCGGCGTGTACGGCATACCACGAGTGTAGGTGGGCGAATGGGTCCCGATACGGCACTTCGCGCCTACTCGACCGCCGGAAGACCCAGCGCCCGCGCGCCCCGGTGATTGAGTAGCGCCCGCAGGGCGCGTATCGAAATCACTCTCAGCGCGGTTTCGACACATAAGCTCCACTGGCTCCTCACCCCCCGAAGCCAAACGGCATGCTAACCCGATATCCACACGCGTTTGCTGAATTCGGCGTTTTTGGGCTGTTTCGAAGAACGCGTGTGGATATCGGGTTAGCTCAGGCGTGAGACATGGTCTCACCACGGCCCTTCGGGCCGGCTCAACCATCTGGGTCCCTCACTGTCGGTGATTGAGTAGCGACTGTGCGCCACCCCGGTGATTGAGTAGCGCCCGCAGGGCGCGTATCGAAATCATCTCAGCGGAGGTTTTGACACGCCGCTGCGCGGCTGCTCAAACACCGGTGGAGGGCAAACCTGGAACGGCATCTTCGGACGGCGCTTCACCTGCACCTGGTTCCTCTGACGGACTCGAACCTTCAGCCGGTTCCTCGGATGGAACCTCGCCGCGATCCGGCGCTTCGGGCTTCGCCCCGTCGTCGGGGCGCGCGGGATCTGCCGGCGTCGGGTTGTCGCCACCGGGCGATTCGAGCCCTTCCCCGTTGCGGTCGCAGGTGAACGCGACGGCGTCGTCGGAGACCGCGAAGGTCACAGGAAGCGTCGTCACACGCTGCCACGACTTCATCTTGCTGGCATCCTTCGGCGTCGCCTCGGCCTTGAGCGTCAGCGTGTAGAAGCCTGGCTTCGAGAAGTACCAACCCGTGTGCATGTGGCTGCCCTGCGGAAGCTCGATCGCCTGCGATGCGTTATTCGCGGAATCAACCTGCACGACGAACTTCCCGCGGGCTGGGTTGAACCCGCCGATAGCCCAGGCGCTACCGTCGGGGCCCTCCCACGACTCCACCTGGTAGGTCAGTTTCTCGATGTTGGCGTAGTCCAGCTCCTCAGTACTGAATCCGGGCCAAGGCAGGGCCTTGTTCTGCGACTCCGGTAGCTCCCAGGCCACGGCAGTGCCGAGCGCCGCCCGCAGATCGGCTGCGGAGGCCCCGTCGGGAATCTGCTGCCTCGCCGAATTCGGCACCTCCAGCACCGCACCGTTCCAGGGCAGCGTCTGCTTGCCCGAGGCGGTGTCCAGCCTGGAGCGCATCCACAGGCCGCCGTCTTCCTTGAGCACGGTGCTGATATCGAGGTGCCCATTCGAGATCGGAGTGCAGTTCGGCAGCTCTTTCGTTGAGTTGCGAGCAAATGGGTGCTCAGACGGCGGATTCGCCGTCGGCGGCTCCGGGCTCGGTGCGCCTGGGCTCGGAACATCCGGCGTGGGCTCGGGCTCGCCGGCGGCAGCGCCGTCGACAGGGTACTTGATGGGTGCGCCCTTCGTCGTGCCTTCGGGCAGACCCACCTGCTCGTCAGAGCCGACGAGCCACGGCACCGTAACCTCCGGGGATTCCACCTTCGTACCGCTAGCCAGCGTGGCCGTGGCCTTCCACTTCATGCGATACACTCCCGGCTTCGTGAAGATCCAGGAGTAGTGGCCATGCGAGCCCGGCTCGTAGGTGCGCAGAGCTTCGTCGGTGGACGACAGCTCACGCTCCGGTTTCCCTGCCAGGCCGATGGTGCGGTACAGCTCAACCTTGCCAGGGCCACCATCGTCGACGAGGGTGAGGCGGAGATCCTTCACGGTTTCGGGGAGCTCTCCGTGGCCGATGCCGGCCCACACTGGCGGCCAACCCTGGTACAGCTGCTGCGGCGCAAGCCACACAATGTCGCCGGGCTTGCCCATGAACGCGTAGTCCTTGTCGTCGGGCACCCGGAAGCGGGACACCTCGTAGCCATCCTGGTCGGCATCTGGGCCGAGTCGGATGGCGACGTCGTTCGCGTCGCGAATGGTATTCTCGCCCTCTCGCACTTTGATGTCGAGCCCCGAGCCCGTCCAGACAATGTGCACGGCGTCAACGTGCTTGCGGTAGATCAACTCGCGGCCCTCGAACTTCGTGTTCGCAGACGCGCTACCGGTCATCAACGCCGACAGCAGCAGAGTCAGGGCAACGAGCGCCGCACCCACTTTGGAGGATCGAATTCTCACCGCAGCTCCTTATTGCTAATGATTCTCAGTTGCGAGAATATGCGGTGGCGCTGTGCCTGCGCAAGTGAGGGTGGGGCTCACTCCGAGATGAAGAGGTGGGAACCGAGGTGGTCGCGGGGTGATTTCGATACGCCCGCTACGCGGGCTACTCAATCACGGGGGGAACGCGCGGGCGCTACTCAATCACCGGGGGTCGCAGGTGCCGGGTCTTCCGACGGTCGAGTAGGCACGAAGTGCCGTATCGAGACCCATTCGCCGCGCTACTGATCCAGCTCGCGGGTGTCGATCTCCGCGACTCGATCGCCCAATTCCTCCAGCAAGCGGTGGCGTTCGTCGCGTCGCTGGGCCTGCAGAATCGGATCGGGCACCGGCGCGGCCGCTAGGAGGCGCTTGGTGTACTCCTCCTGCGCGTTCAAGAGCACGTCCTCACGGTCGCCCTTCTCGACGATCTTGCCGTACTGCATCACCACGACGCGGTGCGCCAGCGAATCGATCACGGCCAGGTCGTGTGAGATGAACAAACACGCAAACCCGAATTCCTTCTGCAAATCCGTGAACATCTCCAGCACGCTCGCCTGCACGGAGACGTCGAGCGCGGAGGTGGGCTCGTCGGCGACGAGCAGGTCAGGGCTCAGCGTGAGCGCCCGCGCGATAGACACGCGCTGACGCTGACCACCCGAAAGCTCATGGGGGTAGCGGTTGTAAGCCGACTTGGGCAGACGCACCGCCTCGAGCAGTTCGTGTACCCGCTGCCGGCGTTCCGCCTTCGTGCCCACGCGGTGCACCTGGAGCGGCTCGGCAATCACGTCACCCACCGGCAGGCGAGGGTTCAGCGACGCCGCCGGGTCCTGGAAAATCACGCCGATGCGCTTGCGAAGCTCCTTCAACTGCTGCCCGCGCAGCTTCGTGAGGTCTTCTCCCAGCACGCGCGCCTCGCCCGACGCCACGGGGATCAGACCGAGCAAGGCGCGGCCAATCGTCGACTTACCGGAGCCGGACTCACCCACGAGGCCGACGATCTCGCCGCGACGCACGTCGAACGAGACGTCGTCGACCGCACGGAACGGCTTCTTGCCGGAGCGCTTGTATTCGACGACGAAGTTGCGGCACTCCAGCGCCATCTCCTCACTGGTGACGTCTGCAACCTTGTCGCCGAATTGGCCGTGGCCAACACCCAGGTGGGGCACCGCGTCGAGGAGGCGCTTGGTGTAGGGGTGCTGGGGGTGCATGAGCACTTCTTCCGACGTGCCCTGCTCGACGATGTCGCCCTTGAACATGACGGCGACGCGGTCGGCCATGTCGGCAACCACGCCCATGTTGTGCGTGATCAGCAGGATGCCGGTGTTGAGCTTGTCTTTCAACGAGCGCAGGAGGTCGAGGATGTCGGCCTGCACCGTGACGTCGAGGGCGGTGGTGGGCTCGTCGGCGATGATGACGGCCGGGTCGCACGCAAGCGCCATGGCGATCACCACGCGCTGCCGCATACCGCCGGAGAGCTCGTGCGGGAACTGCTTCGCGCGGCGCTCCGCGTTGGGAATACCCACAGCCTTGAGCAGATCCACTGCCCGCGCCCAGGCCTGCCTACCGAAGGCGACGCCGTGCACCTCCATCGCCTCGGTGAGCTGTTCGCCAACCCGGATAACGGGGTTCAGCGCGGTCATCGGCTCCTGGAACACCATCGCGACGTGGTTGCCGCGCACATTGCGCAGCTGCTTGCCGTTGAGTTTGCCGATGCTCTGGTTCGCGACGATCGTCTCGCCCTGGATGTGAGCGTTGCCCGGCAGTAGGCCGAGGGCCGTCGTCGCAGTGACCGACTTGCCCGAGCCGGACTCGCCGACAAGGGCCACGACCTCGCCGGGGCGCACATCGAGAGTGAGCCCCTTCACGGCGTGGACGCGCCCGAACTCCGTCTTGAACTGGACGTCGAGATTCTTGAACTGCAGCACTGCTTCTTGCGTCATGATTCAGCTCCTCAGTTCAGCGTCTGGCGGGGGTCGAAAGCGTCGCGGAGACCGTCGCCGATGAAGTTGACGCACAGCGCGATGCACAGAATGAAGATGCCAGGCCACCAGAACAGCCACGGACGGGTGGTGAGCGTGCTCTGGTAGGTCTGGATGAGCAAACCGAGTGACGTGTCAGGTGGCCGCACGCCGAAGCCCAAGAACGAGATCGCGGTCTCCACGAGGATGGCCGCGGAGATCGACAGCGTCGCATTTACGACGATGGTGCCGAGCGCGTTGGGGAGAATGTGGCGGCCGATGATCGTCGTCGATGGCGTGCCGATGGCGCGCGCGGCCGCGATGAACTCTCGCTCACGCAGCGACAATACTTCCGCGCGCACCAGGCGAGCGAGGCCCGTCCACGAGATCAGGCCGATCATCAAGGCCATGAGCGGCACGTTCGACCCGAAGGTGCGGCCAAAGACTGCCGCGATCACGAGCAGCGGGAGGATGATCAGCAGGTCGGTCAATCGCATGAGGACCGACTCGGTGGCCCCGCGGAAGTAGCCCGCGACGGAACCGACCGTCGTACCGATGAGGGTTGCGACAGTGCCGACGGTGAAGGCGATGAACAGCGACACCTGCGCACCGCGCATCACGAGCGCGAAGTAGTCTTTCCCGATGGTGTCCTGCCCAAACGGGTGCTCACCGATGCGGAACGGGAAGAGGCTGAACGTCGGGGCTCCGCCCGGCAGCGCAGCGGGGTACGGGGTGATGTAGTTTTTGCTCCACCAACCAGGAATCGGGCCAACGCCAATCGAGGTGACCGACAGCACGAGAATTCCGAGTAGCAGCACCAAGGAGACCATCGCGGCCTTGTGACGCAAGAAGCGCCGCATGACCAGCTGGCCCTGTGAGTACGACTTGTCGGTGGTCTGGTCGAGGACATCCTCGACGGAGTACGCGTGCTCCTCGTCCATCTGGGGCGAATCTTGAGTGTTGTGTTCAGTCATTTCCCACTCCCTACTGACCGCTAATCCGCGGATCGAGGACGGCGTAGACGAGATCGGCAACCAGGTTCATCGTCACCGCGGCGCCACCGGCGACCAGGAAGAAGCCCATCACCGGCATCGGGTCGACGTTCCTCAAGCCGGTCTGGAACAAGTCACCCATGCCCTTCCAACCGAAGACCTGTTCGGTGATGACCGCGCCACCAATGAGCGCCGCGAAGTCGAACGCCACGATCGTAGCCAGCGGGATGAGCGCGTTGCGCAGAGCGTGACGGGTAATCACCTTGCGCTCTGAGATGCCCTTCGAGCGTGCGGTGCGCACGTAGTCCTGGCGAAGCACCTCGAGCATCGAGGCGCGGGTGTAGCGAATGTAGCTTGCAACCGAAACCACCATGAGCGCGCACGTTGGCAGCACCAGGTGCGTCGCCGTGTCGATCATGTGGTTCCAGTACGTCGAGCTGAAGTTCGGGGTAGCTGACGCGATGGTGGCGATGGGACGAGGCTGCACCGCGAGGTATCTGGCCCAGTTGCTCAACATCAGGTCGGCAAACGCGATGCCGCTGGCGATGATGGACACCACCACCGACGCGAATGTGGCCTGTCTGCGAGAGAATCCGCCGAGCAACTGGCCGGCGAGCGCCGCCACGACGATGGCCACGAGGAACAGCACGATGAGCGTCCACGTCACGCCAGAGAACGTGGCCGGATCTCTACGGGGCATCATCAACGTCGGACGCATCACGACGTAGCCGACGATCGCGACGACCACAGTCACTCCGACGGCGTTGCGCACACGGGGGTTCTTAAATCCGGATGTCATCACGATGGCCAAAATGCCCACGCCGATGACGGCAAGGATGTACATCGGGATACCCACCGCCGGGCGACGGAACCACTGAACGGCATCCATGTACCACAGCACGCCCGTCACGACGGCAAACGACGCCGCGAAGGTGATGAGACGCCGCTGCAGTCTGCCCCCGAACGCTGCAGCGAGGATGACGCCTATCACCACAGCGGATATCAATATGGTTTGCCAACTGAAGTGAGCTGATGGAATCCAGTCGTTGAATTGGATGGCCGCGTAGTGCTTGAGGAGCACGGCGAACCAGAACACAGGCAGGGAGAAGAATACGAACGCCATGAAGGTCACGGCGTAGTCGAAACCTGAGTACTGGCGAATGGCAGTGACGATACCCAGCGTGATGCCGATGACGATGGCGAGCAAAGTAGCCAGGGTAACCAGGCGTAGCGTCGAGCCAGCCGCGCTCGCCACGAGCGCGTTGACGCTCTGACCTTCACGGTTATTGCCGAGATCGCACCGCCCGATGAAGCACTTGGCCGCACCTCCCAGCCAGGAGAAATAGCGTGCGTACCAGGGTTTGTCGAGCCCCATGATGGCGGTACGTTGCGCCATGCGGTTCTCGCGGTTCGGGTCCTGCGACTCGCGGAGATCTTGCAGCGGGTCACCAGAATTGATGACCAGCAAAAACATCACCAGCGAGCCGAGCAGCAGGATCAGAACAGACTGTCCCAACCGCTTCAAAACGTATTTCAACACGTGGATAATCCTTTTCGGCTGGCTCACGCAACGCTATCGAAGAGCTGCGCACCCGGAAACTATAGGGCACATCGCGGCGCTTGAGAAGACGTGAGTCGGGGCAGGTGGAACATCCCCCTGCCCCGACTCGGGTCTTCAGCCTGCGATCAGGAGGCCGCCACCCACTGATGCGCGTTCCACGAAACCTGCGACTGCGTCGCGGTCGGGCGAACGTTCTGCAGCTTCGCGTCGGCGCCGACTACGCCAGGATGGGCGTACAGCGGGATACCAAACAGCGTGTCCCACAGTTCCTTCTCGATGGCGATGGTCTGCTCCTGGTGGACATTCTCGTCGAGCGTACCCACGAGCTTGTCCCAAGCAGCGTCGACCTTCTCGTTGGAGTATTCGCCGAAGTTCTGCTGACGCTTCGTGGCGTAGATGTTCTGACCGGACGTGATCTGGCCAGAGCCGGACCACGCGAACAGCGCCACCTCGTAGTTACCAGCCGGCATCTCCTTATCGAAGAACCTGTCGGAGCTGGCGTCAACGATCTCGAAGCCAGCGTCCTTGCAGACGGCCTGGATGAGGGAGACGGTCTCCTGGCGGCGCGGGTTACCCGCTGAGTAACCGATGCGAACCTTGAGCGGAGTCTTCACGCCGGCCTCAGCGAGCTTAGCTTTCGCGCCCTCGATGTCGACCTGGTCGTAGCGTCCGTCGTAGGACTTCGACGTGATGGCCTCGTACTTCTCCTTCTGGAAGGGGAACACCTCTCGCGCGTTCATCACGACGGCATCGGGGTTGATGGGCTTGATGAGGTTGTCGACGATCTGCTGCCGCGGCACGCACATGGCGAAGGCTTCACGCACCTTCTGATCTGCCATCACGTTGCCCTCGCGGAAGTTGAAGTCGAGGTGCTCCCAGGTGAGGGTGGAGTACTGGTAGACCTTAATCCCGTCGCCCATGTTCTTGAGCTGCGGCACGGTATCCACCGTGGCCTGCGGGGAGATCACCTGGATGTCACCGTTTTGCAGCGACTGGGCCTGGATATCGTCGGAGAGGAAACGGAACACAATTTCCTTCGTGGCCGCAGGCTCGCCCCAGTACTTGTCGTTCGCGGTGAGCGTGAGGGATTCGCCAGCCTTCCAGCCGCCTTCCTTCAGCTTGTACGGGCCAGCAGACGGCACTTCGCTCATGTCCTTCGGAAGCTCGCCGGGGTTGAAGATCCATCCCTCGTTCCAGAACTTCGCGGCCTTGCGCACGGTGTCGCCGTCCTTGTCGAGGATGGCCTTGGCGAGCGCGTCGGGCTCCAGGCCCGATTTCTTCGCCACGATGTGTGCCGGGAGCACCGAGGTGACATTGATCATGTAGTCCGGGTCAGGGGTGGCGTATTCGACGGTGAAGGTCTTAGAACCAACTTCGCCCTTCGGGCCGTCGGGCACCTTCTTAGCCAAGCTGCTGGAGACGTGGTTGAAGACGGCCTTGGCTTTCTTGTCCTTGCCGCTGACGAAGCCCGGGGCGACGAACTCAGGGTTCTGCGCAGCCCAGTCGAGGAGGTAGTCGTTGATGGTGATCGGGGTGCCATCCGACCACACTGCCTTGTCGGAGATGGTGTACTTCACGATCAGCGGATCTTCGCTGGTGACCTCAACGGTGCCGAACTTCTCGTCGCGGCAAATGGTGCCGTCGGTGCCGAAGTAGGTGAATCCGCCGCGCATCATGCCGTCGATCACGCTGTTGTACGTGGAGTAGGTGTCGGCGGTCATGGCGTTGTAGCCCGTCCAGTCTGGTTTGCCTGCGGTGTAGGCAACCTGGCCCTCAGCGGATTCGGTGATGCCGAGATCCTTCAGGCAGGGATCGTCCGATTCCGTGGCTTCCGGGCCTTTGCCCCCTTCGCCAGCGGAAGCAGACGCTTCGTTCCCGCCATTGGGGCCGGCGGTTGGATCGTCTGAGGTGCAAGCGCCCAGCAACAGCGCGCCGCTCATCAAGAGCGCGAGAGATGCAGACCCTCTCAACTTCATGGGTTCTCCTTTTGTCGTCAACGACACTCAGTGGGCCTACTGGCCCAATTGGGGTGGACACTATCGACTTCCGGAGTCGAAATGACAGGCATCTCAGAAAAACAGAGGCAATCGTTATGGAATAGAGACCCTTACGTCAGTTCCTCACCACAAGGCATAGTTCCGACGGCATGACAGTGCCGGTCTCACTGTGTGGACGCGTAAGCCGCGCTCACTCGCGCACGACCACCGTCTCGACGGGCAGCCCCGAGTGCGCGGAGATGTCCATGCCACTCGGCTCGAGCCCGGCCGCGACGACCTGCGCGCCGACGGCGGCAATCATGGCACCGTTGTCGGTACACAGCACTGGCCTGGGGCGTCGGAACTCGAACCCCGCTTCCTCTGCACGCTCGGCCAGCAGCGTGCGCAGCCGCGAGTTCGCGGCCACTCCCCCACCCAGCAAGATGGATTCGACGCCCAGGTGGCGGGCCGCGTCGATAGTTTTGGCCGACAGCACGTCGGCGACGGCTTCCTGGAAGCTGGCGCACACGTCAGCGACGGGAATCTCCCCGCCCTCGATGCGTCGCTGCTCCACCCAGCGGGCGACGGCAGTCTTGAGGCCGGAGAAGGAAAAATCGAAGCGGTGCTTCTCGAGATCATGCCTGGCGGTCAGACCCCGGGGGAAGCGGATAGCCGACGGGTTCCCTTCCTGCGCGAGTTTGTCGATCACCGGCCCACCTGGGTAGGCGAGCCCGAGCAGGCGGGCGACCTTGTCGTACGCCTCGCCGGCGGCGTCGTCGATGGTGGACCCGAGTTCGGTGACGTCCGTCGCGATATCGCGCACGTGGAGCAGCGACGTGTGGCCGCCCGAGACGAGCAGCGCCAGCGACGGCGTCGGGAGCAGTCCGTGGTCGAGCAAGTCGACGGCGACGTGGCCAATGAGGTGGTTCACGCCGTAGAGCGGCTTGCCGAGGTAGGCGGCGAGGGCCTTGGCCGACGCGAGCCCCACCACGAGCGCGCCCATGAGCCCGGGGCCAGCGGTGACGGCGACGGCGTCGATGTCGGCGAGGTCGACGTCTGCGGTGCGCACGGCGCGTTCGAGCGCGGGCACGATGGCGGCGAGATGCGCGCGGCTCGCCACCTCCGGCACCACCCCACCGAAGCGAACGTGGAGGTCCACCGAGCTCGCCACCTCGTTGGCGAGCAGCGTCGATCCGCGCACGATACCGACGCCGGTCTCGTCGCAGGAGGATTCGATACCCAGGACCAACGGCTCGCTCATGGTTTGCAGTTCCTCTCCATTACCAGCGCGTCGGCCCCCGCGCCGTAGTAATCGTTTCGACGGTGGATCGTCGAAAAACCGTGCTTGCGGTACAGCTCGACGGCGGGCAGGTTGTCGTCGCGCACCTCCAGCAGGCAGCGCTTGCCGACCGCGCTGAACCCGGCTTGCATGAGCGCGTCGGCCACGCCTTGGCGGCGCGCGTCGGGGCGCACGATGATGCGGTTCAGGTCGGCGGCTTCGCCCATGTCCTGGAACGTGATGACGCCGAGTAGCCGCGCATCTCTCGCGACGAGTGTGGTGCGGCGTGACCCCCGGAGCTCCTGCGCCCACGAGGCTTCGCTCCAGCGTTCCTTCGTCGGGAAGCAGGCTTCGAGTTCGAGGATCTCCGGCAGATCATCGAGGGTTGCGACGACGGGCTTCATCGCTGCACTTTCAGCCGAGGAAGTACCGACTTGGGCTTGCCGGGCACCGTCGCGTCCGCGGCGCGCAGGTAGTACGGCTCCTCCCCCGCTGCGGGCAGCTGGGTGTGACGTGCGGCGAGGATGGCCGCGTCGAGGGACGCCGGGCCGGCGAATACCACTTGGCTACGGTACTCGTCGGGGATGTCGCCGTAGACGGGGACGCGCGGGAGTGTGTCGGGGGTGCCCACCTGGGGCTCACCGTCGCGAACACCGTCGACGTAGCGCGCCCAGAACAGCTCCTTGCGACGGGCATCCGAGGCGACGAGGAACTCGCCCTGCGCGTCCACGGCGAGCGCGATGGCGTCGAGCGAGCACACGCGGCGCAACGCCCGCCCCCCGACTGCGGCGAGCGTGGCGCCCGTCGCGATGCCCACCCGCAGGCCGGTGTAGGGGCCAGGGCCCATGCCGACGACGAACTCGTCGACGTCGGTGAGCGCGACGCCCATCTCGGCGCAGACCTGCTGCACCGACGGCATGAGCTGCTCGACGTGGGCGCGCGCGTCAGCGACCACCGCCGACGGCCCGGGCTCCCCGTCGCGGGCAATGCCGACGACCACGTGGTGCGAGGTGTCGATGGCGAGGGTAATCATGCGAACTCCCGGAACTGATCGAGGACGCCGGCCCAGCGTTGGCCGATCCCCGTGAGGTAGACGGTGCGTTGATCATCGGCGGGGTCGTCGCTGCGTTGGATGTCGATTGCGAGCGGCTCGTCGCTCAGCCATTCCGCCAAGCCAGCACCCCATTCCACCAGCGTCACCGACGTGGCGAGTGTGCTTTGCAGGTCGAGGTCGGCCAGCTCTTCAGCCGAGCTGAGGCGGTAGGCGTCGACGTGCACCAGGCCTGGGCCGGACCCGCGCGATGGGTGGATTCTGGACAGCACGAAGGTGGGGGAAATCACCGGGCCGTCCACGTCGAGGCCTTCACCGATGCCCTGCGTGAGGGTGGTCTTACCCGCGCCGAGCTCCCCCGTCGCGACGATCACGTCGCCCGCGCGCAGTACTTGAGCAAGCTTCTTGCCGAGCCGGCGCATGGCGTCGGCGTCGGGCACATGGACGGCGACGGGCAGCGCACGCGCCAGTACGACGCCGTTCTCCGTGGGACGGCACTGCACGAAACCTGCGAGCTCCCACCACGCGATGTTGTGGGGGAACTCGTGGCGCGCAGCAGCCTCCACCTGGCGAAACCCCAGGTCAGCCAGCGCAATGAGCGTGGCCGACACCATCTGGGGTCCGATGCCGGAACCGGCGGCTGCGGGCACCACGCTCACGCGACACAGCTTGGCGGTATCGCCATCGACGGCGACGAGCAGCCCCGCGATGGGGGCGCCGTCGCGTTCCAGCAGAATGCCGTAGCCCGCTTCGATGGCGTCTCGCACGCTCTCGACGGTGTCGGACAGCGCGGCGGCCGGCGGATCGACGGGCGGGCGGGCAGCGAACGCTTCGCGGATCACCGAGTGGAGCGCCTCGGCGTCCGATGGCTCGGCGAAACGAAGGGAAATGCTCATGTCAGCTACCGATCCTAGGCGTATACCGAGCCTGCCCCAACTGCATGCCCGGCGGGTTCACCGCCGCCCCCTCGGTCTGCGGGGCCGCCCGTGGAAGCCAGGCTTGCGCGGACCTGAGCGGCGCGGTTGCTGCTTCGGTTTGATGAGGTCGAAGAACGTCGATTCCTCGACGGCGACCCCCGACGCAGGCTTGGCGCCGGTGAGTTCGGCGACGGTAGCGTCGCCGGGCGCGGCGTCCACGTTGCGCGCATCCACGCCTGCTTGCCCGAAGATGCGGCGCATCAGCTTACGCTGGTGCGGGAGCACCACCGTGGCGACGGTGCCCGCCGTGCCTGCGCGGGCAGTGCGGCCGGCCCGGTGCAGATAGTCCTTGGCATCGCGGGGCGGATCCATTTGCACGACGAGGCTCACGTCGTCGACGTGAATCCCCCGGGCAGCGACGTCGGTGGCGACCAGCACAGGCACGTCGCCGGATTTGAACGCGGCGAGGATGCGCGCGCGGGCCCCCTGGGTGAGGCCGCCGTGCAGCGCACCCGCCATCACGCCGGCGGCGCGCAGTTGCCGGGAGATTCGGTCGGTGCCCTTCTGGGTGCGCGCGAACACGACGGTGCGACCGTCGCGCGACGCGAGTTCGGCGGTGACCGCGAGTTTGTCGTGGGGCTTCGTCTGCAGCGCGAGGTGGGTCATCGACGTCACCGACACCTGCCCGGAATCCACCTCGTGCGTGATGGGATCGGTGAGGTAGCGCTCAACGATGCGGTCCACCGCGGCGTCGAGGGTTGCAGAGAACAGGAGGCGCTGCCCGCGTTCGGGGGTGGCGTCGAGAATGGCCGTAACCTCGTCGGTGAAACCCATTTCGGCCATGTGGTCAGCCTCGTCGAGCACGGTGACCTCGACGTTGCCGAGGTCGGCAGCGCCTTGCTGCATGAGGTCGATGAGGCGGCCAGGGGTCGCGACGACGACGTCCACACCGCGAGCGAACGCTTTGATCTGCGGGTTGTAGCTCATGCCGCCCGCGACGAGCGTGAGCGACAATCCGACGGAGGCTGCGAGCGGGGCGAGGTTGTCCGCGATTTGCAGGGCGAGTTCGCGCGTCGGGCTGAGGATGATCGCGTGCGGGCCGCGCCCGCCGGTAGCCGACAAGCGAGTGAGCAGCGGCAGGCCGAACGCCAGCGTCTTGCCGGAGCCGGTGCGGGCGCGCCCGAGCACGTCGCGGCCCTCGAGCGCGTCGCGGATGGTGGCTTCCTGGATCGCGAAGGGCTGCGTGATGCCCTCGGCCGCGAGTACGCCGACGATCTCGTCGGCCACGCCCAGCTCGGTGAAGCCGTTGACGACGCCCACCTCGGCCTGGACGGTCTTGGCCTCCCAGGCCATCTGGTCTGGCTCCCGGCGTGCTGGGTCACGACGGGGCTCGTCCCAGCGCTGCTTGGGTTTATCCCACTGCTTCTTGGGCTTGTCCCATGGCTTGGCGTTGTGCTTGTTCTTGGCGTTGCCCTTGGTGCCACCGCGCTTGGCCGGGTGCTCGGGGCGCTGCGTCGACTTCTCCCAGCGCTGCTTCGGTTTGCCCGGGCGCTGTTTCGGTTGCTGCTGACTGGCGGCACGGCTATCCGACGAGCGGCCACCCTGATCAGCGAACTGTTGGGCGCGACGCTCGGCGCGGTTGCGCGGAGGGAGCTCCTCGTCGCGCCTCCCGCCTCGACGGCGCGGCGCACGTCCGCGGGCAGCGCGCTGCTCGGCGGTCCACCGCTTCTTGGGTGTGCCGTCTGCGTGATGGGATTTGGGACCGCGGGCCATGGGCAACCTATCGGTAGAAGGAAAAGCCACGAATACGTGAGCCAAATCAGCTTAGGCGCTTTCGCCCGTGCCCACCAATCGCCGCCGTCAGCTCGCGAGCAATTTGCCGCCGCGCACCGTCATGCCGATGACCTTCTCATAGTGCCCCACGAGCTCGCCGCACACGTTCCGCCAAGTTCGGCTCAGCGTCGACTCACGGGCGGCAGAGGCGAACGCGGCGCGCTTGGCGTCGTCGCCGATAAGGTCAACGACGTAGCCCCGCATCGCCTGCAGGTTACCGGGGGTGTAGAGCCAGCCGGTGCGCGAGTGATTGACCAGGTCGATCGGCCCGCCACGACGGGGCGCGATCACCGGTAGGCCGGAGGCCTTCGCTTCCTGAATCGCCTGGCAGAACGTCTCCAGCTCGCCGGTGTGGACGAAGAGGTCGAGCGAGGCCATGGCGGCGGGCAGATCATCGCCGGTGAGTTGACCGAGGAATGCGGCGCCAGGGAGTTGCTGCTCGAGCGCGGCGCGGCTGGGGCCGTCGCCGATGATGACGAGGCGCGTGTTGGGGATGTCGCGGAGCACTGCAAGATCTTCAACACGCTTCTCGCTCGCAAGTCGACCCATGTAGCCGATGAGCTTCTCGCCGTTTGGGGCGAGCTTCGCGCGCAGGGCGTCGCTGCGTTTGGCGGGGTCGAAGCGGACGGAGTCGACGCCACGGCCCCACACGCCAACCCTCGGGATGCCCTGATCGATGAGTTGCTGGCGGGCGAACGTCGACGGCGCGAAGTTCAGCGTCGCAAGGGAGTGGATCTGGCGCACGTGGCGCCACAGCAGCGGTTCGACGGCAGCGAAGCCGTAACGGGCGGCGTAGCTGGGCACCTCGGTTTGGTAGATGCCCACCATGGGGATGCCGAGCTGGGCTGCGACTTCCGCGGCTTTGTACCCGACGATGAACGGAGCCGCGAGGTGCACCACATCAGGCGCGAACGCCATGAGGGTATGCCGCAGGTGGGCCTTCGTCGTCGTGACGACGCGCACCACCTCGTATCCGGGAAGACCGACGCTCATCACGGGCACCACGCGGAAGCCGTTCGATTCCGTGGGCGTCTTGTTGCCGTCGGCAGGGGCGATCACGAGGGCCTCGTGCCCTTCAGCTCGAAGGTGCTCGAGGATCCTCAGGACGGAGTTGGTGACTCCGTTCACCTGAGGCAGGAATGATTCCGTGACAATCGCTACCCGCACGACTTCGATGCTACTCCAGTGGGTTACGAAGCCCCTACCTGATGGGCAAACGGATGATGAACACCTAGTGAAGCCGGGCCTATATACAGTGTTGCGCGACTGAACGCACGCTAGATGCCCGAAACCGGCCCGGATGGCCCAAAAATCGCTTCTGGCGTGCGCTCAGTCGCGCATCTCACGGCTTACCGAGGGCTCTTTAGTTTCCCTCGTGGTGGGAGCCATCGCCGTAATCCATGCCTTCGTGCTTGTGATACGTCTCCTGCTCCTCGGTGAACTCCTTGATGGGAGCCGTGATTTCAGAGGTCTGATCGTTGTCGAAGGTCAGCTTGCAGTGCACTTCTTCCCCACCGACGGGCAGTTCCTTCTTGACGCCCATCAGCATGATGTGCGGCCCACCAGGTGCGAGGTGCTGATGACCTTCGGCGGGAACCGGCACTTTGTCCGTCTTCCGCATAATCATCTCGCCGTCCTTCATAACCATCTCGTGCAGCTCGGTCTTCTCGGCGACGTCACCACAGTCTGCACTGACGAGGTTGACGAGTTTCTTACCGGGGTTGCTGAGGTTGACGTAGACCGCCGTCATACCCGGCTCCTCGGTTCCCGTGGTGGTTCTTGTCCAGGCCTCGCCGGTCAGCACACCGGGGGTTTCAGCCTGTTGGGAGCAGCCGGCCAGTGCGAGGGCGGCCACCGCGAGTGTTGCAATGCGCTTCATGGCGGGTAGCTTAACCCGCCGAGTAGGGTTGTGCCCATGTCTGGAGTGTCACGACGGGGAATGCTGGGGGCTGGCGCGGGTGCCGTCGCTGGTCTTGGATTGGCTGCATCGATGCACTTTGCCGGCGACACGCCGCCACGAAGCAGTGACGCAACTGCTATCGCCGGGCAAACTTATTCGCCGTTCTCAGAGCACCAAGCTGGCATCGTCACGCCGGTTCCTGCTTCGGCGGAACTCATCGCCTTCAACCTCAAAGCCGACGTCGACAAGGCCGCGCTCGGGCGCATGATGCGCGTGTGGTCGACGGATATTTCTGCGCTCATGCGGGGGGTTCCGCTCGCGGGTGACACCCTGCCCGACATGGCAGCCCAACGTGTGTCGCTGAGCGTGCTCGTCGGGTTTGGGCCCAAGGTGTTCACGCTCGACGGGTTGCACGACAAGTTGCCGGCAGGGTTCCAGGAAATCCCCCCGATGCGCCATGACAAGCTCGACGACGCCTACTGCGGCGGCGACCTGCTGCTGTGGATCAGCGCCGATGATTTCACCTCCGTCGCCTACGCGAAGCGACGGCTCACTCACGACGCCGAGCCATGGGCGAGCGTGCGGTGGGCGCAGCAGGGTTCATGGCGAGCCACCGGGCCCGACGGGGAGCCCGTCACCGGGCGCAACCTGTTCGGCCAGGTCGACGGCACCGCCAATGCCACCGGTGCGCTAGCCGACGGCACGCTGTGGTCCGACGAGGGATGGCTCGCCGGCGGCACACAGCTCGTCGTGCGACGGATCGAGATGGACCTGCCCGAGTGGGACAAACTCACCCGCAACCAGATGGAGCAGACCATCGGAAGGGATCTCACGACGGGAGCTCCGCTGTCGGGCGGCACGGAGTTCACGCCCATGGATTTTATGGCGCGGCGCCCCGAGGACGGTGGCCTGGCGATTGCCGAGAACGCCCACGCCAAGCTAGCCCACCCCAGCCAGAACAATGGTCGCAGCATGCACCGTCGGGGGCTCAATTACTCCGATCACACCGGAACCGGGCTCATTTTTAACGCGTTTCAGGCGAACATTGCGAAGCAATTTATTCCGATTCAGCGCGTGCTCGACGATGCCGACGCGCTGAATGAGTGGACGACGACGGTGGGGTCGGCGGTGTTCGTGATTCCACCCGGCATGCGCGAGGGTGGTTACCTCGCGCAATCCATCCTCGACTGAAAGGACAACCATGGAAGCACTCAGCACCAACCATGCTCCCGCCGCGATCGGCCCGTACTCGCAGGCAGTGCGCGTGGGCGACTTCGTCTACGCATCCGGCCAGATCCCGCTCACCCCGGCGGGGGAGCTGGTGGAGGGCGACATCGCGGCACAGGCCACCCAGTGTCTCGACAACGTTGAGGCCATTCTCGAATCGGCCGGGCTCACCATGGCGAACGTGGTGAAGGTAACGGTGTTCCTCACCGACATGAGCGACTTTGCGGCAGCCAATGAAGTCTACGGCTCGCGCTTCGCGCAGCCTTACCCGGCGCGCTCCGCCGTCGCGGTGGCCGCGCTCCCCAAAGGCGCGAACATCGAGATCGAAGTCATCGCCCACCGCTGAGTGACGCGGGTGGTCGGGCAGCCGGCTGCCTCAGCCCGGTGGCTGAACCGCCGACGCCTTGACCAGACAGTGGAGCCGCCGGCTGCCTTAGCCAGACGGTTGAGCCGCCGACCGAAGGGAGGCGAGTCGAAACCCGGCCACCTCACCGGGTCTCGATACGCGGGCTACGCCCGGTACTCGACCACCGGAAGAAGCAGGACTCGACCACCGGGAGCGGCACTACTCGACCGGCGGCGGCCCCAGCCGCTCAGGCGCGGGGCTGCACAAGGCGCGCGATGGTGGTGGGCAGCAGGGTTGCCAGGTGATTGGGCGGATAGGGCCCGGGGTGTTGCGCCGCGGTGAGTGCCTGGATGCTCGCACCCATCACGCCGGCGCGCCACGGCTCCAGCCCGGCCGCCAGGAGCGCGCCGCAGATGCCCGCGAGCACGTCGCCCGCACCCGCCGTCGCGGTCCAGCCCGGCCCTGGGCAAGCTACGCTCACCCGGCCCGACGGTTCTGCGACGTACTGCTCGCCGCCCTTTAGCAGCACCGTTGCTCCGGTGCGCCGCGCCGCCTCGCGCGCGGACTCGACGGGCTCCCGCTCAACGTCCTCCCTTGCCACACCCAACAACTCGGCCAACTCCCCCGCATGCGGAGTGAGCAGCCACTCCCCCAGTCCCGTGTCAGGCAGGCAGCGCAGCGCCTCAGCGTCGGCCACGACGGCGGTGCCCGGCTCAGCGAATCGCGCGAGGCGGGCGGCGTCGGGCTCACCCCAGCCAGAACCCACCACCGTCGCCTGCACGCGCCCGGGCTCCAGCACGACGCTGGGAAACCGCCCGAGCACGAGCTGCGGGCTGGCAGGCCCCACGTACCGCACCATGCCCGCGCCGGCATACAGCGCCCCGGCGATGCCGAGCAGCGCGGCGCCGGGGTACCTCGTCGAGCCGGTGTCGAGGGCCACGACACCTCGGGTGTACTTGTGTGACGCCCGGCCCGGCACCGGCCACCAGCGGGCGATGTCGTCGGGGCGCACCACGTTGAGGTCAGCGCTCGCAGCCGCCATCACCGCTCGCACACCACCATCGCCGTGGCGAACCCACCGTCGTGTGACAAGGACAGATGCACCTGCTGCACACCAAGCTCGTCAAGGCGTTGCGCGACGGTTCCCGTGCACCGAAACGAGGGGCGACGGTGCTCGTCGCGGATCACTTCGCAGTCCAACCAGCGCAATCCGCCAGGCGCGCCGAGCGCTTTGGCGAGAGCCTCCTTGGCGGCAAAACGAGCCGCGCGCGACTCCATCGAGAGCTCCTGCTCGTCGGGCGTGAGCAGCCTCGCGGCCAGCCCAGGGTTCCGGGTGAGGGCAGCCTCGAAGCGTTCGACGGCGACTAGGTCGGTTCCGATTCCCACGATCATGCGTGGAAGCCTGGCCCCGCGGGCACTGCGGCGAGCGCCTTCGTTGATGCCCGTATCAGTGGCGCATCAGTCGTTCGCATAAAACTCCACCAACTTACCCAACTCCGCCACCATCGCATCCAACCCCAGCGGCGGATCACCGACATACCCCAGCGTGATCACACCATCATCAGCCACCGCCACACACATGGGATACGGAACTTTGCTGCAGGTTGCAAAACCCACCTGTTCGATATCTTGCGTCGTGGACAAAAACCCGCCGTACATCCCGACGCTATTCACCTGGACCTGGAGATCGTAGCTAGCCCCACGATCCTGCTGCTCCCGATAGATCTTCACCCTCGAGAAATCCGTCGACCACTCATCCACAATATGCGCGAACCCCCCAACCTCCGCGGGATCAACATCAGGCAAACGCCCATCAAACAACGACGCAAACACCACCGGCGGCGGCGAGCCCTCAAACACCGACAAACTCGGATCCCAACCCACCAACACCGGCGCCGGCCACCTCGG
>NZ_CAMYFI010000029.1 GCF_947255005.1 uncultured Tessaracoccus sp. | reverse complement strand
GCCCGGTCCATGGGACCGGTGGTGTGCACTTCGCGCGGCAACAGCTGCAGCAGCGTCTGCACAGCCCACGACGCGCCGGCCTGCGTGGAATACCCGACGCGCACCCCGTCTGCGTCGACGCTGAGGCGGTACCCCTCGTCGGGGAGCGAAGTGTCTTCGACGAAGTCCACGCCGACGCCGACTCCGTCGGCAAGCACCTGCACCCCGGCTGACCGCGAGAGACGCTCGGCGAGAACCTCAGCGGGAACACCTCCGCCACGCACTGGGAGGGGGTTGGGCAGCAGGAACGAACCATGTCCCCAGTCGACGTGAGCGGGTGTGGGGATGATGGTGGGCATCACAGCTCCTTCGCCTGTGCGATTGGTTGAGGCTGCCAAGACTGCAGCATCGGATGGTCGAGTGAGGGCACGTGCGCATGCCCCAAATCTGCGGCGAATGGGCCAACCGCGACGACGAACGCGCCGGCCTCCCTTGCTGCCGTAGCGCCGGTGCGGGAGTCTTCCATCACCACGCAGCGCTCTGCTGCTACGCCACACCGCTCAGCTGCCGCAAGGTACAGATCCGGTGCCGGCTTGGGGTGCTCCACGTCTTCGGTACCCAGCATTCCGGCGAAATAATCCTGCCAACCGAGCGAGTGCATCGTGGCCTGCACGATCGCCGACGGCGAGTTCGAGGCCACCGCCATTGGCACCTTCCCGACGAGGCGCTTGAGCAGGGCTTCCGCCCCCGGCGTGGGCTCTACACCGTCTGACAAGTGATCCTGTAGGAGCTGCAGCATGCGGCGTTCCACTTCTTCAGCCGGTGCTCCGGGATGAACACGGTTGAACAACGCGACGACGTCCTCAACGGCGCCGCCTCGAAGTTCATCAGAAACGTCATCGTCGAAGCTTGTCTGTACCCCGTACTCTTCCCAGAGTTGACGGGTCGCACCGAACCATGCCCGTTCGGAGTCCACGAGTGTGTCGTCCATGTCGAACAACACCGCTCCGACGTGCTGTGGAAGAGCACGATTCATTCGATCAACACCTCCCTGCCGGCGTGCCGGCTACTTCGTTGGATATGCGGCCCAGACAGCACACGACCACCCTACTTGGCTGCTCATTCGGATACGTCTGTGCAAGACTCTTGCTTGTTCGTCCGTGAGAAGGAGCGCCGTGTCCACACACATGCTGACAGTCGGTATCACGTACCGCGACATCATCATGACCGGCGTTCCAGGAATGCCCGTTCCCGGCCACGAGCTGCAAGCCACCAGGTTGCACGAGGGCTGGGGCGGAGTGGCCACCATGGCGCGCGTCGCAGCTCGCCTCGGTGCGAGCACCTGGCTGTGCTCTCCCGTCGGTGACGACGAAACTAGCGAGCGGCTGCTGCGCAGCCTGCACCGCGAAGGCATCGATACCACCTACTGCGAGCATTACGCCAACTGGCAACTCCCCACTACGGTGGCCCTCGCAACCAGTGCTGACCGCGCGATGGTGACGGTTGAGCGTCCCCCTGCGAAACCGGTGGGGCACTCCCTGACCGATGTTGATGCAGATGCCATCGTCATTGATTTGCGTGATTCGACACTCCCCTGGCTCGTTGACGCGCGCCGACGAGGCGCCCGTGTGTTTGCCTCGAGAGGCTTCGATGAGACGGGCTCGTGGGGCGACCAACAACTCGCGGGCATCGCAGGTGCTGACGTGTGGATGCTGAACGACCTGGAAGCGCAAGCGTTCACGCAACTGAGCGACCCCATTGACGCGGCGCGGACGCTGACGAGCCGCGTGCCCACCGTCGTCGTCACGCGGGGCGCCGACGGAATGGTTGCGGTCGATGCCGCCACCCGACAGGAAGCCAGCGTGGCCGCCTTCCCCGTGCGCCCGCGCAACACCACCGGTGCCGGCGACGCAACGCTCGCCGCGTTTGCCGTCGCCTCGGGCCTCACCGATGTGCTCGAAGAGCAACTCCTCGTCGCGGCGTTCGTCGCCAGCACCATCCTGGCGGGCGAGAGCGGAGCCGCCGATCCTCCGTGCCTCGCCGAGGTGCTCCAAGCGGCCCGCGCCCACGACGACCCTCGCGCTCGCCGCGTCGCGGAACTGTTGGCCCAGTAGCCGCCAGCCAGCCGGGACCACGCCGTTGCTAACCCAATATCCACACGCGTTTCGCTGAACCGACGATTTTGGGGCGTTTTGGCAAGCGCATGTGGATATTGGGTTAGCTCGACGCTCTACCCATCCAGCGGATGCAACCGTCAGATGTGTCACCATTCGAAGCGCAGGTCCCGCGTCGGACCCAAAGGCTCGATGTCCTTCAGCACGCCGACGTCTTCTCCCTCCATCTCGCCTTGCCGCGCGCCCATGAGATCCAGGAGCAGCCACATGACGTCTTCACTGCGCAGCGCGCCGCGCTCGTGTACCTCGGCGGGCAGTTGGCCCCCGATGCGGTGCAGGATCAGGAAGCTTCTGCGCACCTCGACCTCGTCCTCGCCGTGCCCGCCCTCGGGCTTGTGCCCGTGGTCGGTGGTGACGGCCACGACCCAATCTTCGCCCAGCTGTTCGTGCCGCTCTGCCACCGCTTTGACCAGGTAGCGCACGCGTTCATCGACGCGTTGGAGAGCCTCGCGGTATTCCTTGTTGTCGGAGCCTGCGGCATGGCCGGCTGCGTCCACGCTCTCGAAGTACACCACCGAGGCCTCTGGCCCTTCGTGGAGCAACCTGTGGCAAGCCCACGTGCACACGGCGTCGTCTGCAGCTTCGATGCCGCTGGTGAGATCGGGTTGGAACACCGCGTGCTGCCCCGTGCGTTGCTGGTCGACGCGCTGTTGCAGGATCGGCCCAGGGCCGACACCCACGGTGAAAGCAGTCCAGGTGGCTGCTGCGAGCGTGCGGGCGCGGGGGTTCGCGAAGAACACGCGAGACAGAAAGTCTGGGCGCCTGGCCATGTCGTGGCCCACGAACTCGTTCCACCACACGTTGCATTCCTCGTGGGTGGAGCCGGTGAGGATGGACGACCACCCTGGCCCCGAGTCGGTGGGAGGCGTCATCCACATGGGTAGGCATACACCGTCGGACGCGTCATCTCCTCGGGCGAGGCGAGCGAGCGTCGGGGCCACTCCGGGCGGGAAGTCATGCACGGTGTGGTCTGGAGCACCGACGCTGAACCTAGGGTCGGCCGGGTGAGAGGGTTGCGCGAAATCAGGGTTGCTCGCCACTTCCTCTGGCAATGCGAAGTCGGCGCGCACACCGTCGAGGCAGATCAACAGAAGCTTCATTTGGCACATACTTTCAGGGTGAGGATCTGGAAGGGACGAAGGGTAAGGTCCACCGCGCCCTGACGCAGGTCTCCCAAGCGCGGCTGGGTGGGCTCGGCTACCGGTTGCTCCAAGAGGTCCACCTCCTGAGCGACATCGGCGTCAAACCCGAGATGCAGCCGAACCCGCGACCGTCCACCCGTGGCCTCGTGCAACCGGATGACCACGTCACCGGACTCGTCGAACGCCGGCTTCACCGCATCGATCACCGCATGCCCGCGGAGCATCTCTAACGACGCCACCGCCGCCTCGCTCGTGCTCGCGCCTTCCAGCACACGAAGTGGTTGGTTCAGCGCGATGCCTGCTTCGCTCGCCGTCCGTACGTCAGCGTCGACGGTGAGCTGGTACTGAATGCGGTGTTGCCCTTGGTCCGATTCCTTGTCCGGCGACAGGGGTGCCCGCAGCAAGGTGTAGCTGGCCACCACGCCCGCGGTGGGCGCGTGTTCATCGGCCCCGGCGGGCTCCACGTCGTGGCCGTAGGAGGAGTCGTACGACAGCGCTACGGCGTAGCCTGGCTCGTCGAGCAGCGTCCAACGATGCCCGGGCACCTCGAAACGCGCCTCGTCCCAGCTGGTGTTCGACGACAGCGCCCGTCGCACATGGCCGAACTGGATTTCGGACGACTCATGGGTTGCCTTGATCGCGAGGGGGAACGCCACCTTCAGTACGCGGGAGCGTTCGTGCCAGTCAATATCGACGGCGAACCGCACCGTCTTGCTGTCCGCGTCCAGCCACAGCGACTGCGTCATCCGAGAGTCGCCGAAGGACCGGACCACATCCACCTGGGCACGAAGCGGGGTGTCCTCCACCAGTGCAACCTGTTCGATGTCGTCGAGCTCCCACACATGGTGGCGGTATTGCGCCTGGAGTTCCCACGCGTCGAAGCAGCTGGGGTGGTCTGGGTGTAAGCACAGGAGGTTGGCCCGCTGGCTGGGAAGAATCAGTTCACGCTCCGCCAGCACGTCGACGAGGCTCGTCACCGTTCCGTCCTGCCCGACGATGACGCGCATCAACCCGTTGTCGAGCACGATGCTCTCGTCTTGGCACTGGGTCTGGACAAGGTGCGTCGGGGCTGCTTCGGCATCGGCAAGCGGTACGACGCTGAGGGGGCCCACGTCGACGAGCACCCGTCGCCCCTCGATCTCGACGACCTCGCGTCTCGCGAACGGCGCGGGGTTCGCAATGGCGCGCTGCTCCCCCGGGAACACGGCGTGACGCAGCGCGTCGATGCGTTCCTCAATCTCTTGCAGCAGCGACGTGTACTCCTCACGTGCTTCTTCGTTCACCCACGCGATGGCGCTGCCCGGGAGGATGTCGTGAAACTGCAGCAGCATCATGCGTCGCCAAAGCTGTTCGACGCCCTCGGCGTCGTACGCATGCCCGCGCAGCATCGCCAGCGTGCCAAGCCATTCCAGCGTCGCGAGGCCGGCCTCGACCAGGCGGTTGCCCTGCTTCAACGCCAGCTGGGAGGTTTGGACGCCACGGTGGAACTCGAAGTACAGTTCGCCGGCCCAGACGGGGAGCTCATCGCGCTCGGCGCGAGCCGCGTGGTAGAACTCTTGCGGACTACCCATCGTGACTACCGGCGATGCCTCAAGGTTGCTCTGCCGACGGGCACGTTCCACCATCTCACGCACGGGGCCGCCACCACCGTCGCCATAACCGAATGGCAACAACGATTCCTTGGCGACACCCTTTTCTTTGAAGTTGCGCTCGGCGAATTTCACCTGGTCTGGGGAGAGGATGGAGTCGTAGCAATCGACGGGCGGGAAGTGCGTCCAGATGCGCGTGCCGTCGATGCCTTCCCACCAGAATGTGTGGTGAGGCAGCGTGTTCGTCTGGTTCCAGTTCATTTTCTGGGTAAAGAACCACCGCATACCGGCAAGCTTCGCGATCTGGGGCAGCGCGCCAGAGTAACCGAACGAGTCGGGGAGCCAGAGGCAGTCGGTGGTGACGTCTAGTTCTTCGCGAAGCCAACGAAGGCCACTGGTGAGCTGGCGAACCATCGCCTCGCCGCCTGGGAGGTTGGCGTCCGGCTCTACCCAGGTGCCACCCACCATGTGCCACTGACCGCGCTGGATGGCCTCGCGCATGCGTTCGAACACCATCGGCGCGTCTTCCTTCAGCCACTGGAGGTGCTGGGGAGCGGTGCAGGCGAAGTGGAAGTCGGGATACTCGTCGGCGAGCGCGACGACGTTCGACAGCGAGCGCACTACCTTCCGACGGGTTTCCCGGATGGGCCACAACCAGGCGGAGTCGATGTGCGCGTGTCCGACGGCGGTCATGCGCTGCGCGGAACCGTGGGGGCCGCTGTTCAGCAAGGGCGCAAGCACGGCGCGCGCGGAGGCGGCTTGTTCCTCGATGCTGTCCTGGTCGATGACGTCGGCGGCGCGCTCGAGCCCACGAAGAAGCGTCGCGCGCCAGGTGGAGTCGACGGGGAGTTCGCGCATGAGGCCATCGAGCACCTCGAGGTCGAGTTGGAGGTGCCAGACGTCGTCGTTGCGCACCACGAGTTCCGCGGCCTTGAACTGCCACATGGGTTCGACGGGCATGGTGGCTTTGTCGCCGTACTTGGCCATGTCTTCCCCGTGGTTGGGGTTGGCAGCGGCTTCCACCATCAGCTGTACCGAGCCGTCGGCCGTCACCAGCGGCGAGCCTTCGTGCTCAAGTCGTTCGGCGATCGACCCGAACGTGAGCGGCACGGTGCGGTTCATGGGATTGAGACCCTTCAGCGGCACCCCGTCGCAGGTGTAGACGAGACCTTCCGACTGGTTACCCGCCCAGTCGCCAGAAAACCCAAGATCAACACGGAGTTCGACACGCCCGCGGGGGGCATCCTCGGGGAGTGTGCCTGCGAGTCGCAGCCACCAGGTGCTCCACGCCGGCCCCCACCAGGTGCCGACGGGGAACGGCTCGTACTGCTGGCTGACCGCTTCTGCGAAGGGCACGGGCTCGCCTGGCGCTTTCCAAGCCTCGACGTTGAGCCGAGTGAGCGTCACGTACTCTTTCCCGACGAGGCGCTCTCGCAGGTGCTCGATACGCTCTTCTACAAGCTTGCGATCGTCATGCATGTCAGTGCTTCTCCAAGTAGGCCAGTTCACGGAAGTGAGCGACGAGGTCGTCCAAGATGTTGCGTGCAACGTTCACGGAGTCCACGAGCGGATGGTGCGCGAGCGCCAGCACTGCGTCGCTGCGCGATGCGTGCAGTGCGGCAGCAATGGTGCGGCGTTCCACGTACTTCGCGTTCACGACGATGCCCCGCCCGTGGTCGGGGAGCGCCGCGCCCGGCAGTGGGTGGATGCCATTGCCGTCGACGTCACAGGGAACCTCCACCACTGCCGTGTCGTCGAGATCGGGCAGTACGCCCCGGTTAGCCACGTTCAAGATGAGCCGCGCGGGAACGTCGTTGGCGATGGCATGCATGATCGCCAACGCCACCTTGTCGTATCCCCCAGTCTCGAGGTCGGCGGCGTCTCGGTCGAAACCGCCTGCCGCGTCTCGGTTCGATGCCATGTAGGTTGCTTCGCGCTCCAGGCGGCACTGTTCCCAGAGAGCATGGACGTCGTGCGTGGCGTTCGTCGCTGCGTCGTAGAAGCGACGTTGCTGCTGGGCAAGGAACACCCCTCGCGTGGCTTCTGATTTGCTGTCCAGTAGGAGGTCTTCTCGGGCGAAATAGTAATAGTGGAGGTATTCGTTTGGGAGGCATCCCAACGCCTGCACCAGCGGTGCCCCGAAGAGGCGCCCTTCCTCGAAAGATTCGATTAAGTCGGCACGCTCGAGCAACCTCGGCAGCACGTCGTCGCCATCGACGTGCAAACTTGTGAGCCACCCCAGGTGGTTGAGGCCTGCGTAGTCGAGGCGCACCCGCCCATCGGCAGCGGTGAGCGGGGGCACATCGTCGGCGACGATCCCCTCGCCCTGCAGGGTGGTGAGCACGCGGCGAGCGAGACCCACCGGGGAGTCGCAGATTCCTACCACACGGTCACCAAGTGATCGCTGCATCACCTCGGTGATGACTCCCGCTGGGTTGGTGAAGTTGATCACCCAGGCGTCGGGTGCATGCTTGCGCAGTTGCTCTACCAAACTGACGACGACGGGAATGCCACGCAGGGCATAGGAGATGCCTCCTGCGCCCACCGTCTCCTGCCCGATGACGCCGTTGCGAAGCGCAATGCGTTCGTCGGCAGCGCGGCCCTCGGTGCCGCCCACTCGCATCGCAGAGAACACGAAGTCTACGCCCTGGAGTGCCTCTCCGAGGTCCGTCGTCGCGATGACGCGAGGTGCGTCGGAAGCAGTGGCACCGAGCTCTTCGAGCACTTTCTTGATGGCCGCGAGCTGCACAGGATCGGTGTCGTAGAGGCGCACTTCGTCGACGCGTTCATCGGAGGTGTCCTCCATGAGCGCTCTGTACACCAGCGGAACACGGAAACCGCCTCCACCCAAAATGGTGAGTTTCATGCGTGGATTACCTCCAAATCGATCGCTGCAACCTGCTCGGCCAGTTTCTCTGGGAGCGTGCGTATGTCGGTGATGAGCCCGTCCATGTCTGCGAGGTCGAAGGGAGCACTATTGCCTTGCCCTGGGAGCTTGGTGGCGTCCGCCAACAGGTACGTGCGGGACGCCGCCGCGCGCATGGCGCGTTTCATAGCGGCTTGGGTATACGAGGTGTCTCGGATTCGTCCGGTATCCCCCACTCCGGAACAGCCAAGGAAGGCGATGTCTGCCTGCTGGCGAGCCAGCGCGTCTACAACGGGATCTCCCTCAAAACATTGGTACGGCTCAGACCACCTGCCGCCCAGCAATACCACAGAGATGTTGGGCTGGTTACGGAACACCTCGAATGCGGCGAGTGAGGGGGTGAGGATGGTGAGGGGCATCTCTTGCAATGCCAGCGCCAAATAATGCACGGTCGTGCCAATGTCGAGGATGACGGTCTGGCCAGGCTGCACCAGCTTCGCGGCCGCGCACGCAATGCGCTCCTTGCCGGCACGTTCGCGGGCGAGGGTCTCATGAAACGGATCGTCGACGGCTCGAGCAAGCTCGACGGCACCCCAGGAGCGTGTCACTACGCCTTGCTCCTCAAGCTCAGCAACATCACGCCGCACGGTGGCTTCACTCACGCGGAGCTCGCTCGCGATGTCGACGATGCCAGCACGACGCCGCACCTCCAAAAGGTGCAACATTGACTCCTGCCGGGATGCTTTCAACACAGGTACACCGTAGCGCAGGCAGCCCTATTTCGCTCAGGCTCGATCAACTCGATCATGATCTTTCAATTCACCGGGGGCAATGCTAGATTGAGCATCACATACTCGATCAAGGCGGATCTGAAGACATGAACATGCTTGTCAATGGCTATTTGGAGGGTGACCACATCTTCCGTCGTCGCGTCGCAACGGGGCAACACCTCCTACATGAAGCCCAAGCCAGCAATCCATATCACGCTTTGTTGAAGCATTTTGATCGACTACACCGAGCGCCGTGACAACCATGGAAGGGGAAACACGGCGAGCTACCTCAAGGAGCGAATAATGAACTTGTCACGGCGAAATCTACTTGGCGGAGGGGCTGCCACACTCGGCATGCTCGGGCTCTCCGCGTGTTCCACCCAGGGCTCTTCTGGCGGAGGAAACGCCTCGGGCAATGGTGACGTGAAGGACATGGTGTTGTGGACCTGGCCTGAAGGCTTCAGCAAGAAGGTACTAGAAGGCGTCGCGAATGACCTGAAGCAGTACAAGCTTCGCCAGGATGTGATTGGCGGCGACTTCAAGCAAAAGCTCACCACCACGTTCGCTGCTGGCAGCGGTCTGCCGGACATCACCGGCGTCAAAGGTCAGGATATCCCCTTCTTCCTCTCCCAGGCGAAGTACTTCGTCGACCTCAACTCGGTTGGCGCCAAGGACATCAAAGGCACCTACCTGGAGTACAAGTGGGAACAGGCCACCACGAAGGACGGCAAACAGGTGGGTATCCCGATCGACATCGGCCCCACCGCGCTGTTCTATCGCGCCGACGTGTTCGAGGATGCCGGCCTCACCAGCGACCCGAAGAAGCTTGCCGAGGAAATCCGAGAATGGGACGCCTACTTCGAGCTTGGCAAGCAGCTGCACTCGAAGAAACCCGACACCTACCTCATCCGTAACTGCGCCGGCCTGTTCGACACCATTTGGCCGCAGTCCGGTAAGGGTTTCGTGGATGAGGAAGGCGTATTCATCGGCAACCAGGATCACATCCGCCACGCCTGGGACGTCATGATGAAGGCCTTCGACGCCGGCATCGTCGCCACCATCCAGTCGAACAGTGCCGACGCCGCTGCTGCCGTCAACGAAGGTAAGCTTCCTGCCGACTTCGGCGCGTCGTGGCACCTTGCAGACCTCATGGTGGATGCCCCTGATACGGCCGGCAAGTGGCGTGTCTGTGAGCATCCCGGCGAGGCGACCAACAGCGGTGGTTCGTTCCTCACCATCCCTGAAGGAGCGAAAGATCCTGAGGCTTCCTTCGAAATCATCACGTACATGCTGAACCCGAAGAACCAGGCATACGAGTACCAAGACAAGGGCAACTTCCCGGCAACGCCGGAAGCTTTCGAGATGGAGGAAGTCGCTGGCCCCGTGGAATTCCTCGGCGGGCAGAAGGCGGCCGAGGTGTTCGGTCACGCCGCAGAAACCGTACGCCCTCTGTATGAGGATCCGCAGTCCGGTGCTGTGCAGGCGCCTTTCCTCGCCGAGATCGACCTCATCGAATCTTCGAAGAAGGATCACGAGCAGGCCTGGAACGATGCCGTGACACAAGCGAAACGAATCGCTAAGCAAGTGGGGCTTACGGTTCGATGAATCCGGGAACAGCTGTCAGGGAGGGTGGCGCCAGCGCCACTCTCCCTCCCAGTACTGAGTTGAGAGCTGCGTCACTGGGAAAACGGATGAAACGTTCACTTCCGCAATACTTTGCGGTTTCCCCGTACTTCTTTTTCTTCTTTATGTTTGGCGCCATGCCCATGGTGTTCACCATGGCATTGGCGTTCACGAACTGGTCCGGACTCGGTGACATCGAGTTCATCGGGTTTGAGAACTTCAAATACCTCATCGTTGACCCACTGTTCTACAAAGCGCTAGGCAACACCCTGATTCTTTGGGTGATGGGCACGGTGCCGACGCTCGTCTTGGCCACAATCGTCGCGCTCATGCTGAACTCAACCTTGCGCTTCTCGACCACGTATCGCGTGATTTACCTCATCCCCAACGTCACTTCGATGGTGGCTATGGGCATTCTGTTTAGCTCTCTGTTCTCCAGCCAGTTTGGCTTGGCCAACGTGATCGTCAATCTGTTCGGGTTCGAGAACATCGCCTGGCTCCAGAACGAGTGGGGCATCAAAATTGCTATCTCAGCCCTCACGACTTGGTCCTTTGTTGGCTACAACGCCCTGCTGATCCTCGCCGGTTTGCAGGCCATAGATAAAACGCAGTACGAGTCAGCAGCAATCGACGGCGCGAACGGCTTCCAGACCTTCTTCCGCATCACGCTGCCACAGCTGCGACCCATCGTGTTATTCATCACGCTGATGTCCACCATCGGTTCGCTCCAGAGCTTCACAGAATCCCAGGTACTCACCTCGTCGCAGTCGTCGGGCGCGGCCGCGGCAGGCGGCGTGGGCAACTCAGGCATGACGATGGTGCTCTACTTCTACTCCGTGGCATTCCAGGAGAACCGTTACGGCTACGGTGCAACCATCGCGTGGGGTGTATTTGTCGTCGTGATGTTCTTCTCCATCATCAACTGGCTGGTCACCCGCGAACGAAAGGTGAAGGGCTGATGTCTATCAACCAGCGCGCAGTGCCGGCCGCTCTGGCAGGCGCAGCCATTGAAACCAGTAGCCGTCCGAATCGCAGGCCACCGTGGTGGCGCCATCGAGGTGCGATCGTACGCCACATCCTGCTCATCCTGGGCGCACTCATTTCCATATTTCCCTTCTACTGGATGTTTGTACTGGCGTCCCAGCCCTCGTCGGTGATCTACAAGTTCCCGCCGGTCATGACGCCTGGTGATCGTCTCGACGACAACGTCGGAGCGATCATGGATAAGATCAACATCTGGGCGGCCATGTCCAATACCGCGTTCGTCGCAATTAGTGTGACCGTCCTCGTACTCTTCATTTCGTCGCTGGCGGCGTTCGCATTTGCCAAGTATGAGTTCCCAGGCAAACGGTTTTTGTTCGGTCTCGTGCTCGCAACGTTCCTGCTCCCGGCGCAGCTCGCGACGATTCCCCAGTTCCTGTTCATGAGCAAGCTGGGGTGGGTCGGATCGCTCAAGGCGCTCATCTTCCCCTCCTTGGCGAGCGCGTTCGGCGTGTTTTGGCTTCGTCAGTACGCTTCAAACGCCATTCCACGCGAACTACTGGAAGCCGCTCGCATTGATAACTGCGGATTCTGGCGGCAGTACCTACACGTCTGCCTACCTACGATTCGGCCTGCTCTCGCGTTCCTGGGCATGTTCTCATTCATCGGCGCATGGAACGATTTCATGTGGCCGTTGATTGTGTTGAACGATCCCAGCAAGCTCACATTGCAGGTCGCACTGTCGCAGCTGAAAACCGCTCACGGTACCGATTACGGCATGCTGATGGCTTCGTCGCTCATCTCCGTCGTGCCGCTCATCATTATCTTCGCGATCGGTTCCAAGCAGTTCATTGCCGGTATTACAGAAGGAGCGGTCAAGGGATAACGAACTGTAGCCGCTCCTGCGATGCTCGACGGAGCGCACAACAGATGGCGAAAACCGCCCCTCGAGGGCCAAAAATGGCATCTGGAGTGCGCTCCGTCGAGTTTTTTGGGAGGGGCTACAAGTAGAGCCCGGTGCCGGCGTCGTCGAGACGCTCTGCAGCGACGGCGTGGATGTCGCGCTCGCGCAGCAGCACGTAGCGGCGGGCGTTGAGCTCCACCTCGGCTCTGTCTTCGGGGTCGAACAGCACTCTGTCTCCCACTTCGACGGCACGCACGCTAGGGCCGGCGGCGACTACTTTCGCCCAGGCCAGGCGCTTGCCCATTTGGACGGTGGCTGGAATCAGGATGCCTCCACCACTCGTGCGCTCTTGGTCGCCGGATTCGGCGTCGACGAGCACCCGGTCGTGCAGCATCCGAATGGCTAGCTGGGCATCGCTCACTTGGCCGTGATCGCCTTCTTCGTCTTGGCCGCGTTGAGCTGGCCACGCTTCGACAGTGCGTTGAGCGTCACCGCGAACGCGACGACGCCGACGACCGCGCCGGCGATGGCGAGGATCCGCTGCGTGCGAATGCTGCCATCCTCATGCACGAACTGCTTCTTCGCCTCGTTGAACTCATTCTGGGCAAATTGCTTCACCTCGGCCACGCTCTGTTTGGCGACGTTCTTCGGCTCAACGGATTCACGGAATCCTGCAATCGAAGATTTCAAGTTCGCTCGCGTTCCGGCGAGTTCAGCGCGAATATCTTCGACGGTTCGCTCCTTGGCCATCACCACTCCTTCACACGTTGGTAACCCCAGCCTAGCCGTACAATTGGGCGTATGGTTGCTCGTCTGACTCATGGATCCCCCGCACCAGCATTCACCCTGCCGAATCAACGAGGGCAAGAGGTGTCGCTCACCGACTTCGCCGGCCAGGCCGTCATCCTCTACTTCTACCCCGCAGCAATGACGCCCGGCTGCACCACCCAGGCCGTCGATTTCTCTGCATCGCTGGAAGAACTCGCCGACGCCGGCTACACGGTGCTCGGATGCTCACCGGACACCGTCGAGAAGCTCGCCAAATTCACCGAGAAGTCCGAGCTCAGCGTCACCCTGCTCGCCGACCCCAGCCTCGAGGTCATCAAAGCCTACGCCGCGTTCGGCACCAAGAAGCTGTACGGCAAAGAGATCGAGGGCATCATCCGTTCCACCTTCGTGATTGATGTTGATGAGGAGGGCATCGGCACGGTGCGCGTCGCCCAATACAACGTGCGGGCGACGGGGCACGTCGCGAAACTGCGGCGGGAGCTGGGCGTCTGACCAGCTACCGCACCGTCGACGCCCCGCTGGGCGGCGGGGTCGACGTCGAACTCGAAGTCAAACGCAGCCGGTTCCTCACGAGGATCCGCCGCGTCGACGATGAAGCCTCCGCGCGCAAGATCGTCGAGGAGCGTCGCGCTGCCATGCACGACGCTCGCCACCATTGCTCGGCGTTCATCCTCGGCCCCGACGGGCGCACCGGCGGCAGCTCGGACGACGGCGAACCCGGCGGCACCGCGGGCATGCCCATGTTCACCACGTTGCAGCACAACAACCTCACCGACGTGGTGGCCGTTGTCACGCGCTATTTCGGCGGCATCAAGCTCGGCGCCGGCGGGCTCGTGCGGGCGTACTCCGACGCGGTCCAGCAGGGTATCGAGGCGGCCGGTGTGCGCGAAGTTCGGCTGGCCCTGCTGCTGCGCGTCGACGTGCCCTACGCAGAGGCGGGCACCGTCGAAAATCAACTGCGCACTCTCCGACTACCCTCCGGCAGACCCGTCGAGGTAGTCGACGTGGCGTGGGACAGCCAGGCCCACATCACCGTCGGCGTCGACGCGGAGAACGTTGACGAGTTCCAGGCCGCCCTGCACACCCTCTCCGCTGGCTCGCTCGACGCGCAGCCGGCGGGCGAGCGCTGGATCGGGTGAGCAGGCACGCCTCCAGCCGCAGCATCGGAAACATTTACAGCGAGCGGGCGTGCGCTCGAGGCCTCAGTGTTGGTAGCGCACGAATGCTCGGCCGCCGGCGTCGCCGATCTCCTTGAACCCCATCGCCTCGTAGAAGGCACGCTGGCGCGGTTCCTGATCGGTGATGAGCACGTGCTGTCGCACCCCCGCATAGGGGGAAAACGCCGCCTCGAACAATCGCCTGCCGATCCCCGTTCCCTGCAGCGCCGGGAGCACCAGAATGTCCTGCAGGTACACGATGGTCTCGCCGTCGCCCACCACTCGCGCGAGCCCGATGAGTCTCCTGTCGGCCCGGGCGGTGACGACACGCAGGCTGTGGTGCAGCCCGCGCATCAGCCTCTCCGGGTCTTTCGTGTAGGCGCTCCAACCCACCGCGTCGTAGAGGCGAAGCACCTCGTCCCGGCCGGGGAGATCATTGACATGGAGCTGGAGACTCGTCATGGACGGAGTCTACTTTCTTGCCACCGCGCGGTATCCGTTATCTCGAGCCATCCTCGCCGTTGCTTTCCCCTCGGGCGCGGGCATGGGACGATAGCTGCATCATGACTCTCACCAGCCTGCTCGCACACACCCCCAACACACCCGACGCCCTCTATGACGCGTTCGTCGGCTGGGCGGAGCAGGGCGGGTTCAGCTTGTATCCGCACCAGGATGAGGCACTGCTGGCCATCCTCTCGGGCTCGAACGTGATTGTCACGACGCCTACCGGCTCCGGCAAGTCGATGATCGCCACCGCCGCGCACTTCTCGGCGCTCGCAGGCAGGGGGCGCACGTACTACACGGCTCCCATTAAGGCCCTGGTCAGTGAGAAATTTTTCGCGCTCGTTGACCAGTTCGGCGCGGATCTGGTGGGCATGGTGACGGGAGACGCGTCGGTGAACCCTGAGGCACCCATCATCGCCTGCACCGCGGAAATCCTCGCGAACATCGCGCTCAGGGAAGGCCGCGACGCCGACGTCGACCAGGTGGTGATGGACGAGTTCCACTTCATCGCCGACCCCGACCGCGGCTGGGCCTGGCAAGTGCCGCTGGTGGAACTCCCCCAGGCGCAATTCATCATCATGTCGGCCACACTGGGTGACACCACGTCGCTGCAATCCACGTTGACCCGCACCACGGGAAGGGACATCGTCGAGATTTCCGACGCTAGGCGCCCCGTGCCGCTCACCTACGCGTGGCAGACGACACCCATCCACGAGACCATCCAAACGCTGGTCGAGGAGCAGAAGGCGCCGGTCTACATCGTGCATTCGACGCAGTCTCTCGCGGTCGAGCAGGCGCAGTCGGTGCTCAGCTTGGGCGCGGCGAAACCATCGAAAGAACGGGCTGAACAGCTCAAGGCAGCCCTCCAGGGGTTCAAGTTCTCGAGTGGTTTCGGCACGACGCTGAGGAAGCTTCTGCTGCAGGGCATCGCGGTGCATCACGCGGGCATGCTGCCGAAGTATCGCCGCCTGGTAGAACAGCTCGCGCAGCAAGGATTGCTGCAGGTGATCTGCGGCACCGACACCCTAGGCGTCGGTATCAATGTGCCCATCCGCTCAGTGCTGTTCACCACGTTGACGAAGTTCGACGGGCGCCGTCAACGCCACCTACGCTCGCGCGAGTTCCACCAGATCGCGGGGCGGGCTGGGCGGGCGGGCTTCGACTCCATCGGTTACGTCATCGCACAGGCGCCCGAGCACGAGGTGGAGAACGAGCGCATCCTCAAGAAGTTCGCCGGCAACGAGAAGAAGCTGAAATCGGTGCGGCGCAAGAAACCCCCGGAGGGGTTCGTCAACTACACGGAGGCGACGTTCACGAAGCTCATCGAATCTGCGCCGGAAGAGCTGCATCCCAGGATGCGGATCACGCACTCGTTCATACTCAACTTGTTGGAGCGTGACGACGACGTCAGCCAGGCGGTGATTCGTCTGGTGGATTCGGTGTCTCCCGACAAGGCCAAGCGGCGGCGTCTGTTGCGCCGGGCGGTGTCGCTCACGCGCTCCCTGCTCGCGGCGGAGATCATCACCCGGGTGCCGAATCCTCAGCCGGGCGGGCGCGTCTACCAGCTCGATGTCGATCTGCAGAACGATTTTGCGCTGAACCAGCCGCTGTCGGCGCTCGCGCTGGCGTACATGGAGACGATGGACGATACCGAGCCAGGCTACGCGCTGGACACGATCAGCGTCATCGAAGCAACCCTCGAGGACCCGCTCACCATCTTGTTGGCCCAGCAGCACCGTGAGCGTGGCGAGGTGATCCGTGAGCTCAAGGCCGACGGCGTGGAATATGACGAGCGCATGAGCATCGTCGAGGAGATGACCTGGCCAAAGCCACTCGGCGAGGAACTGGAGCAGGCGCACCGGGAAGCTGGCGAGAAGCATCCGTGGTTGCTGGAGACCCCGATCCGCCCAAAGTCGATTGTGCGCGACATGGTGGAGCGCGGCATGACGTTCGCCGAGTACGTTGCGCACCTGAAAATTCAGCGCTCGGAGGGTCTGCTGCTGCGTTATATCACCGACTGCTACCGCGCTCTGCGTCAAACCGTGCCCGAGGGGTTCCGCACCGAGGAGCTGGCTGATCTCATCGCGTGGCTAGGCGAGCTCACGCGCCTGGTGGATTCGTCGCTGCTCGACGAATGGGCGCAACTTACGGCGATGTCAGGTGCCGAACCGGAGGTGGCCGACGTGCCGGCGCCGCCGTCTCGTCCTGTCACCGGCAACGAGCGAGCGTTTCGGGTGCTGGTGCGCAACGCCATGTGGCGGCGGGTTGAGCTCATGGCCGCCGACGACGTCGACGCGCTCGCCGCGCTGGATGCGGGTGGCCCCATGACGAAGATGGCGTGGGACGAGGCGCTCGGTGACTATTGGGACGAACACGACGACCTGTACACCGACGCCGACGCGCGCGGGCCACAGTTCTTCGACGTGGAGCACCAGAAGGGGTCACGCGTGTGGCTCGTCCGGCAGATCATCGACGACCCGGCGGGCAACCACGACTGGTCGGTGACCGCGCGCGTCGATCTCGACGCCAGCGATGATGCCGGTGAACTGGTGATCCAGTCGCTGAACTTCTCTCGCCAGGATTGAGGTGGAGGCCTGGCTGTCACCCCCACCCGATGATTGAGCACCGCTCTAGCCGATGATTGAGTAGCGGCGTAGCCGCGTATCGAAATCATCCCCTCCGAGCGTCGAGTAGGCCCGAAGGGCCGCATCGAGACGCAGCGACGAGGTTTCGATACGCCCGCTACGCGGGCTACTCAACCACCGGGGTGAGCGGCTACTCAACCACCGGGGGCGCGTTATCACGAGCATCCTGCTGCAAGTGCTTCTACGATCGAAGGCCGCAGATCGGAGACGGAAATGATGCGGTCCACTGATCCCACCTCGACCGCGCGATGGATGGAGTGCACCGCGTCGAACTCTGCGGCGATCTCGCCGATCTTCTCGGCCCGCGCACTGCTTCGCATCTCGTCGAGCGCTGCTGCGAGCGCCGGACGCTCCGTCGCAGACGCTTCGGCGAGCTTGGTTTCGAGCTCTGCGACGCGCGGGTCGGAGGCGGTGCGGGCGGCCACGTCGCGGGCAAACACCACGGCCGCAGCAGGCGCCCCGCCGAGCACCGACGCACGCGACCCCTCGAGCGCAAGCACCGTCATGTTCGGGTTTAGCTGCTTCGAGAACACGACGAATGCGCCCCCGTGGTAGCGAGAGATCACGACGAACACGATCGGCCCGTCGAAGTTCACCACCGCGCGGCCGATTTCCGCGCCGTACTCCAGCTGCAGGTTGCGCATCGACTCGGGCGACCCGTCGAAGCCCGAGAGGTTCGCCAGCACCACCAGCGGCCGGTTCCCCGACGCCGCATTGATCGCCCGCGCGGCCTTCTTGCTCGACTGCGGGAACAGCGTGCCCGAGGTGTACACCGTCGGCCCATCCGTCGGATGGAACCCCGCCCTGGGTACGGGCTTCGACTCGATACCCAACAACGCGACGGAGTAGCCGCCCATGCGCGCATCTATCACCACCGCGGTGTCCGCTTCGGCCATGTTCGCCCAGCGCTCCACGCACGGCCCATCCTGATCCACCACCGCACGCATCACGCTGCGAATGTCGAACGGCTTCTTGCGCTCGGCGTTCAGATCGTCGGAGAAGATCTGCCCCACCGTCTTAAACTCCGAGCCCTCGAGTTCGTGCGGGAAGCTCGACACGTCGCGATCAATCGGATCATCCGACGACGCCCGCCGCGGCCCAGACTCTCCCGCAGCCACGTACGTCGCGTCGTAGTGCTGGAGCAGCACCTGGAACGCGCCGCGCAGATCCGGCGCCCAGTACTGCGCCTGCCCGTTCGGACCCATCACTCTGTCGTAGCCGCCGATGCCGAAGTTGTCCTCAGCGGACACGCCACCCGAGTAGTCCAGCGACTGTTTGCCCGTGAGCACCATCGCCGAATCCGGCGTCATCACCAGAATGCCCTTGGTGTGCATGAGCATCGTCGCCTCCGCCGCCCAGTACGGCTGGGCGCCGACCGTGATGCCCGCCACCACAATGTTGATCTCGCCGCCGGCCTGCGTGAACTCGACGATGCGCTTCAGCGCCGCTGCCACCCAGTCCATGTTCTCCGTGCCCGACCGCATCGAGATGAGCGCACCCGAGCTGAGCGCGAACCACTCCACGGGGACGCCGAGCTCGTCGGCGAGATTCAGCGCGGCGATGATGCGCCTGCACTCCGGCTCCGCCACAGCACCGAGCCCCTTTGTCGGGTCGCCCGCCAGCACGATGCGGGTGATGCCCTCGGGGTGCAGCGCCGTCGGGGTGCTGACCTTCGCACAAATGATGCCTGCCCGGTTCTGCCCATACGGGCGCTCCACCTCGACGAGCGCGTCTCCCTCCAAATCTAGTTCGACGAGCGTCCCGTCGCCTGCGAGCGTGTCCGCCAGCTCGTACGGGTACACGAGCCCCCGACGCTTCGCGCGCAGCACCTTGCTCTGATACTCGTCGACGGGCTGCAGCTCCTGCGTGGGCGGCGCCTGCACGTCGGTGATCACCTCGCCCGAAGGGCGCTGGTGAAAGCGCAGCGCAAGCGGGCGGGTGGCGCCGTCGAAGGTGAAGGTGCCCTGAATCACGACCTCCTCGATGCCCGCCGAATCCGACAGCGGTGTGATCTTCGACTTCAGCTGGTCGGCCTCGCGGGGGTCGAGCTCGCAGGTGGGCCAGATGTGCACCCAGACGTGGTTCATGTCGAGGTGTCCTGCCTTCGCCATCGACGCGCGCTGGCGACGGATCGCCTCGAGACAGCGCTCGATGGCGCGCTCCACGTGCGGAACCCCGACGAGCTGGCCGGCGTCGTCGCGCACCAGCGCGAACTGCCGCACCTGCGCCATGGCAATGAGTCGCCGGTCCGACGCGTTGCCACGCGCCACCGCATCGACGAGCAGCACATCGTCGGGCGCCGGCACGCGCTCGATATAGAACGGCTGCAGGCGCCACAGGTCGAGGCGGCGGGCCACCATCGGGTGATGGCCGCGGATGATCTCGTCTTCCACGAGCGCATCACCATCCCAGCGCAGAGTCACGTACGTGATCGCACCCTGCGGCGTGCACACGCCCACCACGATGCGGCGTATCCGACGAGGTAGCCACTCCGCGATCGCCTGACGTAGCGGCTCACTCGACTCGTCGTGGCTGACTTCCGCGCTGTGCGACGCGTACACCTCGACGACGGTGTCGCCGCCCGTATCGTGCTCGCTGATGAGCCGGGCGAGCGCGCCCTGTTCCTGCAACTCGGTGAGTGCGCCCACCGTCGAGATGAGGTGCGTGGGTTCGGCATGCAGCTCGTAGGTGCCCGTCACGACGGGGCGAGTGCCCGCGAAGGATGAGCGGACATCGCGCAGACCCGCGCTGGCGTAGTGCTTGCGGGCGAGCACCTCGAGCATCGGCTCCGGGCCGGTGACGCCGGCGGCCACCCGTGCGGCGAGGGTCACGTCGTTCTTCTCCGGGACGGCGACGAGTTTCGCGATGCCCTCGGCGTAGTCGGGGGCATCCGGGTTCGCTGCCAGGGCGGCCACGTCATCGAGCATCTCTTGCCAGATGGGGGCGCGCTCGGCGTCGACGAGCGGCTGGTCGAACCAGCGGAACCGCACCGAGCGGGCGAGGTCGCCGAGCGTCGCGTGGCGAAGCTGCGTAGCGAGCTTGACGCGCTCCAGCTGTTCGCGGGCCTGCTGAGCGAGGACGCCGTCGGGGGCGGGTTCTTGGAGCCAACATTCGAGGATGCCGACGATGACCTTCACCAGCTGCGCACCACGCTGTTGCGTGAGGAAGACGCGGAAGATGGCGCGCTCGAGGGCCGGGGTGTGGGTGAGGGTGTCGACACCGTAGTGCGCAAGGGCTGCGGTAAGGCGCTCGACGAAGGTCTCCGGCAGGCCGGCGCGCTCGACGTCGAAGGTGGTGAGGAAGGTGTGGAGGTGCTCACGGTCGGAGTGGATGCGCAGCTCCTGGTTGATGTGTTCGTGGGCTGGGCGGTTGCGCCCGAGCACGGCGAGGCTCGCGAAGGCGTCGAACAGGGCGCACTCGGCGCGCAGGACATCGTCGGTGGAAATTTCGGGGCTTACCGCATCGCGGGCGGCCAGGTAACGGGCGAGCGCGTCGGCGTCGGCGTCGGCGTCGTAGCCGAGCACGGCCGCGCGGAGATCGTCGAGGGCCTGGTGCCATTGCTGGGTTGGGGTCAGCGTGCGCTGGGCGGGCAGGGCGACGGGGGTGTCGTAGTGGGCCTGCTCCTCCCCCGCATCGTCGAGCGGATCGAGCTTGATGAGCGGGGCTAGGCCGTCCACCTGCGTGCCGGCGCTCACTACGACCTCCTTCACCCGCGCGGGGAATGTGGCCGGGACCACCGTCTCCATCTTCATCGACTCCAGCACGACGAGGGGCTGGCCAGGCTGCACCTCGTCGCCCACCGCCACCGGCGTCGCCACAACGAGCGCCGGCGCGGGAGCGCGCAGGACACCGCCCTCGTCGCGCGAAACCCGGTGCGCCACACCGTCGACCTCGACGAAGTGCACCGGCCCGTGCGTGGCCACGACGAGCTTGTGCCGCTGACCCTCAACCGTGATGTACGCGCGGGCGTCGTCGAGGCGATCGAGCTGCACGCGCACGTGGTGGTCGTGCATGCCGACGCGGAAGGTGTGCTCACCGATACGGGCGCAGGTGAGCTTGTAGGCGGTGCCGCGCAGCTTCAGCTCGCATTGCGTGACCGGCTTGTGCGCCGTGAGGGGGCGTCCGCCGCGGGCGCTTTCGAGCAGGTGCGCGATCTCGGTGCGTTCCTGCTCCTCGCAGGCCTCGATGGCGGCGGCGATGAGTGCGATCTCGGCGTGCTGGTCGGCGACGAGTCCGCCCGCGTCTCGGGTGCGGTCGATCCACGCAGTGTCGGCCCAGCGCCCAGCGTTGTGGCCGGTAACTTCGGGGCGATCCAGCAGCGCGAGCAGGAACGACTTATTGCTGGCGCCACCTTCGATCACGACGGTCGTGTCGCTGAGCGCGCGTCGCAGGCGGGCGAGTGCCTCGTCGCGGGTGCGACCGTAGGAGATGATCTTGGCGATCATGGAGTCGAAGTCGGCGGGGACCTCGTCACCCTGGGCCACACCGGTGTCGACGCGAATGCCGGGGCCGACGGGGAACGAAAGGTGCGAGATGCGGCCGGGGGCGGGTGCGAAATCTCGGTCGGGATCTTCAGCGTTCAGCCGAGCCTCGATGGCGTGGCCGAACTCACTCGGGCGCTCGTCGAGCGCCTCACCTGCGGCGACGCGAAGCTGGGCCCGGACGAGGTCGAAGTCGTTGGTGAGCTCGGTGACGGAGTGCTCCACCTGCAACCTGGTGTTAACTTCGAGGAACGCGAACGTGCGCTCGTCGGGCTGGTACAGAAACTCGACGGTGCCCGCGCCCTCGTAGCCGACGGCGAGCGCGAGGCGTTCCGAGGCTTCCTTGAGCTCATCGGACTGTTCCTGGCTGAGCAGCGGCGACGCGGACTCCTCGAGCACCTTCTGGTTGCGACGCTGGATCGAGCAGTCGCGCACGCCGAGCGCCCAGGCGTTGCCGTGGGAATCGGCGATGAGCTGCACCTCGACGTGGCGCGCGTTCGTGACCAGACGCTCCAGGAACACCGTGCCAGAGCCGAACGCGCGCTCCGCCTCGTCGCGGGTGCGCTGGTAGGCGTCCTCGAGTTCCGCGGCAGAATTGACGCGACGGATGCCGCGCCCGCCGCCGCCAGCCGTGGCCTTGAGCATGAGCGGATAGCCGATGTGTTCCACAGCGGCGAGGGCCTCGTCGAGGGTGTCGACGCCGCCACCCGACCACGGCGCCACCGGCACGCCTACTTCTTCGGCGAGCAGCTTGGAGCCGATCTTGTCGCCCAGCTTGCGCATGACTTCCGGGGACGGGCCGATGAAGGTGATGCCCAGCTCGCGCATGCGTTCCGCGAATGCCGCGTCCTCCGCGACGAACCCCCACCCCGGCCAGACCGCGTCCGCCCGCGCCTCGACGAGCACCTTCGCGAGGAGGTCATGGTTGAGGTACGGGCGCTCGGCCGCCGCGCCGAGCGAGTAGGCCTCGTCGGCCTCGCGCACGAACATCGCCGAGCGTTCACCGTCGGTGTGGAGGGCGATGGTGGTGATGGGTTCGACGATGCCCTCGGCGTTGAGGTCGCGAACGGCGTGGATGAGGCGCATGGCGGCCTCGCCGCGGTTCACAATGGCGATTCGTTGAAACAAGGCGTCTCCTTCCGGGGCTGACGAAGAATGTCGCACCTCAGAAGACCAAACGGAAGCAACACCCGCGTTTCTTGCATACTTCCGACGAAGAAACACGGCCAAATCTCAATATCAGCCAGAAACCTTGTGATGGAGCTACAAAGCAGCCGGATCGCCGGGTGGCACGCCAGCAGATGATTGAGCCGCCGCTGCAAGCGGCGTGTCGAAATCATCCCCGGAGTTTCGATACGCGCCTTCAGCGCTGCTCAACTACCGGGGACGACGCGCACTTCACCCCACCCGACCATCGAGTAGGCGACGCAGTCGCCATGTCGAGATATGACGAGGCTTTAGATGCCCGAGCTCCGCTCGCTACTCAACCACCGACTGGGCAGAGGGCCGCCCCTTCCTGATCGTCGAGTGGGCGGCTAGCCGCCGTATCGAAACACCGAAACGATGCCGCGTACTGAGAATGCAACGGCCCAAAGCTTGAACTTCACAGGTCGTGGCCACCCTAGAATAAGGCGTGTCGCCCGCCAGCGTTATCGCTCGCAGCCGACCCCGTCACCGTCGCGGTCTAGGTGCTTCCCGTACCCGGGGTCCCCTCGATACACGGGAGCGGCCCCAGCTGCCTTTGCGGCACTGCAATTCTTGTAATAGACGGAGCCCGCAGGCTTTTTCCGGGGTTCGGCTTGCTGGGAAGACTTCTTAGCAGGAGACTTCTTAGCAGGGGCCTTTTTCGTAGCCGCCTTCTTCGTAGGGGCTTTTGCTGTGGCAGTTTTCTTCTCAGATGCTGCCTTCTTCGCGGCCGTTTCTGCGCCCTTTCTCGGTACCTTAGCCACCGGGGCAATCTGCGTTGTATTCGAGTTCGACTCAGGCTGTGCCGTGAGCTGCGCCCCCGCGGCCTTCTCGGATTGCCGAGGCTCACTATTCGCCGGTTCGGGGCTAGGGGTTGGAGTATCAGCATCGTCGATGGTTGCAGGCTCCGGTTCGGCAGTGGCCGTCGCTGCCTCCGTAGCTGCAGCCGTGGCAACTGGCTCGGGAGTGGCCGTCACTACCTCGGTCACTGTGGCAACTGGTTCAGGAGCGGTATCCGGCTGCGATTCATCCGATTCTTGCTCTCCAACGCATCCCGCGAGCCCAACCAGAAGAGTCAGTGCCCCCACCACGGCGAGTCCTTTACGCCAGAGAGCCTTGTTCTTCTTCTCAGCGGTGCGCTCACTGAAACTGTGAAGCATATTCAACACAGTGGCTTCCTCCCATTCCCCTTCATTACTGACGCCATTCGCGTCTAACGTAGTAAAGCTTATCAATGCGATCCTACCCGACAGACTAGGGGTCAACCAACGTCGATTTCGACTGTTTTGAGCGAGGATATCCGCCACCTGCACAAGAGGTTTCGCATCCCGCTAGGATATCTTTGGAGACTATAGGCATTCTTCCAACGCAGTATGTAGCCCGTTGAATTGACGGATCCCGTCTTCCTTTGCATCGCGCCGGACGCCATCGCGGATGCTCACAGGATCCTTGAGAGATCTCTACCGCATCCTCGCCTTCCGCGCCCTTGGAGGCTCACAGGACTACCCAGTCGAGTTGCATTGGAGTGAATCTCCTGGCACGAAACGCACCTATAACTAGCGGTTTCGTGTTCCACCACCCACGACAGTACGCGAGAAGGGACTTGAACCCTCACGCCCGAAGGCACAGGAACCTAAATCCTGCGTGTCTACCAATTCCACCACTCGCGCATACCGGGTAATTCTAGGGCTTCGTCGCGCGAAGCTCGAATCGCTCAACCACCTCGTAGCTGCGCCCCACCTGATGCGACTGCACCAGCGCCACTTCCTCCACGGGCACATCCCACCCTGGGAAGGAGTCCAGCCCGCCGAGCCACTTCGTCGCCTGGATACCGCGGTTGGCGCGGGCGAGGGTGAGGTGCCCAACGAATCGCGCTCCGTCCGGCGCGGCTCCCGCACGGTTCGCAGCGCCTCGACACTTCGTCGACAGCGCGGCCAGCTCGCTCGCCCCCTCGGTTACTCCGAGCGCTAGAAGCCGCGCCTGTACTGGGTGCGGGAAGGTGAGCCCCGATGCGACGCGGATCCGAAACGGAGTTGCCGTGACCGTCGCCTCGTCGAGCGTTTCCTCAAGACGCTCGACGTCCGGGACGTCAGCCATGAACGCCAAAGTGAGGTGCCAGCCTTCGGGTTTGGTCCAGCGCAATCTTGGGTCGTGACTACGCCGCGGCAGCAGCAACGCGTCTAGTTCCTCGACCACAGAATCCGGCGGCAACACCGCCACAAACATTCGATTCACCATCGCAGCGATTCTACGCATCCGCCACGGCGCCCGTTGTGAGAACCGGCCGATCTTCGGGGCTACCTCCAGACCTAACCCAATATCCACACGCGTTTGTCACATGGCCCGTTTCTGGCTCGTTCTCGGCAACGCGTGTGGATATTGGGTTAGCTAACGCGAGTGCCACTCGCCTCGGCGCTCGGAAGGGGCTCAGGTTCCGCGAGACGCAGCGCCGGGTCGTCGAGCGGCAGCGTCCGAACCGGCCCTGGCACGCCTCCCCGTCGCTCAAACCGCACGGTCACCAGACCTCTTCCACTCCCCCACACCCAGCCACGGCCATGCACATCATGTTCGACGTCGACACCCGTGTACCACCCGTGCCCGCGCACCCCAGCCAGCTCCTCAGTATCGAACGCGGAGGGGCTGGGCTCATATTCTTTGACCTGATCGTCGCCGAACAGGCGATCTTGGGCGGCACCTGCGAAGTTGCTCACCCCAATGCCCAACAACCGCACGCCCCGTCGCGGATCAATCTCGCCGAGCAGCCCCAGCCCGGCTGCCGTGATAGCGTCAGCGTCGTCCGTCGCTCCGCCAAGCGAGGCGGCGCGGGTGATGGTCTCGAAGTCCGCAAACCGCACCTTGATGGTGACGGTGCGAGCGAACAGCGCTTTGCCGCGGAGCCTCTTAGCGACGGCGGAGGCGTCGCGGCGGAGGATGGCCTGGAGGTGGGCGCTATCGGTGAGGTCTTGTTGAAAGGTGTCCTCGGTTGAAATCGACTTGGCTTCGGAGTTCGCCACCACCGGGCGGTTATCTTCGCCGCGGGCGAGCCGCGCGAGCGAGGTACCCGAAGCCTGGCCGAGCTCCCTGATGAGTTCTGCTGGGCTGACGGCTCGGAGGTCGTCCACCGTGTACAGTCCGATGGCGAGCAGGCGCTGCTCCGTCGCTGGCCCAACCCCCGGAATCGCCCTCACCGGCAGCGGCCCCAGAAACGCCAGCTCCTGGTCGGGCGCGAGAATGAGGGCGCCGTCCGGCTTCGCGTCCTCGGATGCAAGCTTCGCCACGAGCTTCGACGACCCGACCCCCACCGACGCGGTCAACCCGCAGGTGCGCCGCGTCAGCTCAGCCCGGAGCCACGCCACCTTGTCAGGAAGCTCGTCGTCGCTCCATCCCGACGGCGCCAGATCCACGTACGCTTCATCCTGGCTGAGCGGTTCGACCAGGGGCGAAATCTCGCGCAATAGCCCCATGACTACCCGTGACGATTCTTTGTAGGCCTGCCAGCGTCCCCCGAGGAAGGCGACTCGGCCGTGCGCGCGTCGGCGTGCCTCGGCGCCGGACATCGCCGAGCGGATCCCGAACACACGCGCTTCGTAGCTTGCCGTCGCCACTACGCCGCGCAAGCCGGTGCCGCCCACGACGACGGGTTTGCCGCGCAGGCTCGGTTTATCGCGTTGCTCCACCGACGCGAAGAACGCGTCGAGGTCGAGGTGCAGGATGCGGGTGGTCATCCTGATGAATCCTAGTTGCGACGGATGGACGGAGCATCTCGATACGCGCCTTCGGCGCTACTCGATGATCGGGGGGAGGGAGGGCGCGTCGCCTACTCGACGGCCGAGAGGGAGCGGGCGTCGTCGCCTACTCGATGACCGGAGACGGCGTCGGGCGGTACTGGACGAAGTCAAACTCGTCGCCCACTTCGCGAGAGATCTCCGTCCACTCGCGCGGGGAGATGTGCGGAAACAGGGCCTCCCCCGCGGGTGCGAGGTGCACCTGGGTGATGTCGAGCTCCGTGAGATACGGCCAGGCCGCCTCGTAGATCTGCGACCCACCCGCGATGTAACACACCTTGTCGGGGGTCTGCTCAGCCAGGGTCAGCGCTTCCTCGATGCTGTGCGCGACCTCGACCTCGTCGTCGCGCCACTCCTGGTTGCGAGTCACGACGATGGTCCGCCGCCCCGGTAACGCGCGGCCGATCTGTTCGTGGGTCTTCCGCCCCATCACCAGGGTGTTGCCGGTGGTCACCCGCTTGAAACGACGGAAGTCGTCCGGCAGGTGCCACACCATGTCGTCGCCGGATCCAATGACGCCGTTCTCTGCCACCGCCGCGATTGCCACAATTCGCATCGTCAACTCCTCACACCGCCACGGGGGCCTTGATCGCCGGGTGGGGATCGTAGCCGCTCAGCTCGATGTCGGTGAGCTCGAACGCGTCGATCTCGCGTACGTCGGGGTTAAGGCGCAGCGTCGGCAGCGGCCGCGGCTCGCGCGTGCGTTGCAGCGCCACCTGCTCCACATGGTTCGAGTAAATGTGCGCGTCACCGAGCGTGTGCACAAGATCGCCCACCTGCAGCCCCGTGACCTGTGCCACCATGTGTGTTAGCAGCGCGTAACTCGCAATGTTGAACGGCACACCGAGAAACACGTCGGCGGACCGCTGATACAGCTGGCAGCTCAGCCGCCCGTCGGCCACATAAAACTGAAACATGGTGTGGCACGGCGGCAGCGCCATATCGTCGACATCCGCCACGTTCCACGCCGAGACGATGTGGCGCCGCGAATCTGGGTTGGTGCGCAACCCGTCGATAACGCGCGCGATTTGGTCGATGTGCTCGCCCGTTGGCGTCGGCCAGCTTCGCCACTGGCGGCCATAAATCGGCCCCAGGTCGCCGTGCTCGTCGGCCCACTCATCCCAAATCGAGATGCGGTTGGCGTGCAGCCAGGCGACGTTGGTGTCGCCGCGCAGAAACCACAGCAGCTCGCCGAACACCGACCGTGTGTGCACCTTCTTCGTCGTGACAAGGGGAAAGCCTTGGGTGAGGTCGAAGCGCATCTGGTGCCCGAAGATGCTGCGCGTGCCGGTTCCGGTGCGGTCGGCCTTGACCACACCGTCTGTCATGATGTGCTCCAGCAAATCGAAGTACTGTTTCACGCCCGCTCCCCCAGCCACGAGACGAACGCGCGCACCGCCTCGCCGCGGTGACTGATCGCGTCTTTTTCTTCCGGGCTCATCTCCCCCGACGAGCGCTCCTCGCCGTCGGGAATGAACAGCGGATCGTACCCAAAGCCGTTGTCACCGACGGGTGCCTCACCGATGCGCCCCTCCATGGTGCCATGCCAGATACGCTGCTGGCCGTCGGGCGACACCAGCGCCAGCGCGCAGCAAAATCTGGCCGTGCGACGCTCCGCCGGCACCCCGTGGAGCTGCGCGAGTAGGAGTTCGTTGTTCTCGTCGTCGTCGCACATCGGCCCGGCCCAGCGCGACGACCGCACGCCCGGCATGCCGTTCAGCTCGTCGACTTCGAGGCCGGAGTCGTCGGCGACGGCGGCGAGACCAGAGCGTTCCGCCGCGGCGCGCGCTTTGATGAGCGCGTTGCCCTCGAAGGTGCGCTCGGTTTCCTCAGGCTCCGGATAGGGTTCCACGTCGGCGAGGCTGAGCACCTCGAGGTCGATGCCCGCCTGCTCAACCACCCGTCGCAGTTCGACGAGCTTCTTCGGGTTGTTGGTGGCGAGCACCACCCGCGTCGGGCGGTTCATGCGAGTGCCTCGCGCTGCAATCGGGTCAGCTGCTCGCAGCCGAGCGCGCCGAGATCGAGCAGTCGCCCCAACTGTTCACGGGAGAAGGGCTCGCCCTCCGCGGTGCCCTGCACCTCGATGAACTTGCCAGAGCCGGTCATCACGACGTTGAGGTCGGTGTCGGCTTGGGAGTCCTCTTCGTAGGCGAGGTCGAGGAGTGCTTCGTCGCCCAGGAACCCCACGGAGATCGCCGCGACGGAATCGGTGAACGGGTCGCCGTCGATTGCCCCTTGTGAGCGAAGAGTTTCGACGGCGTCCGCGAGCGCCACGTACGCGCCGGTGATGGACGCGGTGCGGGTGCCGCCGTCGGCCTGCAGCACGTCGCAGTCGAGCACGATGGTGTTCTCACCGAGTTGTTTCATGTCGATAATCGCGCGCAGCGAGCGGCCGATGAGCCGCGAGATTTCGTGGGTGCGTCCGCCCACTTTGCCGCGTCGCGATTCACGGTCGGAGCGCGTGTGCGTCGCGCGCGGCAGCATCTCGTACTCGGCGGTGACCCAGCCCAGCCCGGAGTCTTTGCGCCAGCGCGGCACGCCGACGGTGGCGCTCGCGGCGACGAGCACGCGGGTCTTGCCGAACTCGACCAGCACCGACCCTTCCGCGTGGTCCAGCCAGTGCCTGGTGATCTTCACCTGCCGCAGCTCGTCGGGGCGGCGTCCATCAAAGCGCGAAAAGCTCATGGTGCCACCCTAGTGCTTCGCCCCCGTCCGCTCCACGCCCGTCCTCGTCGCCCCGGCAGGTGCTGCCCACCGGGCAGGGGTAACCGCCCAGGCATACGTAACCTGTGCGGCTCTGTTCCGGAACATGTGTCACTTGCCTAGCCGCGACGAGGCGCCGTCGGGAGGCAGGTGACACTTGATCCGCTC
>NZ_CAMYFI010000028.1 GCF_947255005.1 uncultured Tessaracoccus sp. | reverse complement strand
TCACGATGACGGCAGCTTCGTGGCGCACCCCGTCGGTGGTGGCGACCAGCCGGTGATAGCCCGTCGGGAGGTCGCCCGGAACCCAGAAACTCGCCTCACCACGCCACTGGCCGCCCACCTCGCGGTCGGGGACGAAGTTGTCCACCTGCCACGCCTCGCGCGTGCCACCCTGTTCCAGCTCAACGACGAGTGCGACACTGTGACCGGATGCGACATGCACTTCAATCGTGCGTCCGTGTCCTTCTTCGAGCACGGTGCACGGCGGCAGCACGGTGTACCAGCGCTCGGATTCGATACGCTGCAGGGCCTCGTCGCACAGCTCCGGCGTGCGGGCGTCGACGTCGAGGGCCGCGAGCACCGCGACGATGGTCTCCGCTGGGATGTCGACGTGTCGGCCCTTCCAGTCCCAGAAATCGCGGGCGATGCCGAAATGGTCCGCGAGTGCGATAAGCGACGGATGCGCGATGCTCACTTACACAGCCTCTCGAGTATTGACGACGACGGTTTTGGACAGCAGGTCGGGCAGCGTCTGCTTACGATCGAGGAACAGCACGGTGATCTGCGCCAGGAAACCGATGACCTGATAGATGATGGCCCCGATGCCACCTCGGATGACGGCGACCTTCCACCCCACGGGGGCGAGTTGCTCGTCGCCCAGTTTCGCAACCCGCAGACCGCAGATTTTCTGGCCGAGCGTGGCGTTCATGGTGCCGATCAGGATGGTGCGGTACGCAGTCCACACGATGGTGGTGACTAGCGCCATTGTGCCCAGAGATTGGATGAGGCTCATCGGAATCTCCGGCGCCGGAACGGTCGGGTCGGTGAGCGAGTCGATGAACTGTACGAGGTAGCGATCGAGTTGGCTGTCGATGCCGGAGTTCAACCCAGCGGTGAGTATGCCATTCACAACGCCGACGATGATGCTGTCGATGATGAATCCCAGTACGCGCCACCAAAACCCTGCCAGCGCGTAACCACCTTGCACAGGTATCTGCTTGCCATAGCTATACCCCGAGACGCCGTACCCAGCACCCTGGGTGCCGTAGCCGCTCGAGTGGGCGCGGAGCCTGGGGTCAACGTACGGAGTCCCTTCGGCCTGCGGGAGCGTTGGCGGCTGCTCCTGCGTCGAAGCTGACTGCTCTCTGGTGGCCTGCGACCATGCTTCCCCATCCCAGAAACGTTCACCGGATCCGCCGGCGGGGTCAGGGTACCAACCAGGTGGTGGTTGCTGTGGCATCTGCGTCATAGAACCAAGCATGCCAGACAAAGGCCGCAGCTTTCCTTTCGTAGCCATCTGGCACGATAATGGATCTGAGATGGAGATGATCGACCGATATCGCATCACCGGACGTATCGGGTCCGGATCGTTCGCGACGGTATACCAGGGCCACGACGACACTCTCGACGTCGCCGTCGCCATCAAGGTATTGGCGGAAAACTGGTCATCTAACGACGATGTGCGCGGGCGTTTCCTCGCCGAGGCCAGGTTGCTGCGGCGACTCTCTGACGAGCGCATCGTGCGCGTCTACGATATCGGCACCACCAGCCGCGGCCAACCCTACTACGTGATGGATATCGCTAATGGCGGTTCGCTCGATCAGCTCCGGAAACGACGGGTACAGCCCGGCCTCGCGCTGCGGTTGTGTGCCGAAGCGACAAGAGCGCTGGAGGTACTGCACAAGCACCAACTCGTTCACCGCGACATCACGCCTGGAAATGTGCTGCTCAACAACACCAAATCCGGGGTGAAGGTGCTGTTGGCCGACCTGGGTGTCGCCAAATCTCTCCTCGACGAGTACCGCGAGACTATGACCGCCGGCACGCCCGCGTACATGGCCCTCGAACAAGCGAAGTCGACGCAGCTCGACCAGCGCTCCGACCTCTACTCGATGGGATGCGTCACCTACGCCCTACTCACCGGGCACCCGCCGTTTCCCATCAAGACGCTGGAAGACTTGCTCTCACGCAACTCCGCCATCGGCCCCGTGCCGATTGCCGAACAAATCGGCGCCCCCGCGAGCCTCGACACGTTCTTCGCCTCTGTGCTCTCCCCCGACCCGAACCGTCGCCCCCAAACCGCCGCGCAGCTCGCGCAAACACTCGACCACTTCGCGGCGCAGCTGCCTGGTGGCGACCTCTACTCCCCTATGCCCAGAGCGACGGGTCTCCCGTCGGACGGCGTTGCCGTTCCTGCGGCGCCCGTCACGCCGATGGCATTCGTCGGGGCTGCATCGGAGAGCGTGTCGCCGCGCTCCGAGACTCCCGTCAGCGTGCTGGGCAGCTACCTGGGGCAGGGCAAGTATCAGCCGAAAAAAACGAAAGAAACCCACAGCGCCTGGTTCTGGGTGTGGATGGTGAGCAGCGCGCTGGCACTTGGTGGATTGGTGCTGTGGCTGACGGTATCGCTGCTCACCTGAAGCAGTGAGGAGCGCCGTCGTAGAATGTGGGGCATGAGTGAGATGGCCCCCGGTTCACAGACGTTGCTCGACGAACGCACGGAGGTGTTCGAGGACGGCGACCAAGACCGCTTCTCGCACTATGTGCCGAAAGACAAGCTCACCGCAGCGATGGTAAACGGTACCCCCGTCGTGGCGCTGTGCGGCAAGGTGTGGGTGCCGTCACGCAATCCCGATCGCTACCCCGTCTGCCCTGAGTGCAAAGAGATCTGGGAGTCGCTGAAGTCGAATCCGTAAGCGGCGCTCACTCGGCGCGAGGCGCGTCGGGGTTCCGGCGCCTCACCCCAAGACGCCAGACGGTGTGAGACCTGTTGCGGGGCTTCCGTAACAGATCTCACACCATCGTGCGTAGTGGCGGATCGACTCAGTAGCGGTAGGTGTCCGGCTTGAACGGCCCGTCGACGGGGACGCCGATGTAGTCGGCCTGCGCCTGCGTGAGCGTGCTTAGCTCGGCACCCAGGGCGTCAAGGTGCAGCCGGGCGACTTCCTCGTCGAGGTGCTTCGGTAGCACGTACACGCCAGTGGGGTACTCGTCGCGCTTCGTGAACAGCTCGATTTGCCCGAGCACTTGGTTGGTGAACGAGTTGCTCATCACAAATGACGGGTGCCCCGTGGCATTGCCGAGGTTCAGCAGGCGGCCTTCGGAGAGCACGATGATGCTGTGGCCGTCGTCGAAGCGCCACTCGTGTACCTGCGGTTTGATCTCAATCTTGGTGACGTCGGTGCGGGCTTCGAGGCCGGCCATGTCGAGCTCGTTGTCGAAGTGGCCGATGTTGCCGACGATGGCCTGGTGCTTCATGCGGGCCATCTGATCGGCCATGATGATGTCGCGGTTGCCGGTGCAGGTGACGAAGATGTCGGCTTCTTCGAGGACGGAGTCGAGGCGCGCCACCTGGTAGCCGTCCATCGCGGCCTGGAGCGCGCAGATGGGGTCGATCTCTGTCACGATGACGCGGGCTCCCTGCCCGCGCAACGACTCTGCGCAGCCCTTACCCACGTCGCCGTAGCCACACACGACGGCGACCTTGCCGCCGATCAACACGTCGGTGGCGCGGTTGATGCCGTCGATGAGCGAGTGGCGGCAGCCGTACTTGTTGTCGAATTTGCTCTTGGTTACGGAGTCGTTGACGTTGATGGCCGGGAAGAGCAGCTCCTTGTTGCGATGCATTTCATGCAGACGGTGCACCCCCGTCGTCGTTTCTTCTGTCACGCCGCGTACTGACTGGGCGATGGCCTTCCAGTCGAGGGTGCTGTTGCGCAGGGTGTCTAGGAAGACGCAGAACTCGTGGGAGTCGGCGTCGGTTGCTTCGCGGACTGAGCCGGCTTCCTGCGCCCGCACGCCCTCGTGGACGAGCATTGAGGCATCACCGCCGTCATCGAGGATCATGTTGGGCAGCTCGTCGCCCCAGTCGAAGATGCGCGATGTGCACTGCCAGTACTCCTCGAGAGTCTCACCCTTCCACGCGAACACGGGCACGCCGCGGGGGTCGTCGGGGGTGCCGTCTTTGCCGACGACGATCGCCGCCGCCGCGTGGTCCTGCGTCGAGAAGATGTTGCACGACGCCCACCGCACCTCCGCACCCAGCGCGGTGAGGGTTTCGATGAGCACGGCGGTTTGGATGGTCATGTGAATCGAACCGGCGATGCGAGCGCCTTTCAGCGGCTGCTGCGCCGCGTAGCGCTCGCGCATGGCCATGAGGCCCGGCATCTCGTGTTCAGCGAGCGTGATCTCCTTACGTCCGAACTCGGCCAACGACAGGTCTGCAACTTGGTATTCCACGGTAGCCAAGCGTACGCGCTTTGCCCTGACGATGTCCGTCGCCCCGATGGATGGTCGTCGGGCTGACGGGTGGTCGTCGGGGCGCGGTCCCGCCGGGCAGGTGCCGTCCCGCCAGGCAGGTGCAACCTGTGCGGCTCAGTCCCGGAACATGTGTCACCTGCCTAGCTGCGACGAGGCGCCGTCGGGAAGCAGGTGACACTTGATCCGCTCAGTTGCCGCACAGGTTGCAGGTGCTTGGGGCGGCACGGCGGGGTGCTGCATAGGTTGCGCATAGCCCGCGCGGGGAACGTCGGCTAGGCGAGCGACGCGAGATGTGCGAGGGCGAGGTCGTAGCCGCCGACCCCGCAGCCGACGATGACCCCCGCCGCGCCGGCGCTTAACACCGAGTGGTGGCGGAACTCCTCGCGCGCGAACACATTGGAGATGTGTACCTCGACGTAGCGCGACACGAGGGCGGCGGCGTCGGCAATGGCGTACGAGTAGTGCGTCCACGCCCCGGCATTGATCACGACGGGGTGCCCACCGTCGGCGGCCTCATGCAGCCACTCGATCATCTGCCCCTCGTGCTCGGTCTGCCGCACGTCGACGTCGAAGCCGAGCGGCTTGCCCGTCTCTACGAGATGCTCCGCCAGCCTCTCGTAGGTGAGTGCGCCATACACGTCGGGCTGCCTCGACCCGAGCCTGCCCAAGTTCGGGCCGTTCAACACCAGCACCTTCATCGTCATCGACACAATCCAATCTTCAGATATTCGACGGCGTACAACCCACGTGCGAGCAGTGTCACGTAGCGTTCAACGGGGGCCAGCGGATAGTCAGCGGCACCAGACGCAATGCGTACCACACGCACCGACGCTGCATCCGCCAAGTTCTCGATCTCATTCACCCGCGCCCGCACTCCCGGCAGCACCTCGTCAACGTCGAGCAGAAGCACCATCGGTGTGCAGGGTTGATCCTCAGGGTCGGCGAACGGGTCTCGTCGCTCCGTGTTGTGCAGCACCGCCGCCAGCTCTGTGGCATCGGCGGCCAACGCGGGCACGCCGCTGGCATGCCGGAGCGCCTCACCGATGCGCCGCCCCGCACGATTGGCCAACACTGAGCCGCCCCAAATCAACGGCACATGGTCAGCAAACGCGATGGCCAGTTCCTTGCCCGGATTCGACGACAGGTCCTTGAGCGGCGAGCAGCTCTCCGCGACGAGGTCCACCGCCTCAGCGACACCCTCCAGGTTGACGTGCGGGCCCAACCCCAGCTGCCCCAGCAACGTGAGCAGCGCCACGGCGGCCGCCGTCGGATCGTGCTCATCGATGGGAACCAGCGTCGTCCCGGCGCCCGACGTCACCTCAGCCAGCGGCGAATGCTCCCGAGCCGCGACCAGCAGCGTCGCTCCCCTGCGCGCGGCTCCAGCAGCTGCGTCGAGGAGGCCGGAGCTTGGGTCTTGATCGTCGACGAGGGCAACCAGATCGAGCGGACCAACCCACGCGGGCAGCGTTGCGCCTGACCATGCCATGAGCGGCACCGGGCAGACAGGCTCGAGCACCGCGCGCATCAGCCTGGCTTCGGCGCCCATCAGTAGAACGCCGCGGGGGCGATCGCTGCGCTCGAGCTGGGGCAGGATGGCGTCGAGCTGCAGCCGACGGACTCTCGCGCCGGCAGAGGCGAGCCAGCGCAGTCCCTCGTGGTCGGCGAGTGTCGGCGCCTCCAGGCGGGCGTCATCGAAGGGGATCACAGCGTGGACCGCGCCTCATCGATGAGGAGCACAGGGATGTTGTTGCGCACCGGGTAGGCCAGCGCGCACGACTGATTCGTGCAAACGAGCTCGTTCGAGTCATAGTCGACCGCGAACTTCGCGTGGCATGAGGGGCAGGCGAGGATCGCCAGCAGTTCCGGGGAGAGTTCCATGGTTTCAGCCATGGCCCAAGCCTACTGCGTAGCGCTCGGTGCCGGGGTGCCCGAAGTGAGTCAATCGGCGGCGGGGTTTCGATACGCGGCTTCGCCGCTACTCAACCATCGAGAACGGCGGGTTCCTAGCATCGATGATTGAGCCGCGGGCGCAGGCCGCGAGTCGAGATCATCCGGCAGATGTGGTTTCGGTAAGCCCGCTACCGCAGGCTACTCAACCACCGATGCGCCACGCACGAGGGCGAGGGCCTCGTCGCGCAGGGCGGTCATCGTCGCCTCATCGCGGGCTTCCACGTTCAGGCGCAGCAGCGGCTCGGTATTCGACGGGCGCAAATTCACCCACCAGCCGGCGTCGGCGTCGCGGATGGTGAGCCCATCGCCTAGTTCGTGCCGCCCGCGACCCTCGAACGCCGCCGCCACCGCATCGAGCACAGCATCGGCATCCGCGACGGTGGAGTTGATCTCACCGGAGCGAGCGTACCCATCGAACTCGCTAGCCAGCGCAGACAACGCACCGCCGGCACGCACCGTCTCCATGACGTGCAGCGCGGCGAGCATGCCGGTATCGGCCGACCAAAAGTCCCGGAAGTAGTAGTGCGCGGAATGCTCGCCGCCGAAGATCGCGTTACGCTCAGCCATCAGCGCCTTCACGTACGTGTGCCCAACGCGCGAGCGCGCCAGCTCCCCTCGACCCTCAATGGCCTCGGCCACGCACTGCGACGTAATGGTGTTGATGACGATCACTGACCCCGGCTCCCGCTGCAGCTCCGCCCGCGCGATCATCGCGGTGACCACCGACGGGTCGACCACTTCGCCGCGCTCGTCAATGATGAAGCACCTGTCGGCATCGCCGTCGAACACCAGCCCCAGGTCGGCCCCGTGCTCGACGACAGCGCACCGGGCATCGACGAGGTTCTCCGGCACCAGTGGGTTGGCCGGGTGGTTCGGGAACGACCCGTCGAGCTCCAAGTAGAGCCCCACCACCTCCACATTGCGCCCGCCCAGCACGGCATCGACGGTGTGCCCAGCCATGCCGTTGCCCGCATCCACCACGACCTTCAACCGCCGCTCGGCGCGCACGGGCACGAGCTCGCACAGCTTCTGCGCGTAGCCCGGGAGCGAATCCCACTCGCGCACGCCCCCGGTGATAGGACGCGACAGGTCCACCGTCGGGGCGAGGTCGCGCAGCTTCATCATGAAGTCGGCAGGCACGGGGCGCGCGTCGGCGAGGCAAAACTTGATGCCGTTGTACTCGACGGGGTTGTGGCTCGCCGTGAACTGCACGCCCGGCAGGCTCGTCTCGCCCGAGGCGTACCACAGCTGGTCGGTGCTGGTGAGGCCAAGCCTCACGACATCGGCACCTGCCCGTCGGGCACCCTCCGCGAACGCGGACGATAGTTCCTCCCCCAGCTGGCGCATGTCGCGTCCCAACACGAACTCGCTCGCCCCCGTGAGCTCCACAAATGCGGCGCCCAGCTGGGCCGCTCCCTCGGTGTCCCATTCCGGCTGGTTCCCGGCGACGACGCCGCGGATGTCGTTAGCCTTGAAAATCTGGTCGTTCAGCACAGGCTCAGCCTAGCGCCCCTCCTTCAGTCACGCACGATGCGCAGCCTGGGCTCCACCGGTTCGGCCGGCGCAGACGGGGCCTGCGGCAAAACCACCTCGTCGTGGCGAAGCCCGATCTTGCGGACAGCATCGGCGAGCGCCATGAGCTCATCGTCGACGGTTTCTGCGCGATGCTCCGCGACGGGATCCGTGTCAGGCAGGCGGATGACTTCCCAGTTCTTCGGCACCGACATCGACTCGGCGTGCTTGGCGCACAGGTCGTAGGTGCCCGGCTCGTGGGTTGCCGCGAGCGGCCCCATCACCGCCGTCGATTCGGCGTAAGCATAGGTGAGCGTCGCGACGGCAGGGGCATCGCAGGAGGATCGAGAACAACGGCGCACACACGAGAGACTAACCACGATCAGGCTAGAGTTGGCCCATGCCACGCAGAAGAGACCGACATGGACGCGGATTCCGTGGTCCGCTGACGGCTCCCGGCTCCCCCGCCCGCCTCAACCGCGCCCAGTCGCGGCAGGATTTCTTCAGCCAGTGCGTGCGCGACGCGATCGCCGCAGTGCTCGCCCACGATGCTCTCGCGCTCGACGACGTCATGGTCGCTGTGGAAGAAGTTCCGTACCTCAACAGTCGGTGGTCGGGCGAGCGCGTGCCGCTCTCGGCCGGTGTCGAGGCCGACCAGCACCAGCGCGCCCGCGTCGTTCTCTATGAGCGCCCCCTCGAGCACCGCGCCTCATCGCCCGTCGCGCTCAAAGAGCTCGTGCACCGCACCCTCGTCGAACAGCTCGCCACGCTCACCGGACGCAGCATTGACGACCTCGGCGGCCACGCCAACTGGGGTTAGCGCAGCGTTGGGTCAAGCTTGGCGGTGAGCGGCTTCGCCTTCGCGACGGTGCCCGTGCCAAGTGGCACTACTGCCGCACCCTTCCCCGTCACTGCCACGCCAACAAGCGGTTGATCGGCCGCGACACTCACCGCAACCGCGCCCTCGCCTGGCACCGGCAACGTCCCGGTAGTGCCGGACTCTACGAGGACATCCTGCGTGGTGCCGCCAAGCGTCACCGTCGCCTTTGCTTGTTTCGCACCCGTGTTGGTGAGTTGCAGTGTGGAGCCCGCGGGCACGAGGCCGGTAAGCGCTACATCCTGCGTCGCACCGCCTCTGGCTGCGGCGACGTCGCCCGTCGTCGAATGCAACGACGCGGCCACCGGCTCATCACTCACGACGGTGAATGCGCCGGGCTCACCGGCGGTGCCCTCCTCGAGTGAGACCGCCACGACGGAGCGCGCGGGGATCGATATCCCCTCGCCGCCGGTGGGTGTGAACGTGCTGGATGGCGCGTGGAAGGCCACGCTGGCTGTGGCGCGGCGCTCGCCGGGATTGGCGATCAGCACCGTCGGTTTCCCGCCGCGCGCCAGCCCGGGCAGCGTCTGCGTGGTGGCGGGCGTAGTAGAAGGCGCTGCGAAGCGCACGGTGCCCGCGGTCACACCGACGGCGAGCGCTCGGCCTCGGCTCGTGGTCCAGTGGGCGGCGACCGGGCCGTTGACGCCGCGGGCCAGGACGGACACGGCCACCTGACGCGTTTGCCCTGGCGAAAGCGCAATGTCGCGCGCGCCCACCGCGCTGATTTCGCCGTCGGGCCCCGTCAAAATGAGGTCGACGGAAGAGTCGGTGGCGTCGGGGTTCGTGAGCCGCAGCTCGGCCTTCGACGCGTCGGGCCACAGTACAGTGCCGCTGGTGGCCGGGGCTTGGCAGGGCGCCCAGATACCGTCGGCTCCAAGCACGCCACCCGTCGGAGCAATGCCGCGGACGGTGGTGAGCACCTTCGCGGGCTCTCGCACCGCTTCGCGCGGGGCGCTCGCATCGCCGCCCACCTGGGCGGTGACGACCTTCCCTTGCCCGGAGGCCAGCAGTTCGCCATCGCTCAGCGGCTGGCAGGCGATCCGGCTCTCGAGCGGCGGCGTGACCTGCGAGTGGAGTTCCACTGGGACGGGCGAGATCAGGCTGATGCCGAGCGCAGCCGCCGCCCCCACGGCGACCGCGGCGACGGGCAACACGTGCAGCTTCATCATTCGTCCCCTCCTGCCCGACGGGCGCCCGCGCGTGGTTGCATCGTCGGCACCGCCAGCAACCCTAGCCCGAGCAGCACAAATGCCATCCAACCGACGGCAATTAAGCGGCGCCCAGTCGAGTATTCGAGCGCGCCACGCAACTCGCCGAGCTCGAACGTCGGTAGCTCGCCATCGACGCGTTTTAGCCGCGTGTCAGCAACGCGCACCTCGACAACGTCGGGGTCGGCGATGACGAGGCGCCTAGATGCATCCCCGGAAGGAATCTTGCCCTCGACGACCGGTACCCGCGCCTGCCCTTCCACGATGGCGGCCCGGCTCACCAGGCCAGTGACCGTGAACACGGTGGCGTCGCCACTCGGGGCACTCGTGAGGCCCTCGGCGTTGCCGAGCGCGAGAAGTTCGTCGGCGGAGAATCCCCGCAGCCACACATGCGACACGGCGACGTGCTGCAGCCGCTGGGCGAGGTCGTCGGGCACCTGGCTACCGGCGAAGGCCTGCACCAGTTGCTCAAACTGCCCGCCGAGCTCCCCTCCCGGGGTGCGTTCGGCGCTACCCCACTGCGGATGCGAGGAGTCGGCGACGTTCCATGCCAGCTCGTCGCCAGATTTCTCGATCAGCAAGGCGCGGCTGTCTCTCGGCGAGGCGAGCACGTTACGCACGTAGCCGGGCAAGGCCCCGCCCTCGGCGCTCACGGGTCCCTGCATGCCGACGATCGGCCACGCGCCCAGCACCACAGCCGCGAGCAATCCGGAGCCCACAACGGCGAACGCGCGCGGATATTCCGCGACACGCGGACGCTCTGCGAGCACCATGGCGGCGATCATCCCCGCGACGGTGAGCAGCGCCCAGGGCGACAGCAGCGCACGCGCCTGGCCGCCGTCGACGGTGAGCGCCAGGCGAGACAACCCCACGCCCACCACCAACGGTGCGACGATCAAGCCGACGACTCCCCACCGTCGCGCCGTCTCCGGAATGCGCAGCAGGCCCCACATCGCAAGCAGCGCCAACCCGACGAAGAACCCAACACTCAACCACACCGGGATGCCTGCGGGCATGAGGCGCCCCGCCAGCAGCGCCCACCCGGCGGGCGGGAAGTCGGGCCAGGCGAGCGGGTCGATGCCCGTGAACACGCGCCCGGGGTAACGCACGAGATGTCCTAGCCAGGGCAGGAACAGCAGCCATACCGGCACGACGAAAGTCGCGCCCGGTACACCTCGCACCCGTCCTAGGCCGAAGCCCACCACGACGGCGATCGTCGCGAGCACCAGCGCTGGCGGCCAGAACGCCGCGAGCACGAACAGCCAAAACGCCCCGATGGCGGGCGCTCGCAGGCGTTCCGCCCCGCCGGAGCGGTCAAGGATAACGCGGTGCGCCTGTTTCACCACGAGCGGCCCGACGGTGGCCGCAACCAGGCCACTGACGTCACCACCCGAGGGCAGACCCAACACCAGCGCCGCTGCACCCCACACGACGGCGGCGGCTGCCGCGAGGCTTGGGCGCACCCCGAGCTGGCGCCCAAGCGAGTTGACCGCGAGCGCCGCGAACGGCGGCGCGAGGAGCACCGCGATGAAATTCGCCAGCCACGGTTGTCCGCCGAGCAGAGTGCTCATCAACGCACCCAACCCCAGCGACGGATTCGCGTCGTGCAGGAATGCTTGCCAGGCGGCGGTGAGGCTAGCTGGGGCGGGCAACATGCCGCCGCCTGCGATGTCAACCCCGCCCCACAACCGCCAGCTCGCTCCGATGCCAACCAGCAGGAACGCGAACACCAGGAGCACCCCGGGCGCGATTGGAGGGCGTTGGGCGGCGTCGTGGGCACCGAACTCGTCGGAGGTGAGCTCGTCGAGGGAGGTGTCGGAGGTGAAGTCGCGGTAGCGCCCAGCCACCGCGCTGCCCACCGAGTCGAAAGCCTTGCGCAGGCCCCAGCTCTTGGCGGGCAGCAGGTCCTCCACGGCGGAGGCGTCGCCCTCGGGTACGCGCTCGCGGAGGGCACGGGTGACGTCGCGGGTGGCCGCGAACCGTCGGTGGGCGCGTAATTCTGCGCGGGCGTGGCCAGGCGATTTGGCGAGTAGAAAACCGACGGCGCGGCACCAGCTGCTCAAGAGCAGCCGCGTCGACCCAGCGCCGTGCACGCTGGCGATGCGCAGGGCCGCGAGGCGATCGTCGAAGTGGGGATGGTGAGCGACGGGGCGCTCTCCCGCCATGGACGCTTGGCGGTGCACAAGCGTCGCGGTCGGCGCCGTCGCTACGCGCCAGCCAGCGATGTTGGCGCGCCAGCCGAGGTCAACCCCGTCGCGATGCCCGGGTAACTCGGGGGCAAGCCCACCAAGTTCACGCCATAGCTCGCCGCGCACCAACATGCCGGCCGTGGAGCCGCCCAAGGTGGCACCGGGTTCGAGCTGACGCTGGTCGACATCGCCTTCTTCGGGAATGCCGACGCGACGTCCGCCCTTGGTCATCGTTTGCCCGCACTCAGCGATGATGTCTGGGTAGTTGCGCCGCCTGGGCTCAATCAGTTTGGGAAACATGAGGTCGGCGGTAGGCGCGATCATGAGCAGTTCGGCCAGCGCCGTCGGGTCGGGCGCGGAGTCGTCGTGCAGCACCCAAATCCAAGCTGGTTCGCCGTCGATGCCGGCGGCGACGGCTTCCGGGAAGCTGCACTCGCGCTCGACGGAGACCACCTTGTCGATCACGCCCTCACCCACGGCGGCGCGCAGCAACTCAGCCGACTCATCCGTCGACGCAACATCTACAGCGACGACGGTGCCAGGACGCTGCGTCATGGCACCGAGCGCGTCAAGTTGTTCAGCAAGCCACGACGCGGCGTCTCGCACCACCATCACGGCTACGACATCGTCAGGATGTACTGGATCTGGGACGAACTCCTCGTCGTCCTCGTCGGCCCACGCCCAAAGATCTTTGAAGCGCTGCCCATCGTCGGCTTCGCTCACGCGCTCCTCCGTATTCAGACTACTGCGCGTTTGAGCTTACGCCGTTCCCTCTCCGAGAGACCACCCCAAATGCCGAAGCGCTCATCGTGGGCGAGAGCGTACTCGAGGCACTGCTCCTTCACGTTGCACTTCTGGCACACGCTCTTGGCTTCGCGCGTGGAGCCACCCTTTTCAGGGAAGAAGGCCTCAGGATCAGTTTGGGCGCACAAGGCCTCCGCCTGCCAACCGTAGGCACCTTCGTCGTCCAAGAGCATTAGTGCTTCGTTCACCGGGCCCTCCTTTACCCATGAATTACACACGTGTTATTAGAGCACGTCAAGCGGAGGGGTGAAAAGAGCTCAGTAGTTCGCAACACGACACGCCGGGATGCGTCCGTGTATCCGGTCAGCGGCGCTGGTGAGGAACGCGACGCCGGGGTGGTCGCAGCAGCGTGCCGTCCGGGTCGTCCTCCACCGCGCGCGGCCATGGAGACGACACCTGGCGCCAGTCATTGCGCGGGGCCGATTCTTCCACGGACCCCGCGCGATGGATACCCACCGGCGTGGGCGCGGACTGCGGGTTCTCGGAGCACACAGGGTTCGGGGGCACCGGCACGTCGGGGAATGTCTTCAGTGCCTCCGGCGCGGCTGAGCCGTTCAGCGGTGTCGGCGAGATGCTTCGCTGCAGCGGGAGCAGTAGCGGAACGCTCCCGTCGCGCCGGCTCTTAGGTTTGGCGGTTTCACGGCGAACCGGGGCGATGCCCCAAGCCGCCCACACGGTGAGCGCCACGGCGACGACGAAGGACGCAGTCAAATCGATCACGAGCGCCACGCCATGATTCCTACCGACTTGCTCTCCAGCCGGCCAGGCCAAGCACACCATCACGCCGCGAAAGACGACACCAATCGCCGAACACAGCACTACTACCATGCGCGCCCACACGGCGACGTTGCTCGCCAACACCGATAGTGCGACACTCAACCACAGCGCCCACATGGGCACGACACCGCCGCGTTGCAGGAGCGCCAAACCTTCCGGATCGAGCGTATGCAGCATCAGCGATACCCCTTGCGCCAGGCCTGCGAGCGCAAGGCAAACCACGAGCAGCGACGGCAGCGGGCTCGTCGTAGTGCGGGCGAATCGAGTCATGCCCATTCGGCTCCGTACTCCTCGGCCACTTTGGCGACGAGGGCTTTCACGTTCTCGAGGTCGTCCAGGCTCGCCACCAGCGTGGCCTGAGGCGTCACGACGACGAGTTGCCGTTCCAGTCCGAGCGCGGCGACAACGTGATCACCGCCTGTCATGTTGAGGACGATACAGCCGGAGGAATCCATCGTGACCGTGGCACCGCGACGAGCATTTCCGTCGGAATCGCTCGGGAGCAGCTCCGCATAGCTGGCGTAGCCTCCGACGTCCTTCCACTCCACTTCGAGCGGCACGCTCACCACCTGCGCGCCCGTTCGGCCGGTGGAGGCCGGCTCCATGATTGCGTAGTCCACCGACGTTTTCGTCAGCGTTGGGAAGAGTTCATCGAGCGTTTCGGGCTCGCGGACGATGCGTCGGATCTTCTTCGCGTTCTCCGGCAGGAGCTGATCGAGCTGCGCCAGCAGAGTGCTGGCGCGCCACACGAACATGCCTGCGTTCCACCAATACTCTCCTGCTTCGAGGTAGCGCGCGGCGACATCGGCGCTCGGCTTCTCCTTGAACTCGCTGATGCGAAACACGCCTGGCTCCACCTCGTCGGCACGGTGGAGGTAGCCGTATCCGGTATGCGCAGTGGTGGGCACCACGCCCAGGGTGCACAACGAGTCGGGGCGTCGCTCCGCTGTTTCAAATGCGCGTCGCAGCGCGGCTTGGAAACGTTCGACGGGGGTGATGATCTGGTCGGCGGTGACCATCGCCACAACCGCGTCCGGATCGCGTTGATCCAGTACCGCAGCCGACCACGCCACTGCGTTGAGCGAGTCGCGCCCCACAGGTTCCCCGAGGAGATTCTCGGGCAAGAGCTCCGGAATCTGCTCGCGGACATCGTCGGCATAGTCCCTGCCGGTGCACACCAACACCTGATCCGACGGCACCAGCCCTTCAAGCCGCTCCCACGCCAGTCGCAGCAGCGATTTCCCCTCGAACATGTCCAAAAGCTGCTTCGGGCGGCCCTTGCGAGACAGCGGCCATAGGCGGGTGCCGGACCCGCCGGCCATGATGACGACGTAACGCATGAGCTAACCGTAGCAAGGTGGGCGCGAGCCGGACAGCGGCAGCAATGCGTGGACGTAGGCGCTCGTGAAACTGCAAAACTCGACATCAGAAAGCTCTACCCTGCCGAAATAGCGGGGTGTGGACGATCTAGTGTCGAGTTTTGCAGGTCAGGTGACCTTCACCACTTCAACAGCGCCACTACGATGACCGACATGTTCTCCGACGTGTTCACTCACCCGAGCCCCACCCCACTCATCACCTACTACGAGGGGGATGCCCGCGTCGAACTGTCTGGCGTCACCTTCTCGAACTGGGTGATGAAGACGGCGAACTTCTTCGATGATCTGGGAGGCGAGAGCGACGAGGCGCTCGCGCTCGGCTTGGCTGAGTCCCACCCCGGCCACTGGGTGTCGCTGATCTGGACGGCGGCTATTTGGTTCGCTGGTGGGCACGTCGTCGCGGGAGTGTCGGAAGGTGCCGCGTTCGCGGTGGTCGGCCCGGAAGATGCGCGACGAGGTGACGTCACCATCGCCTGCTCGTTGCACCCGCTCGGGCTCGGTTTCGACGCCACTCCCCCGGGTTGCGCCGACTACGCCGACGTGCTCGCTCAGCCCGACGCCGCCGTCGAGGGAACACCAGCCCCCACCGACCCAGCCTGGGGCGAGCGCTCCTACGCCGACCTCGACAAGGTCGAGGGGCGCTCCAACCGCTTGCTATTCGCCCAGCCAACCAGCAGCTGGGAGTTCCTGCGCGACGCACTCGCCGCGCCCTTGCGGGGCGGCGGTTCGAGTGTCATCACGGTTGACCTCGACGAGGAGCGCGTGCGCGAGATCGCCGTCGCTGAGAGGGCGTCGATCAGCGAGGCGTGAGCCCGACGTGGGCTGCGGCGAAGGCGAGTTGATCGGTGTATTCCCGCAGCTGGGCGTGCTTCGGTTTGCCCGCGCCGTGGCCCGCGCGCGTATCGACGCTCAGCCAGAACGGCCCACCCTCGCCCGTGTGCTGGAGCTCAGCGGCGAACTTGTATGAGTGGGCGGGAACCACGCGGTCGTCGTGATCGGCAGTCGTAATGAGCGTGGGCGGATACTCCACGTTACGCACGTTGTGCAGTGGCGAGTACCGCAGCAAGTATTCGGCGACGCCGGGCTCATCGGGGTTGCCGTAGTCCCTCGCCCAGGCCCACCCGATGGTGAATCGGTGGTAGCGCAGCATGTCGAGTACCCCTACGCTCGGCAGCACGGCCGCCCACAGATCAGGGCGCTGCGTGAGCCCGGCGGCCGCGAGCAGCCCGCCGTTGGATCGCCCGTGCAAGGCGAGCTGCGACGGCGTGGTCACCCCGTCGGCAATGATGCGCTCGGCTACGGCGAAGAGGTCGTCGAATACCTGCTGTTTGTGTGCTTTCGTGCCCTGCTCGTGCCACTGTTCCCCGAACTCTCCGCCGCCGCGCAGATTGGGGATAACCAGCGTGCCGCCCGCGGCAATCCACGCCGCGAAGATGGGCCTATGGTCCGGCATGACGGGGAGGTTGAAGCCGCCGTAGCCCCACATCAGCGTCGGGCGCGGACCGTCGGTGGGCCCGTCAGGTTCGATGACGAAGGCAGGCACCTCGACACCGTCGCTCGACGTCACACGGACGCGGCGCGTACGGCTAGGTACGGAGAACTGACCATCTGGCCTTGTGGTTCGCCAATCGACGAGCTTGCCCCCGTCGACGAGGGCGTGCGCCCGCTGCCCCCGGTCAGTGAACGTAGACGTGGCGAGGAACACGTCGTCGGAGTCCTCGTGCGTCGAGAGCCCCGCGATGCTGACGCCGTCGCCGACCGGCAGTGCATCGCCGGGCACGCCGTCGAGGTCAAGCAGTTCGACGCATGACTGCGCGTCCACCATCCAGTGCGCGAGATAACCGGTGCGGGTGGCGTCGAAGGCGAGCAGCGTCTGGCGTGAGCGCTCGGCCACGAGCTCGCGCCTGGCCCCGTCGAGGAGGTCGACGGCGACCACCCGGCCACGCGGCGCGTCTTCGTCGGTGCCGCAGATGAGCTCCCGACCGCGCACCGCGACCGGCCACCACTGGCCCTGGCCATCGACGAGAAGCCGCAGTTCCGCATCCTCGTGCAGCCTCACGAATACCTGGGTGCGCGATTCAAGACCTCGACGCGCAAACAGCAGACACCACTCGTCGTCGGGGAATCGGTACGGCATTGTTCGGGGGTCGTCGGGCTGCCAGTACAGCTCGCTGCAACGTGCATCCATGTCGAAGGCATACATGACGCCGGCGGCGTTCTCGTCGGTGAGCGCGTTGCCGGTGGGCTCCGGGTAGACCCAGTAAGTGAAGCGCCTGCCGCCTGGCAGCCAGGTAGGCATGTTCCATTTTGCCCAGCGGATCTCGACGCCGGTGTCTTCGAGCGACGCGAGGTCGAGCACGCGGATAGTGTGCCAATCGGAGCCGGCCTCCGCGACGGCATAGGCCAACAGCGAGGCGTCATCGTTGGGCGCGAACTGCACGATGGCGGTGGTGCCGTCACCGCCGTTGGGGTCGAGGATGGTCTCGGCGGTTTCCAGGTCGTCAAAGCTGCGCGCACGCACGACACGGGGCTGGTCGTCGCCGTCATTGTGCCACGCGAACAGCCACCCGCCGCGCTGTACCGGGCAGTTACGGGTGGGTTCCGACAGCACGCGGTGAAGGATGCGCTCGAACGCATCCCGGTTGGGAAGCGCGTCGAGTTTAGGGCGCGACAACGCGTTTTGCGCCTCGATGAAGGCTTCCGTCTCCGGCGATGGGTTCTCGAGCCACCGGTATGGATCTGCGACGGCGTGCCCGCCGATGTCGTCAATTACCGTCTCGTCGCGCCTGGCGGCTGGGTACATCGCTGCGCTCCTCAGGCTGGGGTTGAGCGCATGAAACCAGCGCCCCAGCACCCGTGCATCACAGCGAGCACCAGCGGTAGGCGGAGCTTCGCCTGGAAGTCGGCGTCGATGCGCGCCGTGGCCACGAGCAAGAACAGGGTGTAGGCCGCTGGCGCGAGCAGCAGGAAGGTGAGATACCTGTTCCGTGTGAGCAGTCCGACGAGCCCGCCCACCAGCCCTCCTGTGAAGCCAGCGACGGCGATGGGCGGGGCGAGGTAGCGCACGGATGCGGTTTCGGGGTAGCGGCGGATGATCTCGCGACGCCAGCTGCCCGTGCGATAGAACTGCTGCGCGAGCGCCCGATACGTCGAGCGTGGCCGGTACACCACCCGCAGCTCAGGTGAGAACCAAATGCGGAAGCCAGCCTTGCGCAGGCGGTAGTTCAGTTCCCAATCCTGTGCGCGGTGCAACGACTCGTCGAATCCACCCACCGATTCCAGCGCGTCGCGACGAAACACACCCAGGAAGACGGTCTGGGCTGGCCCTGCAGGGGTGTCTTTCACATGGAAACCACCACCGCCCAGACCGTAGGGCGAGTTGTAGGCGGCCGCGATGGCGCGCTCGAGCGATGTGCGGCCCTGTGCATCCATGATTCCCCCGACGTTGGCCGCACCCGTTTCTTCCAGAAGTTGCACTGCCTTGACGATGTAGCCGTCGCTCAGTTCACCGTGTCCGTCGACGCGCACGATGACGTCGTAGTGCGATGCGGCGATGGCGATGTTCAGCCCAGCCGGCGTGTACCCCGTCGGGTTGTCTACGACGGTGACCTCTGAATATCTCTCGGCCAGCGCGGCGGCGATTGTTTCCGTGTGATCGACGGAAGGCCCGACGGCGATGATGATCTCCAGCTCACCGCTTCTGTCTTGTTGCAGTACACGCTCGACGGCGGCTTCCAGGTGCGCTTCTTCATTGCGCACCGGCATCACGACGCTGACATCCATACCCGTCACTGTATCGAGCCCTCCCCAAGCTCATCCTCGCAGATGCTCGACTGGACGCACGCCAGATTCGTTTTTGGGCCCTCCACGGCCAGTTTCTTGCATGTGGTGTGCGCTCAGTCGAGTCATGCCTTGTTGCCTCGGTCAGTTCACCGAGCACACAGACTGAAGATCGCCCGTGGTTTGCCCAGCCGTGTACGCCTTGTCATCGCTCTCGAGGGTGGCCGACGCCGATGCGGACGCTTGCGGCGCGGGGTTGATGCTGTGGGCAGGCGGTGCACTCAGTTGCGGGCTCGGCGCAGCCGTTGTCGCGCTCTTGCCTGCTTTGTCCGACTGCTCGGAGGCTTTGATTGCCGACTGCACTGTCTCGCGGATCAGCCCGAAGTCGGGGTGGGCGGTGTCCGGGATGAGCGGGGGCATGAAGTTGACAGAGGCAATCTGCCGGTTGCGGGCCTCGAGCGCGAGCCCCGCCAGCTCAACGATCTGGTCGCGCGGCACATCGGTGAGCAGGAGGTCTTTGCCCGCTTCGGAGAGTTCGACGAAGCGGGTGGCCACCACCTGCGGGTCGAGTTGTGCCACCATGGCGCTCATCACGCATTTCTGACGTTGCATGCGCTCGTAATCGCTGGAGCCGTGCCTGGAGCGCGCAAACCACAGCGCGTGTTTGCCGTCAAGGTGTACATCCTTGCCGGGCTCAATGTAGCCGAACACCGGCGAGCTGCCGCCACCAATGGGGATACGCTTCATCACATCGATGTTGATGCCGCCCATCGCGTCGATGATGGACGAGAAGCCGTGCATGTCCACCAGCGCGTAGTAGTTAATGTCAAGGCCGAGTGTCTCCCCCACCGCAGCCTTCGTCGCAGCCAACCCAACGTTGAGGCCTTCGGGGAACTGGTCGGCGTGTTCCTCAGCGACTGTCCATATCGCGTTCAGCATGCACTCGTTGTTCGCGCACCGGAACCCATCGGGGTAGATCGCGTGCATGGGAGAATCCTTCGGGAACGGAACGCCTTGCATGTTCCGGGGCAGCCCGAAGATCACCGTCTGGCCGGTCTCCGCGTTGATCGATGCGACGTTGACGGAGTCCGCCCGCACCCCGATGCGCTCGTCGGAGGCGTCAACGCCCAGCAGCATGATGTTGTAGCGACCCGCCTTCTTCTCAGTGTCCCCACCGCCCGGCAGCACAGAGCCGACGTTGCCTGCGGCCGCGAAGGCTCCCGCGATGAGATTCGTCACCAGTCCCATCACCACGGCCAAAGCGACGACGGTGAGCGTCATGGCCAAGCGTGCTCGCTGCGGCAATTCCATAGGGCGTGATAAGCGCCAGGAGTCGACAAGCAGAGCAACCCAACCGATGAACAACATCCAGAGCGCAACGCGGCAAACCACCGTGACCCACGGCGTGAGGAGGAACCCGACGGTGGCCCCCGGCGCAATGAGCACCGAAAGGCCGACGACTACGAGCGATACGAAGAGCCCTGCGAGCACGCGCGCCGCGAGCACCCCCACGCGACGGTTGCCGACGTAGCGCTGCACGGAGCCCGGCAACACGGCGGAGAACAGGAGGCAACCAATCGCTCTGCGCAGACGGACGCGAGCCACCTCGACTTGGGCGTTGGTCACAGCTCTCCTCCTGAGAGTTCGGGTCGCTCAAGTATGACTCCCCCCGACGAGGCGTATCACCCATGGCGCGCCGAGGCGTACGCGATTGGCTTCCACGTATGATCGTTTGCGTGACGAATCGGGATGACCTGCGCTGGCTGTACGACGAGAACGAGCCGGAACACACACGCGTCATGCCCTCTTCCGACATTCCCGACGCCGCATCCGCGCCCGAGTGGGTGACCCCGTCGCGTGAACCCGGCTCAGATCAACGGCTGGCGAGTGCACCGTCGGCATATCCGGAGGCGTACGCTACGCCTGGCCACCAGCCCCCGACGCCGTACCCGTACCCGTCTGCCCCACCGCCAACGCAGCGGGGCAGACGTCGGCGCCGAAAAAAGCGGCGCCTGTTCAAGCTGTTGGTGCTGCTGTTCGTGTTGTGGATCGCGTACCTTGTGACGGTGCCAGTGCTGGCATTCATGAATATCTCGACAGTGCAAGGCGTTGAGAGCGAGCTTTCCGACCAGCCAGGCACCGCAGTGCTGCTCGTCGGTAGCGACGGGCGCGACAGCCTCTCCCCTGAAGACCGACGACGCCTCGGCACCGGCTCCACGGCAGGCGGGCGCACCGACACGATGATGCTGCTGTACACAGCCCCGAACGGGAAATCCGTGCTGCTGAGCTTCCCGCGGGATTCCTACGTCGACATTCCGGGGCACGGCAAGAACAAGCTGAATGCCGCCTACGCGCTCGGCGGCGCGCCGCTACTCATCCGCACCATTGAAGGCAACACCGGCATCAAAATCGACGGCTACTTGGAGATCGGCATGCTCGGGCTCGTTGACGTCGTGGATGCCGTCGGTGGCATCGAAATCTGCCCCAAGAAGGCCATCAAGGATCGCGATTCGCACCTCGACATCCCAGGCGGCTGCCAGAAAGCCGACGGCGTCACCGCCCTCAGCTACGCTCGGATGCGGAAGGCCGACAAACGCGGCGACCTCGGGCGGATGGAGCGCCAACGGGAAGTGATGGGCCAGATCATGCAGTCCGTCCTGCACCCCATGACCTTCATCAACCCCGTCAGGTATTGGCAGGTCAACACCGGCGCCGCGCGTTCCCTGACCCGCACTGAGGGCACGGGGATCGGCGCTGTTACGGGCGCCGGCGTCGGATTGATCTCTGGCGCGACTGGTAACGGCATCGCGCTCACCGTGCCCATCTCGAACGCAAACGCGCGCACGTCGGCGGGTTCGACGGTGATCTGGGACAAAAAGAACGCGTCGAAGGTGTTCAATGCCATAGCCAGAGGCGATATCGACGCGGTTGCTGAGCACCGGTAACGTTCGTCACTGCTCCTGTGTGCGCAGGGCCCTGGCCGTCGGACGTGTGAAAATGACCTCATTTACCCGTACCCTGGATAACGACTGCACACACAAAGGAGAGATCGTGAGCCAGCAGCAATGGAATAACCACCCTCAGGGTGGCGGGCAAGGCGGCTACCAAGGCCCACCGAATCAGCCTCACGGCCCCGGAAACTTCGGCGGCCAGCAGCCAAACCAAGGTCCTCACTTCCAGGGAGGACAACCAGGCGGCAACCCGCAGGGGGCTCCTGGCGGCTATCAGCAGCAGGGCCCGGCAGGCCCAGGCGCCCCTGGCGGCCCCGGCGGTCCTGGTGGGTACGGTGGTCCTGGGGGTCCCGGCGGCCCGGTTGGCACCAAGACGAAGTCGAAGCTTCCCGTCGTGATCGGCGGCGTCGTCGCTGCGGGCCTGGTGGTCGGCGGCGGTTTCTTCGCCTACAACTTCTTCAACGGAACTTCCCCCTCGGCAGCCACGGCGGGCGTTCCGAGCAACGCTATCGCCGTCGTCGAGCTGTCGCTCAACCCGGCAGATGCCGACAAGCTCGCGCTGAAGAACATCGTCGAGAAGTTCCCTGAAGGCTCCGACCTGCCAGATACCGACGACTACAAAGAGGTCCTGTGGGAACTCGTCGCCGACGATGATAGCGACATCAACTACCAGGAAGATGTGAAGCCTTGGTTGGGCAATTCGCTCTCAATCGGCGTCCTGCCCGTCGAGGGCGGCACCAACAGCGACGATGACGAGCTGGGCCAGCGCCGTGACGACCCCGTCACGCCGGTGCTGGCGGTGGAGGTCACCGACGAGGGCAAGGCCGATGCGTTCATGAAGGAGCACGGCGGTGACAACACCAAGCACTTCTTCCATAACAACCTGATGGTGGTCGAGGATAAGGACTCCGACATCAAGGCCGCGCTCGAGAAAGGCTCCATCAAGGACGACGAGCAGTACAAGGCTGATATGGCGGCCCTCGAAGGCAGCAACCTCGCCAGTGCCTGGGTGAGCACCAAGGCCATCCAGATGGCCCTCGAAATAAGCGATTCGCCTAATATCGACAGTGCGACGCTCGAACAGATCGAGGCGCTGAAGTCGGTGCACGGCGCAATTGGCCTGCACGTCGAGGACAACATGCTGACGCTGCATTCCTCCTTCGCTTCAGATGTTGAAAACGGCAAGAGCGAGTCGGTGAAGGACTTCGTGGGCTCGCTTCCCGCAGATGCCCCGATGGCCTTTGGCGTAGCCTTCAACGACGAAATGATCAGCCAGCTGTGGAAGCAGCTCGATAGCGCTCCGGGGATGAAGGACAAGCTCGCCCAGGTGGGCTTGAAGTCAGAAGAGGACGTGAAGGCGCTGCTCGGCAAGCAGCTGGCGGCAGCTGTCGACGTGGTGTCCGAAGGTGGCCAAGTGAACGACGCGAAGGTGGGCGTCAAGGTTGCCACCGATGACGTCGAGCGTCATAACTCCCTCCTCGACCCGCTGTTCAAGCAGTTGGAAGCGCAGGGCGGTGAAGTTCCGATTCAGCGCAGCACTGAAGGCAACACCGTCACCTATACCCGCGGCTACTCAGCCGACGAGGTAACGGGCGGGTCACTGAAGGACAACGACCTCTACAAGAAGGTTGTCACCGACGATGCACAAGTCGTCATCTTCGTGAACGTGAATGCCGTCGCCGAGATTGCCGGCAGCAACATGGATGAGGAGTCGAAACAGTACGTCGAACCGATCGCAGCCGTCGGCATGACGAGCAGCGCCGACGGTGATCGGACGAAGAGCATCGTGCGGGTGGTCTTCGACGACTAACCCCTCACGAGTAGATGAAGGGCTCGGCGATTACGCCGGGCCCTTCACTCGTTGCTGTGGAGTTTCAGAGCGCAGAGCGCACCTTCTCGCCCTTCGCGCGCGCGAGATCGCGCAGCTCCCCCTGGAAGGCGAGCATCTTCCCCTGCAATGCAGGGTCGGTCGCCGCCAATATCCGCACTGCGAGCAGACCCGCATTGCGCGCATTGCCGATGGCCACCGTCGCGACGGGCACCCCCGCCGGCATCTGCACGATCGACAACAGCGAATCAAGGCCGTCGAGCTGCTTGAGCGGCACCGGAACCCCAATCACCGGCAGTGGTGTGAGGGCTGCGATCATGCCGGGAAGGTGCGCCGCTCCCCCGGCGCCCGCGATGATTGCCCTGATTCCCCGACGGTGCGCCTCTCGTCCGAAGGACACCATGTCTTCTGGCATGCGGTGGGCGGAGACCACGTCGGCCTCATAGGCGACGTCGAAATCCTCGAGTGCTTTCGCAGCGGGCTCCATCGTCGGCCAATCCGAGTCCGAGCCCATCACGACGCTCACCAGCGGATCACTCATCGTTCAACTCCCATCATGTAGTTTGCAGCGTGCCGGGCACGACGGCGCACATCGTCGACATCGTCGCCGGTGCAGGTGACGTGTCCCACCTTGCGCCCTGGCCGTACATCTTTGCCGTAGAGGTGCGCGTGCGCGTGGCGGTCGCGGGCGTAGACGTGTTGCAGTGCACCGGTGAGGTCGTCCTCAGATCCGCCCAGCACGTTGGCCATGACGACGACCGGCGCGGTCATGTCCGGCGCGCCGAGCGGCAGATCCAGCACCGCGCGGAGGTGGTTGTCGAACTGGCTGGTGACAGCGCCGTCGATGCTCCAGTGGCCGGTGTTGTGCGGGCGCATGGCGAGCTCGTTCACGACGATGCGTCCGTCGGGAGCTTCCATGAGTTCCACCGCGAGCACACCGACGACGCCGAGTTCGCTCGCGATGCGGATGGCCATGGACTGCAGCCGGGCGGCGCGCTCCTCGTCGAGTCCCGGCGCGGGCGTCGTCGTCTCGACGCAGATGCCATCGCGCTGCACCGTCTCTGAGATGGGGTACGCCACTACCTGGCCTGACGGCGAGCGCACGACGATGGCGGAGAGCTCGCGGGAGAAATCGATGAACTCCTCGGCGACGATGCGCACGGGCTCCCCGGCCGACACCTCCGGCTTCTCCGCAAAGACCTGCGCCACCTCGTCGGGCCCGTCAATCTTCCACACGCCCTTGCCGTCGTAGCCTCCGCGGGAGGTCTTCAGAATGATCGGCCAGCCCTGCTGTTCCCCGAACGCGACGGCGTCAGCGGCGCTGTCGCACACGACGTAGGCCGGGCAGGGCGCATCGAGTTCGCTCATGCGCTGCCGCATCGCCGCCTTGTCTTGGGCGTACTGGAGCGCGTCGGGGCCGGGCCTGGATTCGACATCGAGTGCGCGCAGGTGCTTCGTCGGGACATGTTCGTGGTCGAACGTGATCACCTGGCAGCGTTCGGTGAAGCGTTCGAGGTCGGAGAAGTCGGTGTAGTCGCCGACGAACGCGTCGGGCACCACTTGCGCCGCGGATACCCCGTCGGATTCTGCGAAGAGGTGGACGTCGATGCCGAGGCTGATGGCAGCCTGCTGCATCATTCGGGCCAGTTGCCCGCCGCCGATGATTCCGACTGAGTAACGCACGGCCTTGACTCTACCGCCAGCCACCCGGCGCCCGGTGTGGATTACTCGCCGCGGGGGTCTCCGTCGGGACCATCCTCGTTGAACAGGAGATCGTTGATAATCATCTGGCTGCGCTCCACGTCGGGAATGTCGTGCAGCTCGAGCGGATTACCTGCAGCCGTCTCAAGCGTGAGCGTGCCGCAGCCGAAGATGCGGTCGATGAGGTCGCGGTCGTAGTTGACGTTGTTAATGCGGCGCAGCGGCAGGTCGTGGCCCTTGCGGTTCAGGATGCCATGCCGGGTGATGATGCGACGATCCGTGACCGCAATCGTCGAGGTGTACCACCTGAGCCAAGGCATGAACACCAGCCAGAGGAACAGCACGAGCGCCACCGCGACGATTACCCAGAGGCCTGCGGGTTTCCACCCTTCGGGCATGAATGCGATGCCGACGCCGGTGGCTACCCCCAGCAGGATCAGGATGATGGTGGGCCAGATCAGCGTCTTGGGGTGTTCACGCAGGCGGAGCACCATGGTTTCGCCGGCGCCCAGGTACTTCTCGTTGAATGCCATGGCGTCATACTCTCATGCGATACGCGCATGTACGACATCCCCGACGGCGAACGCCTCCACGCCCCGGGCCGTGCGCACCTCGAGGCGCCCGTCGTGGTCGACATCGTGCCCGGTGCCGGGGATCGGGTCGCTGCCGGTGACGGAGATAGTGAGGTCGGCGCCGATCGAGCCGCAGCGGGCGCGGTACTCGTCGCGCAGTGTTCCGGTGCGTTCCCACTCGCGGTAGTAGCGCTCGAAGTGAGTGAGCACGCCGGCGACGACGTCGGAGGCGCTCGTCTCGAATCCGGCGAGCAGCAGGGAGTTCGCCGTCGGCACCGGGAGTTGCTCCTTGGTGAGGGCGAGGTTGATGCCGAGCCCGACGATGGCGCGCGCCCCTGCCGGGCTTTCGACGCGCTCCGAGAGGATCCCGCACACCTTGCCTCCTTCCACCAGCACGTCGTTGGGCCATTTCAGGGTGACGTCGACGTCGGCTGGCGCGAGCGCGCCCAGCGTGTCAGCGACGGCGAGCCCCGTCAGTAACGACAGCCAGCCCCAGCGTTCCTTGGGCTGCGTGGGGGCGAGGAGCATCGACATCGCCACCGCCGCGTCGGGGGGTGTCACCCAGGTGCGTGCGAGCCTGCCGCGTCCGGCGGTTTGCTCACCTGCGAACAGCACATGCCCGGCTGCACCCCCAGCGTGGGCCTCGACGGAGAGGTCGGCGTTCGTCGAACCGGTGGAGGCGACGTAGTCCAGCGGCCCCCACATAGTGCAGGCTGGGAGCTGGCGCTTCACGGACGGAAGATCGATGCGTGTTTCAATCACGAAACGTGAGTTTAGGCCCTGGTGCAGCATCGGTTCTCGCAACTCGGCGCCTTGCAGCGGCGTGAGCGGTATGGTTGCGGCATGGAGATCGACACCCAGACCACTGCGGGTCGCATCGCCGAGCTGGGAGAACGCATCGACGCGGCAATCCACGCAGGCTCGGCGCAGGCCGTCGCGAAACAGCATGCCAAAGGCAAACAGACCGCCCGTGAGCGCATTCACATGCTGCTCGACGAGGGCACCTTCCAAGAATTCGACCAATTCTCTCGTCACCGCACCACCGCGTTTGGCATGGATGCCAAGCGCCCCTTCGGTGACGGTGTGATCACCGGCACTGGGGAGATTCACGGGCGTCCGGTGTGTGTGTTCAGCCAGGACGTCACCATCTTCGGCGGCGCGCTGGGCCAGGTATATGGCGAGAAGATCGTCAAGATTCAAGACTTCGCACTGAAGACCGGCGTGCCGATCATCGGCATCAATGAAGGCGGCGGCGCGCGCATCCAGGAGGGCGTGGTCTCGCTCGGCCTCTACGGCGAGATTTTCCGCAGGAACACCCACGCGTCGGGTGTGATTCCGCAGATCTCGCTCATCATGGGTGCTGCTGCAGGCGGCCACGTCTACGGCCCGGCGCTCACGGACTTCGTCGTGATGGTTGACCAGACGTCGCAGATGTTCATCACTGGCCCGCAGGTGATTAAGACGGTCACCGGCGAGGACGTCTCGATGGAGGATCTGGGTGGCGGGCGCACCCACAACACCAAGTCTGGCAACGCGCATTACCTCGCAGCCGACGAGAACGATGCCATTGAGTATGTGCGCGACCTCATCTCGTATCTGCCGCAGAACAACCTTGAGGATCCGCCGATTTTCGACGACGAGGAAGTCGACCTCACCATCACCGACCACGATCGTCAGCTGGATACCCTCATCCCGGATTCCCCGAACCAGCCTTACGACATGCTGGAGATCATCCGCAATGTGCTCGACGACGACGAGTTCCTCGAAGTCATGCCGCTGTTCGGGCGCTCCCTGCTGTCGGGCTTTGGGCGTATTGAGGGCCGCACTATCGGCATCATCGCCAACCAACCGACGGTATTCGCAGGCTGTCTCGACATCGACTCGGCGGAGAAAGCCGCCCGGTTCGTGCGCACTTGTGATGCCTTCAACATTCCGGTGCTGACCTTCGTTGACGTGCCTGGCTTCCTGCCCGGCGTCGATCAGGAGCATCGCGGCATCATCCGTCGCGGCGCGAAACTCATCTACGCCTACGCCGAAGCCACCGTCCCCCTGCTTACCGTCATCACCCGCAAGGCCTACGGCGGCGCGTACGTGGTGATGGGGTCCAAGCATCTAGGGGCGGACATCAACTTCTCCTGGCCGACGGGGCAGATCGCCGTGATGGGCGCGTCGGGTGCGGTGGAGATTCTCTACCGCAAGCAGCTCGCAGAGGCTGATGATCCTGCGTCCGAGCGCGACCGGCTCGTGCGCGAGTACGACGACGAGCTCACCAACCCTTATGTGGCTGCCGACCGCGGCTACATCGACCAGGTGATCTACCCGCACGAGACGCGGGCTCAGGTGATTCGGGCACTGCGGCTGCTGCGCACCAAACGCGAGACGCTGCCGCCGAAGAAGCACGGGAACATTCCACTATGAGTGAGCCGACGAGGTCCGTGCGCGGCACACCGCTCACCGACGAAGAGTTCGCGGCGCTGGTTGCTGTGTTGGCGAAGAAGCGCCAATCAGACGCGCTGCACAGCAACGACGACCGTCCGCTCGCGGGTGGGTGGAATTCGTACTATCGCATCTTGCGTCCCCCGTTGGTGCCCGGACGCGAAGCGTGGCGACGCCGCTGATGCGCGTCGTCTTAGCGTCGCAGTCCGAGGCCAGACGGCGGGTGCTCCGCGATGCGGGTATCACGGCTGACGTTGTCGTCTCCGGCTTCGACGAATCCACGGTCCGCGACCCCTCGCCCACCTCGCTGTGTACACGCTTGGCTAAGGCTAAGGGGCTCACCGTGGCGGATCAACTCACCGACGACAACGTCGTCGTGCTGGCGGCGGACACCGTGATGGAGATCGAGGGCAAGGCGCGTGGCAAGCCGCGCACGCCCGAGGCTGCTGCCCAGTTGTGGCGGCGGATGCGAGGGCATACCGCCGTCATCCATACGGGGCATTTCGTGCTGGTTCGTCGCGATGGGCACGACGAGCACAGCACCCAGATTCGGTCGACCACCGTGAATTTCGCCGACCTTTCCGACGAGGAGGTCGAGGCGTACGTCGCCACCGGAGAACCCGTCAACGTGGCGGGCGGTTTCTCCATCAACCGCCTCGGCGGGGCATTCGTCACCGCCCTGAATGGCGACCCCTTCAACGTCGTCGGCATCTCCCTGCCGCTCGTTCGACAGATGCTGATCGATTTCGACGTCCCCTGGCACACGCTGTGGCAGGCACCGTCGCAGTAGGACTGGCGGAGTCCGCCCGCGACGCTGTCCCACCCCGGCTCCCATCGGGCATAGGTAACTTGTGCGGCTCACTTGCGGATCAAGTGTCACCTGCATTCGAACTTGATGTACCGCTCCAATCCTTCCAGCGTCGTGATTTGCGGTGGAGTTGTGTGATTGGTGGGTCGGTTGTGTGTGAGTTGACCCTTGGGGCGCGTAGTCTTCGCTTCATGGTTGGTGGATTTGATGATGCGTTTTCTGCGATTGCGGACGTGACAAAACTGGCTGCTGCTCTGCCGGATCATCGTGAGCGTGAGGTGCCAGAGCTGGAAGTGGAGGCTATCTCCGAGCGGGCTGAGGTGCGTGTGGGGGTGCGTGATTCGCAGGTGGCGTGGCTTGATTGTGACCCCTTCTGGTTTGAGCAGGCTTCCCGCGAGGATGTGGAGGGTGTGGTGCGAGCGACGGTCAACCGCGCGTTGGAGGAGTTCAACCGGCGGTCGTTGGAGGAGCTCACCGAACATCTGCCTGATCTGCGTGAGTTAGGTGCCGCGTTCCAAGTGGCTGACAGCAAGTTGGACAAGGCGTGGGCAGACACGTTAGCGGCGGCGAAGGTGCAGTCGTGAGTGGGCAGGTGGAGTTTAATCCGCGATCATGGCTGAACGCCGCGGAGGGCTTCGATGAGGCGGCCCAGGCGTCATCGAGGCTGGTGCAAGATGTGGTGGCGGCTACCACGGATGCGGGTGCGTGCGGTGCTGAAGGTGGCCTATCCACGGTCGATGGTGCACTGACGATCATGTTGCAGGTGTTCGGGCAGGTGATGCACGAACAGGTGCTGACCCCGTATGTGGAGGGTGTGGCCAGCGAAGCAGCGGCTATGGACGCGATCGCGCAGGATTACCAAACCGTCGAGGCTGACAGTCAACAGTTGGCTGGGCAAGCAGGTAGGGAGGTGATCTGATGGAGGTGACGTTTCTTGGTTTGGAAGTCACGATCCCTGACGATCCGGTCGCGTTCATTAAAGCCAAAGCGATTGAGTTGTTGAATCATTTGGGGTATGAGTGGCCCACCAGTAATGAGGACATGCTGGATCAGTGGGCCGAGCTGTGGGAGGAGCTGCCTGTCCGGGTGGATGCGCAGTTAGCGCAATTCGAGCAGGCAATCACCCACGTGACCAACAACAACGCTGGGCCTACCGCCGACGCGTTCCGCGCCTACATGTCAGGCGGTGAGGCGAACATTGAGACGATGATCTCGATTCGTGATCACGCGCCTGCCGCGGCCGCGTCGTATCGTGGTGCCGCATGGTTGGTACGTGGGCTACGAGCCTTCGTGATCGGCAAACTGCTGCTCGATGCAGTCATGCTGGCGGCAGCGATCATCTCCGGCGGCGCCTCTGCCGGCGCGTCACTGTTGATGCGTAAAGGGATCGGTGCAGCAATCTCGATTGCGATCGATCAGGCCATCAACCAGCTCTTGGGAGGCCAGTGATGGCGAAGATCCCAGCGAGCTTGTCAAGTTGTTTGTGTAAGTGGTCTGTTTTTAGGTGGTTTGGGGGAAG
>NZ_CAMYFI010000027.1 GCF_947255005.1 uncultured Tessaracoccus sp. | reverse complement strand
TTTGGTTTTCGTCTAGTCCACGAATTTGCAGCTTTTAAAGCGTTGCGGTACCGCCTATCCTTATAGCCGTCCGCCCACGAGCACCCATTAAAATAAAAGGACTTGAGTGATTTTTTCAAGGATCGCTGCTTATCCCTAAACTGCTGCTGATGGCCTACAATGGATCGCGTTCCGCGTAGTGGCAAATTATTTTTGTTTTCATAAAGCTGGGTATTGCGTCGCTGAAGCTCCCAAACAAGGTTTGCAATCCTTGCCAAGGTTTCACTGCAGCTGAACAGCCCAGAAGTATCGCAAGAGCCCAAGGGGTCGTTGGGGTAGGCATACGGGGTGTCGTTGCCGCCGTAGATGGGGTCGAGGCTGGTGAACAAACCAGTGACCGGGTTATAAAGACGTGCCCCCATGAGGAGGATTCCGGTCTGTGTGGTGGTGCGCTGTTTCACACCCAGCCACCCGTAGCCGTTGGCTGCAACACCACCCGCACCTGTGAAGGGTGCGGCAACTGGTGTGCCGTACTCGGTGTAGCGGCTCCACCGATCAAGCCCCTCCGCGGCTTCCCCGTCCGTCGGGAGAGTGACGGTGGCGGACACATCCCCGCGGGGACTCGCAAGCGCCAGCTCCCCAACCGTGGACTCACCAGAAGTCGTGATCGACAACGACAACCCGCCACTGGTCAAGTCCGCGTACACCGTCGTCGACGCCCGGTCGGCGGTGACGGTGGTCACCCAGCCAGGATCATCCGAATCATCCACATAATGATTCGTCACCGACTCCGTCACAGCCGCCTCGAGGGTGCGGCGTGTGGTCTGCACCGTGCGACGTCCAGCGACATCCAGGGTGTATGACAAACTCACCCCCGCCTGGGTGATCGCTTTCGCGGTGTCATCGTCGTAGTACGACAGGTGAACACCACCCGATTCCGGGCGCGGTGCATCCGCGGCTGGGATGAGGGTTTGCCGACCAAGCGCATCGTAGGTGTAGACGGTGCCGTCGCCAGCAGTGGCGGGCCGGTCCGCCGCATCGTAGCTACGGCTGGTCCCCACCCCACCTGAGGTGGGGCAGAGCGCCCCGGTGGTGGCGGCAGCCGTAGTGTCAGCAAGCCGATTGCCTCGAGCGTCAAACCGGTACGTACGCAACCTGCAACCGGTGCCGTCAACCTCATCGGAGCGGTCCACCACCTCTGTGAGCCGCCCGGCCGGATCATACGAATACGTCACATCCGCGGCGACCGCCTGAGCGCCGGCGACCGCGCCAGTGAACGCGGCACCATCAGGATTCCACTCATGCACGATCTGCCCAGCCGCGTTGGCCTCCATACTCCACGCCAACCACGGCTGGATCGTCGTAATACCGGTGCCGGGGTTGGTGACGGGACCGTCGTAGCGCTGGGAGATGAGTTCCCCGGTGAGATCATAGAGATGGTGGCGTTCAATCTTGCCGGGGAGTTTCTCTAACAACAGTTCGCCTTGGGCATCATACGCGGCCGATGCAGTCCATGACCGGGAGTCCTTGTGGACGGTCGTCTTGGTCAGCAGCCCGCGATGCTCCATCTGCCCGTTGGCGTCGGTGCCGTCGTAGGTGAACGTGGTCTCGGTCTGGGGGGTCACGACCTTGGTGATGTCACCGAGATGGTTGTAGGTCGTCGTAGTCGTACCACTGCCCGAGGCAGTGTAGGTGAGTTGTCTGCCCCAGGAATCGTAGGTCATCATCGTCGATCCCGCCGTTGACTGGGTGCCGGTGATGAGTCCGGTGGTGTCGTCGTAGGTGGTTGTCACCGCCGGGATCGGGGTCGAGTCTGGCAGTCCGGTGACGGTGGTCGAGACGGTCACGGGCCGCGTCTTCGCATCGAAGGTGGTGGTCGTGGTCCGTTTTACCGCTGCGGAGATGTCCTGTTCGGTGGCGGCTGCACCGTGCCATTGGTAGTCGCGGTGGTAGGTCACCGGCAGTGGGGTGCCGGATGGCTGTGAGGCGGGGCCTTCGCTGCACACATACCCTGCCCATGCCGGTTGCCGGCCGCAGGCGGGGTCGGTCGGGTTGGTGCCGGCGGTCCAGTAGACGGTGCGGCGGGTGCCCGGGTCGGTGGAGCCCGCCCCGGGTTGACGCTGTTCGATCACTCGCCCTTGGGCGTCGTAGCGGGTCTCGCGCCGGATATCTGCACTGTCCGGTACCCCATTGCTGTTCATATCGAGCGTAACCGAGGTCGCTGTTCTTAGATCTCAGCCAGACTTTGAGTCCGAGGCCTCCAGCTTGTCATAACCCGTAAAGGTTGTGGTGAGCGTCTCCACCACTGTCCCGTCGGGACGCTCGGCAGTCACCTGGATCTTGGTCGGTAACGACAGCCCAGGAGTTGGAGCCCCTTCGTCGTAGGTGGTGGCGACATGCTTGCGCAGCATCTCTGCCACGTCTGAGCCCTTGGTACGGATCATCGCCGCAGGCGTATACACATGTTCCACACGCGTCCGGGCGGGCACCAACACCATTCCGTCAGCGTCAGCGATGGCGGTTTGATTGAACACAGTGGTTGTGGCTGCCGCACTGATGTCGGTGATATCGCCGGAACGGATCGCTGCGGTGGCGCGTGCATCCCACGAGTGGGTGACGTTGTCCGACTCGTCGTAGACGTTCGCGGTCAATTGCCACGCTCCACCGCCGAAGGATCCCTCGTGAATCGTATAGCCCATATCGTCAGTCAGCCACACATCCGCACGCTGCCATGCCTCCTCTGTCGGGGCGCCATCGATGATCTGATCAGGGCCGAACGCCGCGAATACCTTCGTAGCTCGTCGGGGAAGCCCATAGGCATCGAACTGGGTGAGGTCGAGGCCAGGCACCGCGTCGAGAGGCTGATCGGCCACGACCGCCGCCAGTTGCGCAGTACCGCCGCCAGCGCTCGCAGGGACCGGGCGCGTCACCTTGACCAGCTTGCCTGCACTGTAGTGATAAGACACGGTCGCCAACCCTGGATCCGTAACCGACGCTAGCCGCTGGCTCGCGCCGTCCCAGGTGTATGTCGTCGTCAAACCAGTGACCACATCCGTCTGGGCCACTAAACGCCCCGATGAGTCGTAGCGATACCGCGACAACTCCTTGACATCCGTACCCGCCTGCGCAGTGATGCTCTTCAGACGGCCCTGGTAATCACCATTACCGGTAGCCGTCGCGTAGGACAACCGCAATATGCGACACCCAGCCACCGGCTTTCCTGGAATACACTCCATCGTCACACCGTCCGGTTTCGGGGCAATGATGTCAGTAACTCGGCCTTGACTGTCGTAGCGATACGAGGTCGTCTCACCCGTAGCTGAATCCCACACCGAATCCGTGATGAACTTCGCTTCCCCAGTCGTTGTGGGGGCAGTGCGGGCTGTGAACCTAGTGTGAACGCCGTCCTCGTCAATGACCGTGACTTTCGTCGCCGCACCATTGCCGGAGACCTGCATGCGCAATGTGCTGGATTCTGCTTCAGCGCCGATCGGTGCATACTCTCCCACTGCCAGAGTTGCCCCTGTGCGCACAGAGCCGTCATTGGGCGCACCGAACGGCAGCACCTGTCCGTCCGCGCTGGCCAACACCAACGTGCCATCAAACAACGTATTGTCGATCAGCTCCATCTCGGACACACCTGTTGGGCCGCCATCTAGTGACGCAACCCAACCTGGCCCGAACACTCCTTGTGCCGGAGACATCTCGCCGGCGAACGTCGAATGTGTCCGAGACACCGATAACTCACCCGTCGGTGTTGACAGCTCTCCATCTGTGGTGCTGACTTGCAGTTCGCCAGTCCACAGGGCCACCTGGCCGCCAGCCACGTCATCGACCGGGAATCCAGCACCAAACGCATGCGGCACACGAACGATCTCCCGCGACGACGTCACCAGCGTGGACAGCCCATACGTGAACTTCACACGCGTCTCCAACACCACGCTCGCGCGCTTACTCAACTCCGGATGGGCCTCAAGAATCTGTGATGTGTCCAGCAGGCCAGACACCATCGTCTTGGCCGGATCCGCAGACACCTTCGCCGACGAGTCATACCAAATTGTGCTTCCCTTCACCCGCCACTGGATCGCGCCCTGCACCTGCAACCCACTCTGGGCGGGGGCGCCCACACCCTCGACCTTCACCCCACCGTGCGTCGTCACCGCTGCCGTTGGGGTTACCAGCGACGGCGTTCCATACCCAAAACTGTACGTCGATATCGCAGATTTCTTCCCAGTCGGCGACGTCACATACGCCTCAATCTGATGCCCACCGGGAACACCGCCGACCCGCACATCCGCGGCCTTGGTGTCAGCCGCAATCTGATTGAATGTTTTCTCCTGCCACGCCCCGCCGTTGACTCGCCACGTCACCTTCGTCGGTGACGATGACCACGACGTATGTCGGGCAGTGAGGGTGCACGTCTCCGCCGAGCGTACGCGCTCGACCCACGTCTTGTTCGCCGAGGCCGGGCACGCGATCTTCGGGGCATATGGCGCAATGAACGCAGGTCGAACTTCCTTCCCAGGCCCCCACCCTGACCAGACGCGACCGTCAAAACTTCGGGCCCTGATCCACGTATTCTTGTTATCCGGAATGGCCACCCGCGATGTGCACGACGCAGTACCACCCGATGCCACTGCCCCAGCCTCGCACAAAACCACCGGCTGATCTGTCGCAGTATAGAAGTACGCGAACTGCACCTTCACCGAGTCTTTGTCCGGATCCGAGACCGGCACTCTCAACCGCGGTTTCGGATTCCCCAAAAACAACTTCGTCGAGCCATCGGCAACCTTGGCGGAAACCAGCCCATCGACTACCGGGACCCCCGGAGTGCTTGGTGCGCGGTTATACACGACTGTCAAGAGCGGTTTGTGCACACCCTCCGACGAGTGGAAACGCTTCCATCCCCAAGAGCGATCTTCTGTATCGGCACGCAACATCATGCCTACTTGCGATTGAGTAGTTTTTGACCAAGCTTTCGCTTGAGCCGTCATATCGAGCACAACCCGCCCCGCAGGACATGAAGACGAGTACCCCTTAGCAGCGGCCACCCATGCACGTCGAGCCCCAATCGAAGGCTGTGTCGTCCAACGAGTCGCAGTCGTCGCTAACCCGGAGTCATACGACGAAAACGCGCTCGAGGAACAACTCCACGACCAAGACTCATACAGTGACAAGTTCGCATTCACGACATCGCGACCCTTAAATAGCCCAGCACTAAAGTTCAGGAAACTCCGAGCCACTTGGCCCTGACCGTTATTTCCTACTTTCAGTTCTGCCGACCGCGACTGATCCGTGGTAAACCCCTGCTGTACAAACGTGTCGAAGACAGGCCCACCAGTAGCCACGGCATAGGTTGGATCGATCGAGATGGGAAACTCCCGCGCAGGATCCAGCAGCCACTGCGTATCCGCCCGAACCTCAACGGCTTGGCTGGATGCTGCGCGTCGCGCTTGGGGTCTCGTGTTATCTATTCCAAATCCAACACGCCGTTCGGCACCCTTTTCGCCCGGAATCGCTGCATGCGAATCCCACATCGAAGGTGGCGCGAATCTCCCGATGGGCTTCCCATTCTTCGAAAGCTTGACTCCACCATCGCGCTCGGCAGCCACCGAGCCTCGAGAACGCACCACGAATGGAAGCTCTAGTCCATCCGAACCCCCAAAACGAGTCACCAACCGTCTTGCAGCCGCAGCGTTTTTGACAACCCACAACAGCTCAAACCCACCCGACCGGACATCAACTGACACATCCACACCCGGAAACACATCGGGATAGCGCGCCGTGGAGCCTTCCAGCAAGGGCTTCGGAAGCGCCTGCCCTTGCAATGCCACCGCAACTTCGTCAGCACTCCCAGCATCAAACACCACCAAGTCAGACGTTGATGGGCCACCCGATAACACCACATCAACAGGCATCGATCCCGGAACAACTACCGACCCGGAAACCTTCAGCGACGTGTCAATATCTCGCCATCCATCAGCCGCATCGGCATCTCTAAACCGCACAGGGGCAGCAGAGACTTCTTCCTCAACGGCACCATCAGGACGCGCAAAAACCCGCGACGACTCAGTCCGTTCAGACAGCACCTCCACCCGCGCCCCTTGCGCCCGGGCAGTCACCACTGCGGACACCCAATCAGGTCGCACCAGAGGAACGGCCGAAGTGGCTGATCCCCCCACATCCCCATCATCAGTCGGAGCAGCCCACGCCGGGCCCACCACTCCAACGCCCACCGTCAACGAAATGGCTATCAGCAGCACCAACGCACGCTTCATCATCACCACAAACCTCGCTCAACTCTGAGACCCAACAAGGCCTGCGGCGACTCACGCATCCGCCCGCATTAACGGAATTTTGACATCAAGCGCTGCAACTACGCAAGATCCGATTTGTTACTTCACAGAGATCTACGCAAGCTTGCAGCATGTAGAACCACAGCCAAGCAGGCAGCTCGCCAACATAGTCACAATCGTTGCCGCTGCAGGCGCTCGGTGAGTGTGCCGTATGGGTTGGATGCGGCTGGGCGTCGCACGGTGCAGACCACACGCCGCACGTTGGAAACGACTGTCACTGAGTCGGTGACGAACCATTATGTGGATGATTCGGATAACCCGGCGTGGGTGACCACCAGTACAGTGCAGGGTTCGTCAACCACTGTGTATGCAGGTCTTCTCACGGGCAGTGATGTGAGTTGGTCGTTGACTACTTCCGGTGGGGTGACCAGCGGTGAGCTGGCATTGGCTAATCCGCGCGGGGATGTCTCGGCAACCATCACACTGCCAGCCGATCAGCATGAGGCGACCGGTCTTGATGGGTGGACCCGCTACACCGAATACGGCATTCCAGTTGCCACGCGGCCGGTGGGTACCGCTGGTGTTGCGGTCAATGGCTATGGGTGGCTGGGTGCGAAACAGCGCACCACCACACAGACCGGAATCCTCCTCATGGGGGCACGTCTTTATAACCCGGTCACTGGTTTGTTCACCAGCCTCGACCCCATCTACGGCGGCAACGACACCCCCTACACCTACCCCAACGACCCCATCAACAAACAAGACACCACCGGCCAAGCATGGTGGCGAGTGGGATTGGTTGCCGCTAGTTATATTCCTGGCCCTATCGGGTGGGTAGCAAGTGGTGCTCTTGCTGTCGATGCGGTACGCAGGGGACGCTACGCAGAAGCAGCGCTTTCCCTTCTAGGACCGGCAGGAAGAGGACTCAAATATGCCGCGCGTGTCACGCAAATAGCCCGATCCACCAAGAGTTGGCGCGCAGCCAAAGGAGCAATCAAGCACGTGGTCAAGAACGGTAACAACACCCTCAGAATGAACCGGACCCGTGTGTCACTCGGCCCCCAACACAAACACTGGAAGAAACTGCCCCAATGGCGCCGTCGAGTTGATCGTCTCCATGTGCATGCCGAACGCAGAAAACTCATCGTTGAGTGGAACAGAAAAGGCGAGGCTCAGTTGCTTATCAAACGAAAAAGGGGAGTAAATGGCCGCCGCCATTGAGATAATTAGACAGAAGCTATCACTCATGGATATCAAGGTCGAGCGAGACGCCGATAGTACTGGATATCCCATGCTTCTTGCCTTCAAGAACGGTAGGATATGCGAGATTGCCAGCTATGACATAAGCGGCGATGGAGATGATGACGATGCCGGATACGAGATCTATCTCTCTAACGGATTTTCAAAGGATATGATTGGCTGGGACGAGGAAGATGTCGTCACAAAGGGCGTCTGCATTATACGATCCTTCATTCAAGATGATTTTTTTCTAAACTCGCGCCACCTTCTTAGTTACATTCAAGGTTTTCCCGGAAAATCTTTTAATTATTCCTGCGAAGAAGCAACCTCTTGGCCGGTGAAGTCTTGGCCCTACTGGTTTCCGGAGGGTCCCCCCGGTGGCCTTTTTCACCGGCGTTTCCCAGCAGGGGCCTCGATGAAGCGGACTGGAACCGATTGGGTTGCCACCATGCCTTTAGCGCCTTCTGATTGGTTAAATTTACCACATACCGAGTTCTCAATCACCAAGTCTTGGGATATGGAATCTGGGACATTCTCATTAGCACAGAGTTCCATGGAAATAACGTTTCGATTAGGTAGAGACTGGTTAGAATCCCGACTACCTTCAGGGATGCGCTGTGTTGCCTTCTCTTCCAGAAATGATCAGCTTCCTCCCATCGCGGCGGCTAGCCAGATCATGCGTCAGGCCGGGGCTACTGACGGACGGATGCTGCCGAAGTGGCGCTGCTCAACCGGTAAACTCACCGACGACTACGTCATTGTCTTGCAGCACCCTAACAAAGCAGGAGAGACAGGATCTTGTGAGGCTTGATTCATCCAGGATTGTAACGATCATTCAAAAGAGGATACTCCTCTCCCCGGGGTCATCCACAACTCCCGACTGAATACACCTAGCGCGACTCACGCATCTGCCCATATTGGGAAGATAATCCGGAATTAGCCAAGCGCACAAGATGTTACGTTGGCTGAATTCTCTGGAGCGCAGAGCACCTTGGTTTCGCTCTGATTCGCTAATCCGATAGCCGGGTTTGAAGAGAAATATGTGATTACGTTTGATGCTGTGCTGCGCAGCTTCGCGACGGGCGATGAGCACGGCTGCTGCTGATCGAACTTCTACCTCTCAGCTGCGATGGCCTACGCTGACACCATGCCCCTCGCTCTGGAAGCCCACGATCTGCGGCTCTCGTTTGGCACAAAGCCCGCCTTGGATGGCCTGAGCCTCACAGCGTCTCCGGGCACAGTCACCGCACTGCTCGGCCCCAACGGTGCGGGCAAGACCACGTTCATCCGCTGCTGCACCGCGCTGCTCACTCCCGACGAGGGTTCGCTGAAGATCTTCGGCCACGCGCCAGGTTCTGCCGAGGCGCGCGCACGCGTCGGGTTGATGCCCCAGGCCACTGGCGCATGGGCGGCGGTGACCCCGTCGAAACTGTTGCGCTATCTCGCCAGCCTGTACGCGCACCCGCAGCCGATCGATGAGCTCATGCAGGTCCTGCACATCGACGAGTTCGCCACCACCGCCTACCGCAGGCTCTCGGGCGGCCAGCAGCAGGCTGTAAACCTGGCAGGGGCGCTCGTCGGAAGGCCATCGCTGGTGTTCCTCGATGAGCCCACGTCGGGCCTGGACCCTCGCGCTCGCCATCAAACATGGCAACTCATCCGTTCTGTGCGCGACGCCGGTGTCGCCGTCGTGCTCACCACCCACAACATGGCCGAGGCCGAGGAGCTCTCCGATACCGTCACCATCATGCACCGTGGGCGCGCTCGGGCGAGTGGCACCGTCGCACAGCTCGATGCCCGGTACGGAACCCTCGAGAAGGCATTTCTGCAGTGCACCGAGGAGGAAGCATGAACCTCGACTTCACTCCCGCCCCCACTGCAGCACCTCGCAGGGCGCAGGTGTGGCAGCACGCCAAGATGGAGGCCGGGCTCATCCTGAGCAACGGCGAGCAGCTCATCCTCGCCATCGTGTTTCCCGTAGCCATCCTGGTTGCCGGCAAGGTGTGGGGCGCGCGGTTTGGCATCGACTACCAACAGCTGGCGCCGTCGGTGCTGGGCATGGTGCTGTGGTCATCGGGGCTCACGACGCTCGCCATCGCCACCGGATTTGAGCGACGCTACAACGTGCTCGAGCGCCTCACCGCGACCCCGCTGGGCAAGGACGGCATTCTGCTCGGCAAGGCGCTGTCCATCGCGATGATCACCTTGGGACAGGTTGTCGCGCTCGGCGTCCTAGGGCTGCTGATGGGCTGGCGCCCCGCGATCGCCCCTGCGGCGTGGCTCGTCACGACGGTGACGTGCATCGTCGGCATGGCGGCGTTCATTGCGCTCGGGTTGGCCATCGCTGGTTCACTTCGCCCGGAGACGACGCTGGCGCTGGCGAACTTGTTGTTCCTGGTTGGCCTTCCGCTCGGCATCGTGATTCCCGTGACGGCGTTCCCCAGCTGGTCGCAACCGATCCTCACTGCACTACCCACCGCCGCGGTCGGGGAGTCGCTGCGTGCGGGGGGAACAGGTACAGTGCTCTGGTTGCCGCTCGCCGTGGCGGCCGTGTGGGCTGCGGCGGCTGCGGCGCTTGCCAGAAAGGTATTTCGTTGGACCTCTTGAAGAAGCTCGTCGGCACGCAGCGCGCGCTGATGGCGTGGCTGTGGGCGTCGCTGATCTGCAACATGGGCATCGTGGTCACGGGCGGTATCGTGCGTCTGACTGGCTCGGGGCTCGGCTGCTCCGACTGGCCCTACTGCACTCCAGACCGGCTCACCCCGCACGCTGAGTTGGGCATCCACGGGCTCATCGAGTTCGGCAACCGCACGCTCACCGGCGTGCTGTGCTTCGTCGCGCTCGGCGCGTGGATCGCGGCATGGTGGGTGCGCGGGCGCGGCACCAAGCTGTGGTGGGTGACGTTCGCCGTCGGATGGGGCATTATCGCGCAGGCCATCGTCGGCGGTATCACGGTGAAGCTGGGGCTCAACCCGTTCATCGTGGGCTTCCACCTCACGGCCTCCATTCCGCTCATCGTGTTGTGCACGTGGGGTGTGTTGTTGGGGCGTGACAACGTGCCGGCTGTGACGTCGGCCGGCACCCGGGCGCTCATTGTCGGAACCTTCTGCGCGGCCATGGTGAGCGTAGTGACCGGCACGCTCACGACGGGTGCCGGCCCCCATGCTGGCGACGCCAACGCGCCGCGCAACGGGCTCAACATCGAGCAGATCGCGCGCATCCACGCGCTCTCAGCGTGGGTGGTGGCCATCCTGGCCGTCGCCTGCGTCGTGGTGTGCAAGCGTGCGGCTAACCGCGAAGCGGCTCGCCTGGCGACGATGTTCCTCGCCGCCGTGGCGCTGCAGGGCGCCATCGGCTACCTGCAGTACTTCCTGGGCATCCCGGCAACCGTGGTGTGGATGCACATGGCTGGCCTCACCGTCTTCGCGGCAGCCTCGGCTTGGCTGTTGTTCGGCACCAAGGCCGCAAACCTCGCTTCCGACTAAGCCAGACGCAATAGAGTGGGTGGCCGAAGTACAACGAGATGAAAGGCCACCGATGGCATTGCCTGACTTCGCCAGCTACTCGGCTGAGCGCTACCGCGACGAGATCGACCAGGGCATGGCCCACCAGAGGCAGACGCTCGCGGCGCTGCGCAGCGACGGCGCCCTCGCCACGCGCGAGAACGTGCTCAACGTGTGGGAGGAAGCGCGTCGGCCGCTCAATCTGGTGCTCTCGATGTTCTACTCGGTGAAGTCCGCTGACACCACCGACGAGCTGGACGCGATCGCCGAGGAATACGCGGGCAAGCTGTCCGCCCACGACGACGAAATCTATCTCGACAAGGGCATCTACGATCGTCTGCAGGCGCTGCAACGCCGATTCGACGACAGCGAGGTCGAGGCTGACGATCAGGACCGCTACCACCTGACTGAGCTGCTGAAGGACTTCGAGCGGGCCGGCGTCGCGCTCGGCGAGGCGGAGCAGGCGCGTCTGCGCGAGCTGAACGGGCGCATCGCGGAGCTGTCCACGACGTTCGAGCGCCTCAACCGCGAGGCACGTAATGCCGCCGGGTTTGCCGTCGACGAGGAGGAGCTAGAGGGACTCTCCCCCGCCGACGTGGATGCCCTGCGCACCGACGACGGACTCCGCCTTCAGCTGGTGAACACCACGCAGCAGCCACTGACCGCCAAGCTCGCCAACGCCGACTTGCGACGCCGCGTCCTCGACGCCTCCCTTACACGCGGGCTGGGCGAGTTCGATACGCGCGCGACCCTCGTCGAGTTGGCTCGCGTGCGCGCCGAACGCGCCACGCTGCTCGGGTATCCGTCGCACGCGGCGCTCGTCGCGTCGATGGGCACGGCGAAGACGACGCAAGCCATCGAGGAGATGCTCATCCCGCTGGCGCAGGCGGCGCTGGCGAAGACACGCGAGGAAGCAGCCGAGCTCGCGAACAAGTACACCGAGCTCAACCCCGGCGCCACGTTCACGGCGGCTGATTGGCAGTACGTCGAGGCGCAGCTGCGCAAGGAACGGTTCGCCTTCAACGAGTCTGAGCTCGACGAGTACCTCACCGTCGAGAAGGTCACCGAGGCCTGCTACGCAGCGGCCACCGAGCTGTACGGCATCACGTTCAAGCTGCGCGACGATCTGCGCGGGCACGTCGAGGACGCGCAGGTGTACGAGGTGTCCAACGCCGACGGCTCCCCCGTCGGGCTGTTCCTCATGGACCTCTGGGCACGCCCGACGAAGAACGGCGGCGCCTGGATGAACGCCATCAACGAGGTGTCGACGCTCTCCGACGAGCTGCCCATCGTCACCAACAACTGCAACTACCGCAAGACCGTGCCGACCGTCACGTGGGATGAAGTCATCACCATGTTCCACGAGTTCGGACACGCGCTGCACGGGCTGTTCGGCAAGGCCAAGTACCCGTCGCGCTCCGGTACGAGCGTGCCGCGCGACTTCGTCGAATTCCCCAGTCAGGTCAACGAGCACTGGGCCTGGCAGCCCGGCCGGGTGCTGCCCGCCGAATGGCTGGAGAAACTGCAGGCCGCCAGCGAATTCGGGCTGGGCTACGCCAATGCCGAGGTGCTCATCGCCGCGGTGCTCGACTACGTCTGGCACTCCACGCCGCTCGACGAACTCCCCTCCTCCGCCGACGAGGTGGCCGCCTTCGAGCAGTCCGCGCTCGAGCGCTACGGGCTGGCCGACGACATCTGCCCGCCGCGCTACCGCACGCAGTACTTTGCGCACATCTGGGGCGGCGGCTACGAGGCCAGCTACTACGGCTACACCTGGGCCGAGGTGCTCGACGCGGATGCCGTGGCCTGGTTCGAGGAGCAAGGAGGCGGCACCCGAGCAAACGGCGACCACTTCCGCGCGACGTTGCTGGGCCCGGCAGGCGGCGTCGACCCGATGGAGACCTACCGGACGTTCCGCGGACGCGACCCGGAGCTGCAACCACTGCTCGACCGCCTGGGTTTGACATTGGCGTAGTACCGCGCGGGATTTCGATACGCCCGCTACGCGGGCTACTCAATCACCGGGGGCGGCCCTCACCCGGCCCTCGAGTGGGCGGCGCAGCGATCGAAAAACTTCAAAATCCGTACGCAGATTGACCAAACACCCCTAATACAGGCCCTTCATCTCATCTGCGTACGGATTTTGAAGTTTCGTGGTGGGTGGCTTCGGCGGGTTTCGATACGCGAGCTTCGCTCGCTACTCAACCACCGGCCAGGCCCGACCGTCGAGTTGTGCCAGATTCGATGATTGAGTAGCGCCCGTAGGGCGTGTATCGAAATCATCGGGGTGTGGTTTCGATACGCCGCCTACGGCGGCTACTCAACCACCGAGGCGAGAGCGGCTACCCAACCACCGGCGCGGAGCGGCCCCGGCGTACCCGCGATCAGCGGCGGTACCGCAGGGGGTTGGGTTGGCAGCCGCATTCGGTGGCGATGCGCAGGCTGGCGGCGATCCGCCCCTGGTCGCGCAACGCGTGCAGCTGGGAGACCACCTTGTCGCGCAGTGTCATCGGGTCGATGGTGTTGAGGTAGATCTTCGTCGCCCCTTCGAAGCCCGCCAGCGTTGAGACTCGCCACTTCAGCATGATGCGCCACGGCATCGGCTCGCGCACGTCGATGGGCCGATGGTGCCACTCCTCGTTGCACGCGACGTCGGCGCCCGTCGCGGCATGCATCGCGTGCAGCACATCCGACACACCGTCGATCTCCTGCGACGAGTGCCGCCACGGGTCCGACTCCTCAGATCGCGAGTACACCTCGATGGTCGGATACCGGTGCCCAAACCCCGCGAACGCGATGGCGTGGTCGTTTTCGGCGATCATCAGATTGTTTCTGCTCGCATAGTTCGCGGCCGCGTCATTGAAGATGTCGGGATTGCGCCGCAGCCTCGCCAACGTCAGCTCCTGTTGCGTCCCGCGCTCGTCGATCGCCACTAGCTGCTTGTGCAGGTGATCAAAGGACGCACCAGCAGGTTTCAGCCAGTTCTGGAACACGGACACATACCGCGCGTATCGATTGGCAGCGTAGAGCTGTGCCATCGCATCCACTGTAAACCGCAGGAACCGACGGTGCTCCCCCGGCGTGAGCGTGCCGGAGGATGCCAGCTGGGAGTTCTCCGTAGCGCCGTCGACGAAGTGTCGACGGGCAATGATCACGTCGTGTCCTCCCCCGAAAAAGCCGGACGCCGCCTCCAGCTTGTCGGCGAGCTCCATCCGAGCGATGTCCTCGGGCGCATGCCCACTGGCGCGCAGCTTGGCCTCCACCACACTCACCACGTGCCGCAGCCCCTCGGGCTCCGCCAGATACTCCTCACGACGGGCAGCGACGTCGGCAGGGAGCTCGTAGCCGTAGTTGAGATGCCAGTAGTCGTAGCTCAAAATCTCGAACAGGTTCGGCACCCGACGAAACTCCGCCGCCTCGTCGAGGAGCTGGCTGGCGGGGACAGCGTCGAGCTGCGCCCACTCATCGCCCCTTCGCACGAGGCGCGACTTTTCCGGCGGGGTCTCCCAGTAGCGCAGCTCGCAAAAGGCGCAGTGGCGGCCGTGTTCGTCGGGGTTGAGCGGCTGAGTGTCCGCCATCCGCACACCAAGCGGGCGATTGCCGCGGCCGGGCACCGTCCACACCTCGGTACCTGTAAAGGGGTTGAGCTGCTTGACGGTGCCATCGGCGAGCACATCGAGGTACTCCGGCTCCCGCACGAACAGATCCATGCCTCGAGCCTACGCGCTTCAGCGCGCGAAGATCAGTGGATCGATTGCGATGGCGAGGAACAAAATGGCGAGGTAGCTGTTCGACCAGTGGAACAAACGCATGGCCTTCAGCTGCGCACCCTCGAGCCCGCGGTTGGCCCTTCTCAGCAGCTGCACGGCTTCCCAGGTGATGACGGCGCCGGACGCGAGAGCCACGACGGCGTAGAGCGGCCCCGTCGGAGCCACCGGCCACAGCAGCAGCGACGCGCCCACCGTCAGCCAGGTGTAGACGAGAATCTGCCTGGCCACCTGCGGGGCCGTACGAACGACGGGGAGCATCGGCACGCCCGCAGCCGCGTAGTCGTCCTTGTAGCGAAACGACAGCGCCCACGTGTGCGGCGGGGTCCAGAAGAACACCACGGCGAACATGATGATCGGCGGCCAGCTCACCGAGTTCGTGACCGCGGTCCAGCCGATCAGCGGCGGGAAACATCCCGCAATGCCACCCCAGATGATGTTCTGCCACGTGCGGCGCTTGAGCCAGATCGTGTACACGAACACGTACAGCGCGTTGGCCAGCAGCGCGAGACCAGCGGAGAGCCAGTTCGCGCCGAACCCCAAGATGAGCGACGACATGACGGCGAGCAGCACACCGAAGATGGTGGCCGAGCGCACCCCCACTTGGTGCCGAGGCATGGGGCGGCGCCGGGTGCGGCGCATGGTCTCGTCAATGTCGCGATCAAGCACACAGTTGAATGTGTTGGCGCTGGCGGCGGCCATCCAACCACCAAACATGGTGGCAACGGCAGGCCACAGCGGCGGCAATCCGCCCTGCGCGAGGAACATGGCGGGCAGGGTGGTGACCAGCAGCAGCTCGATAATGCGAGGCTTCGTCAGCGCGACGTAGGCCTTCACCACGTCTTTCGCGCTCGCACGCGACGCGTGTGCCGTCGTTGCCGTCACCTGACCTCCCTCACAATTCCCGAGGGAGTCTACAGCTGAAATAGAGAACATCCTAGTTGCGAAGAACCGTTAGGCTGGGGAACGTGACCTCCACTCCCACCCCGTTCGTCAACCCGTTGCGAGACCCGGACGACCGCCGCCTCCCCCGAATCGCAGAACCGTGCGTTCTCGTCATCTTCGGCGTCACCGGCGATCTGTCCCGCAAGAAGCTCATGCCAGCCGTCTACGACCTGGCCAACCGAGGCCTGCTTCCCCCTGGCTTCGGCCTGGTTGGCTTCGCCCGTCGGGAATGGGAAGACCAAGACTTCGCGCAGGTCGTGCACGACGCCGTCAAGGAGCACGCCCGCACCGAATTCCGCGAGGAAGTATGGGAGCAACTGCTCGAGGGGATCCGTTTCGTGAGCGGCACCTTCGATTCCGACGACGCCTTCGAACGCCTGCGAGAAACCCTCACCGAACTCGACACCGAGCGCGGCACCGGCGGCAACCACGCGTTCTACCTCTCCATTCCGCCGTCCGGCTTCGAGCTCGTGATGCAGCAGCTGCGCTCGCACGGCCTGGTAGAGCAGAGCGACGAGAGCTGGCATCGCGTCGTGATCGAGAAACCCTTCGGGCACAACCTCGAATCCGCGAAGGAGCTCGACGCCGTCGTCTCCGACCTGTTCGCGCCCCAAGACGTGTTCCGCATCGACCACTATCTGGGAAAGGAAACTGTCCAGAACATCCTGGCACTGCGGTTCGCGAATCAGCTCTTCGAGCCCGTGTGGAACAACCACTATGTCAGCCACGTCGAGATCACGATGGCCGAAGACATCGGCATCGGGGGCCGCGCAGGCTACTTCGACGGCATCGGCATCGCCCGTGACGTGATGCAAAACCACCTCCTCCAGCTGCTGGCGCTCGCCGCGATGGAAGACCCGACGAACTTCGAAGCCGCCCAGCTGCGCACAGAAAAGAAAAAGGTGCTAGCTGCAGCGAGCGTCCCCAACGACTACGCCAAGCACACCGCGCGCGGGCAATACGCCGGCGGCTGGCAAGGCGGCAAAGAAGTACTGGGTTACATCGACGAGGACGGCGTCGATCCCGGTTCCTGCACCGAAACATTCGCGGCGATTCGCGTCAACATCGACAACCGACGTTGGGCCGGTGTGCCCTTCTACCTCCGCACCGGCAAGCGCATGCCGCGACGCGTGACGGAGGTAGCACTCAACTTCAAGCAACCCCCACACCTGCCATTCACCAGCACCGACACCGCGAAACTCGGCACCAACGCGCTGGTACTTCGCATCCAACCCGACGAGGGCGTCACCCTCCGCTTCGGTGCGAAGGTGCCCGGCACGCAGATGGAGATCCGCGAGGTGTCGATGGATTTCGGCTACGGCGGCTCCTTCACCGAATCCTCCCCGGAAGCCTACGAGCGCCTCATCCTCGACGTGCTGCTCGGTGAACCGCCACTCTTCCCGCAGCAGGAAGAGGTAGAGCTCAGCTGGCGCATCCTCGATCCGGTGCTCGAATACTGGGCCTCGCTCGACGAGCAGCCCGAGCAGTACGAGCCCGGCACCTGGGGCCCATCATCCGCCCACGACATGCTCGCCGGCGACGGTCGTGCCTGGCGACGCCCGTAGGAGCAACATTATGATCATTGAACTGCCAGACACCACGTCGCGGGAAATCTCCGCTGAACTTACCAAGGCGCACCGTGGAGCGGGCGCGAGCGGCCTGGTGCTTACCCTCATCATCGCCACCGACGACACGCACTTCGACGACGCCATCCACGCCGCGAAGGCCTCCGCCTATGCTCACCCATCTAGGGTCATCGTCGTCACCAACGCCAACAGCGACGGTGGCCCGTCGATGGATGCCACGATCGAGGTGGGCGACGGGCTCCCCGGCGATCTCATCACCCTCACCCTCCGTGGCGGGCTGCGTGAGCGAGCCAACGTGATGCTGCTGCCTCTGCTGCTTCCTGACTCCCCTACCGTCGTGTGGTGGCCCCATGAAGGGCCCGATGACCTGGCGAACGACCCCATCGGCCAGCTCGCGGATCGGCGCATCACGGACGCCGCTGGCTGCGCCGACCCGCAGGCGGCGCTCAGAAACCGGGCCCGCCATCATACCGCCGGCGACACTGACCTCACGTGGACACGCCTCACCAGGTGGCGGGCGCTGCTCGTCGCCGCCGTCGACCAGGTGGCATCTCCCGTGCGCGGCGCACGCGTGGTGTCGGCGCACGACAACGCCCCCGCTACGCTGCTCGCCACCTGGTTGAGCAGTAGGCTGGGCATCGAGGTGGAGCGCGTCGACGGCGACGGCGTCGGCGTGATCGAGGTGGTCCTGAACACCGACGCAGGCGACATTCGCATTCATCGCCCCGGCAACACGACGGCGGAGTACACCGTGCCTGGGCAGCCACCACGGAAGGTGGCGCTGCGACGGCGCCCGCTCACTGACCTCCTCACCGAGGAGCTGCAACGCCTTGACCCCGACCAGGTGTTCGAAGACACCGTCGCCCATTTGCTGTCACAAGAAGGAGGTCTCTAATGCACCAACGCCTGGTTCGTGCCCCGCATCCCGACGATGTCACCAACATTGTTGCGGAGCGCCTCGTAGCGTTCCTGACAAAGAAGGATGCCACGAAAGAGCGCATCGATATCTGCCTCGCAGGCGGTACCGCCGCGAACGCCGTATACGAGCGGGTGGCAGAACTCATCGTCGACGTGGACATCGACTATACAAAGCTCCACCTGTGGTGGGGCGACGAGCGGTTCGTGGCGGCCACCGACCCGGAACGCAACTCGCTGCAGGCCCTCGAACGGCTCGCCAGAACCCTGCCCATCCAACCCGCCAACATCCACATGATGGCGGCGAAAGATGGGCGCAAGGATTCCCGCGAAAGCGCAGACGTCTACGAGACAGAACTCGGCGACATCGGCTTCGATCTCGTGTTGCTCGGCATGGGTCCTGACGGGCACACCGCGTCGATCTTTCCCGACCACCCCAGCTTCAAGCCCACCACTCGGCTCGTCATCGGCGTAGAAGATGCGCCGAAGCCTCCCCCAGAGCGCATCACGCTCACGTTCAATGCGCTCAACAACACCGATTCATTGTGGTTCATCGTCACCGGCGAAGCCAAAGCCGACGCCGTGGCTCGCGTCCTCGACGGCGACCAGACGCTACCCGCAACTCACGCTCAAGGCGAACTTTCCACCTTGTGGTTCGTCGACGACGCAGCCGCCAGCAAGCTTCCGGGCCAGTACCACTGCGAGTTTTAGCGCGGTGCTGGCCCGGAAGCTGCGGGTATTGGAGGAAATCAGTAAATGATTTCGCCTGCTGCCCGACGGGCACGCAGCGTGGTGATTGCCTCCGCGAGGATCGCTTTCGCATCCTCCGCGGTGCGACGTTCCTTCACGTAGGCAAGGTGCGTCTTGTACGGCACGATCTTCGGCGGCGGAGGCGGGTTGTCCTCATCTTTGTTCGCCGGAAGTCCGCAGCGGGGGCAGTCCCATTCCTCGGGAATCTGGGCGTCGATTGCAAACGCAGGGCGCGTCTCGTGTCCACTCGCGCAGAAATAGGACACTCGGTGCCGAGCGACGGCGTCTCCTCGCTCTGCCTCGCCCATGGGGCCAGCGCCCACACGGCTTCCACGGATGGCATTGCCACCTGCCACGGCTCTTCTCCTTTGGTTGTCGTTGGGATTGGTTGGGGTGGATCCTCAGAGCGCTTCGGCTCGGTACACCAGCAGCAGCGCGATGATGGTGAGCAGCCAAATCAGCCCGACGATCAGCGTGATGAAATCGAGTCGACGCTCGGCGCGCGAAACGCCACCCATCGACGTGGACATGCCGCCACCGAACAGGTCAGACATACCGCCGCCACGGCCCTTGTGGAGGAGGATGGACGCTGCCAGAAGGACGCTCAGCACGATGAGAATCGCAGAAAGGATAGTCACCGGCGTGGAGAGAAGAGGCACAATCACGCAGGCCAGTGTAACTGACGCATGAGTGAATACCGAATTAGAGCTTTGATAGAACGTTGGTCGGCCGCCCACCACTGTGAACGACCGACCAACGCGTGAGAAACGGATCAGACAGCGAGATCCTGGAACCTGATGATCGCCGCGAACTCCTCCGCCTTCAAGCTTGCGCCACCGACGAGGGCGCCGTCGACGTCGGGCTGATCCATGATGGAGCGGATGCTGCCGGACTTCACCGAGCCGCCGTACTGGATACGCACCTTGTCGGCAGCCTCGTCGCCGAATGCGTTGCGCACCTCATTACGGATAGCGCCGCACACCTCCTGCGCATCCTCGGGGGTCGCCACCTCTCCGGTGCCGATGGCCCACACTGGCTCGTAGGCGATGACGATGCCAGCTACCTGCTCGGCGGTCAGCCCGTCGAGCGCGCCACGAACCTGGGCGACGGTGTACTCGACGTGCTTGCCTTCCTTACGCACGTCCAGGCCCTCCCCTACGCAGATGATGGGAGTCATGCCCGAGGCAATCACCTTCTTGGCCTTCGCGCCGACGAGCTCGTCGGTTTCACCGTGGTACTGGCGACGCTCGGAGTGCCCGACGACGACGTAACGCACCTGCAGCTTGGCCAGCATGTCTGCGTTGACCTCGCCGGTGTAGGCACCGGAATCGTGTGCCGACACGTCCTGCGCGCCGAGCTGCAGCGGCATGCGGTCACCCTCGATGAGCGTCTGCACGGTGCGCAGGTCGGTGAACGGAGGAATCACGACGGCGTCCACCGTCTTCGGGTCAAACTCCTTGTCGGCGAGCGTCCACGCGAGCTTCTGGACGAGCCCAGTCGCCTCGACGTGGTTCATGTTCATTTTCCAGTTGCCAGCGATGATGGGGGTACGAGCCATGATCACTTCTCCTCTTCTAGTACTGCAATACCGGGCAGTTCCTTGCCCTCGAGGAACTCGAGGGATGCGCCGCCACCGGTGGAAATGTGGCCGAATTCGTCGTCGGCATGCCCGAGCGCGCGCACCGCAGCAGCGGAGTCGCCGCCACCGATCACGCTGAATGCGTCGGACTCCGCGAGCGCCTTGGCTACCGCGGCGGTGCCGTGCGACAGCGCCTCGATCTCGAACACACCCATGGGGCCGTTCCAGAAGACGGTCTTGGCACCCTTGATGGTGTCGGCGAACAGCTGCTCGGTCTCAGGGCCGATGTCCAGGCCCATGTAGCCCGCGGGGATGGCATCCGCCGAGACGACGCTCACCTCTCCGTCGACGGTGCGGGCGTCGAAGTCCATGCCTTCCGCCACGCGGGAGTCGACGGGCAGCAGCAGTTGCTTGCCAGCGTCCTTAGCCTGCTGAATGTACCCGGCGCAGGTATCGATGTTGGCTTCGTCAACCAGGGAGTTGCCAATCTCCTTACCCTCCGCTTTGAGGAAGGTGTACGCCATGCCACCGCCCACGATCACCGTGTCAGCAACCTTCAGCAGGTTGTCGATGACAGCGAGCTTGTCGGCCACCTTGGCACCGCCGAGAACGACGACAAACGGGCGCGCCGGATGCTCGGTGACACCGCGCAGCACCTCGACTTCCTTGCCGACGAGGTAGCCTGCGGCGTTCGGGAGCAGTTTGGCCACGTCGTAGACGGAAGCCTGCTTGCGGTGCACGACGCCGAACCCGTCGGAGACGAACACGTCGCCGAATGCCGCGTACTGCTCCGCCAGCGCCTTGCGCTCGTTCTCGTCCTTCGACTCTTCGCCAGGCTCGTAGCGCACGTTCTCGAGAAGGGCGACATCACCGTCGGTGAGGGAATCGACAGTGGCCTTCGCCGATTCGCCGACGACGTCGGTGGCCAGCTTCACGTCCTTGCCAAGCAGCTCGCCGAGGCGCTTCGCGACGGGGGCGAGCGAGTACTTGGGGTTGACTTGGCCCTTCGGGCGTCCAAGGTGCGCCATGATGACGACGCGAGCGCCGGCCTCCACCAGCTTGTTGAGCGTGGGCAGCGCAGCGCGGATGCGGCCGTCGTCGGTGATGACATCGCCGTCGAGCGGCACGTTGAAGTCGCAGCGGATGAGCACCCGCTTGCCTGCGACATCGAGTTCATCGATGGTCTTCACGGAGTTTGGTTCCTTTCAGATCGGAAGAACAACGGGGGATGAAGTGAAGGCCCCGCACCCCTTGCAGGGAGTACGGGGCCAACACCTGTCAGTGCATGGGTGGCTGAACGATCAGAGCTTCGAGCCGACGAGTGCGGTCAGGTCAACCAGACGGTTGGAGTAGCCCCACTCGTTGTCGTACCAGCCCACAACCTTCACCTGGTTGCCGATGACCTTCGTGAGGCCAGCGTCGAAGATGCAGGAGTGCGGGTCGGTCTCGATGTCCTTCGACACGATCGGATCCTCGGTGTAGGAGAGGATGCCCTTGAGCGGACCCTCGGCGGCCTTCTTGATGGCGGTGTTGATTTCCTCGACGGTGACCTCGCGGCCGGCCTCGAAGGTGAGATCGGTAGCGGAGCCGGTCGGGGTGGGAACACGCAGAGCGTAGCCGTCGAACTTGCCCTTGAGCTCAGGGAGCACGAGGGCCACAGCAGCAGCGGCGCCGGTCTTGGTGGGAACGATGTTCAGGGCAGCGGCACGGGCGCGGCGCAGGTCCTTGTGGGGGCCATCCTGCAGGTTCTGGTCTGCAGTGTAAGCGTGGATGGTGGTCATGAGACCCTTTTCGATGCCAAACTCGTCGTTCAGCACCTTCGCCATCGGAGCGAGGCAGTTGGTGGTGCAGGAAGCGTTCGAGATGACGGTGTGGTCGGCCGTCAGGTCGCCGTCATTCACACCCATCACGATGGTGATGTCTTCGTTCTTGGCGGGAGCGGAGATGATGACCTTCTTCGCGCCAGCGGTGATGTGAGCCTTGGCAGCGGAGGCCTCAGTGAAGCGGCCGGTGGACTCCACGACGATGTCGACGCCGAGGTCGCCCCAAGGAAGCTGGGCCGGATCCTTTTCTTCGAAGACCTTGAACGTGTCGCCGCCTGCAGTGATCGACTGGTCGTCGAAGGTGATCTCGCCGTCGAACTTGCCGAGGATCGAGTCGTACTTCAGCAGGTGTGCGAGGGTCTTGTTGTCGGTGAGGTCGTTGACGGCCACCACGTCGATATCGGCACCCGATTTCTTGAGTGCGCGGTAGTAGTTACGGCCGATGCGGCCGAAGCCGTTGATAGCAACCTTAACGGTCATATGAATGGATACCCTTCAGTTCACTTGCGCTCACCCCGCCGGGCGGAATCCCGGGCAGCGTTTTGCGCCTTGGCGTACAGCTTTATCCTAGCCCCATCGATCAGATGGACAAGCTCGAGGCTCGAGAAACTGTGCTCTAATCGCTGTCGCGCAGATCTGGGGGCAGCGACGCCTCGGTGTCGGGTATGCCTTGTTCCTTCGCAGCCTTGTCAGCGGTCGACAGCAGCCGTCGAATACGCCCCGCGACGGCATCCTTCGTGAGCGGCGGATCGTGCAACTTGCCGAGCTCTTCCAAGCTGGCCTGGCGGTGTTCGATACGCAGCATCCCCGCGACGCGCAAATGTTCCGGCACGTCGTCACCAAGAATCTCAAGGGCCCGCTGCACCCGCGTGCTCGCCGCCACTGCAGCGCGCACGGAGCGTCGAAGGTTCGCGTCGTCGAAGTTTGCCAGCCGGTGCGCTTGCGCGCGAACTTCGCGGCGCATCCTGCGCTCCTCCCAGAGCAGGCGCACTTCCTGGGCGCCCATGCGCGTCAGCAGTTCAGCGATCGCCTCGCCGTCGCGCAGTTGGACGCGGGTCTGGTTGCGGGATTCCCTCGACTTCGCCGTGATCCCGAGTCTCCGCCCCGCCCCGACGAGGGCGAGCGCCGCTTCTGCGCCGGGGCAGGTGACTTCGAGCCCCATGGAGCGACCGGGTTCGGTCAGTGAACCACGCGCTAAGAATGCACCGCGCCACACCGCCGTCGCGTCGATGACAGATCCCGCAACCACCTTCGGTGGAAGCCCTCGTACGGGGCGGCGCTTATGATCGACAAGCCCGGTGAGCCTGGCCAGACGTTCGCCGTCGGCAACGACGCGGATGGTGTAGCGCGGGTTGCGATGAATACCGGAAGGATTAATCACCACGAGTTCCGATGAGCAGTCCCACAGGTCCGTGATGACTGTGCTCAACCGACGTGCTGCCGCAGCGGAATCGAGTTCGGCCTCGACAACGATCTTGCCCGCGACTAGATGTAAACCGCCGCCGAAGCGAAGCATGGCGATGGCTTCCGCCGCTCGCGCACTGGATTGCGGGATGTGTACTGCGGACAGCTCAGACTTGAGTTTCTGGGTCAAGGCCATCGGCCCGTTCACCTCTTCCCTTGCCCAATCACCTCGGCGAATACTGCGGCAAGTCGATCCGGATCATGCGTCGGCGTCCCGTCGCGTGAGGCGACATCCGCCACGACGAGTTCCGCTCCGAGCGCCCGCACGTAGTCTGCCATGTGTGGATCCCTTTGAGCGAACCCCGCATCCGCGATCACGGCGTCGAGCCGTAGCTCGGGGGCGTGCTCTGCAAGGACTTCAAGGTGTCGTCCGGCGCTCATGCCCGCCGTCTCATCACGTGGTGCGATATTGAATACGAGAATACGTTGAGCCCGCGCGGCCATGAGAGCATCGCACAGTTGAGGTACCAACAGGTGCGGAATCACGGAGGTAAACCACGACCCAGGCCCCAACACGATTGCGTCGGCGTGGCTGACGGCCTCCAACGCACTCGGGTAGGCCGGGGGCTCTTGGGGCACCAACCGCACGCGCCGCACCTCAGCGTGCGCCTTCGCTACGCTCGCTTGCCCAATCAGGGTGTTGATCTCGTCAGGCGCAAACGGATCTAGGCCCAGCACGTCGGCCTCAATTTCCAACGGCACCGTGCTCATCGGAATGACGCGACCCTCCACGCCCAGGAGGTCCCCCACCATGTCGAGGGCCGCCAGTTCGTCGCCCAGCTGCTGCCACAACCCGGCGATCAGCAGGTTGCCGATAGCGTGGCCCGCGAGGGGTCCGTCGCCTCGGAAACGCGCTTGCAGCACCTTGGCCCAGGTGCTGCCCGCATCGTCGTCGGAGCACAACGCCGCGAGCGCCATGCGCAGATCACCCGGCGGAAGGATGTCGAACTCGTCGCGAAGTCGCCCCGACGACCCGCCGTCGTCGGCGACCGTCACGATCGCGGTGAGCCGTTGCGTCACCTTGCGCAGCGCCCTCAGGCTGGCGGCAAGCCCATGCCCACCACCGAGGGCGACGACGTTGGGCCCTGGCGTCGTATCCACGTCGCTCACTCCTTCCCCAGATCACGGTGCATGACCGTGCACATCACGCCCGCTTCGGTCAGTCGTCCCTTGAGTTCCTCGCTCATGGCAGTGGAACGGTGCTTGCCTCCCGTGCAACCGATGGCGAGCGTCACCTGCCGCTTGCCTTCGTTGAGGTAGCCGGGCGAGGTGGTGCGAATGACCGCCATCATGTTGTCGAGCATTTCTTGCGCGGCATCAAACTTGAGCACGTAGGCTGCGACGTCGCGGCTGAGGCCCGTCTTGGGGCGTAGTTCCGGAATCCAAAATGGATTGGGCAGGAAGCGCACGTCGAACACGAGGTCGGCATCAATCGGAAGCCCATGCTTGAAGCCGAAGCTCATGATGGACACGCTGAGGGCGTCGGTGGTGTCGCTGCCAAAGTGGTTCGCGATGCGCTGAACAAGCTGCCTGGCGCTCAGCCTCGAGGTGTCGACGACGATGTCAGCGCGCGCTCGGAGATCTGCCATGAGGTGGCGCTCTTTGGTGATGCCATCCATGAGCCTGCCCTCGCCTTGCAACGGGAGCGGGCGGCGGTTGGATTCCTGGCGTTGGACGATCACATCATCGTCTGCTTCCAAATACACGAGGGCGAGCTTCCGGGTCTGGCGGCGGAGACGCTCGATGGCTTCAGGAAGTTGCTCGAAGAACACGCGGGTTCGCACGTCAGCCACGACTGCGAGGCGATCGATGCCGAAGCCAGTGATGGTGTCGGCGAGAGAGGGCAGCATGACGGGAGGCAGGTTGTCGACCACGTACCAACCGAGGTCTTCCATCGCGTGCGCGGCGGTGCGTCGGCCTGCTCCAGACAGCCCCGTAATGATCGCAACTTCACTCACCATGCGCTCAACCTTATCTGCCTTCGCCTGCGACGGCGGCTTTCTCCTCGCCTTTGTCCAGCGCCGCTACGGCGCCGGGGCCGCAGGCGCGATCTCAGTTTCGTTCTCAGCGAGCCCGCGCGCATGCACCGCATCTCCCGTGCGCTGCGCATACGAGACGGCGTCCACCAGCGTCGGCACGAGCAACGAGACGAGGTTGCTGCCTCTCCCCCGTGCACGGGCGGCGTCGCGGGAGGTTTGGAACGAGCCAAGTAAGTAGGGAATGGAGCGCACCATGATGGCGACGGTAAGCGCAATCTGGTCCACGTTCACCCCCACCCGCCGCAGCGGCGAGAGCCCACGCACCAACGCGTCGAGCAAATCGGGCGTGCTGGTGGTGAGCGTGAGCATCCGGGAGGCGAGCACTGCGACGAGCAGGTTGCCGGTGGTGATGAACGCGAGCAGCGGGCGCAGTGTGATGAGCTGAAATACCGCGATGCCGGCGAGTAAGATCCACAGCATCCAACCGATGTCGAGCGCACGGCGGAAGGTGACACCCGATGTGCGCAGCAGCACTAACACGACGGCGAGCGCCAGCGCTGTCATCCACCACGTGCCCATGATGAACGTCGGTAGCGTCACGCTGATGAGCAGCAGATATTTCCAACCGACGCCGATGCGGAACAGCCACCCGTCGCCGGGCTGATAGATGCCGAGGAGGCTCGCGTGCACGTTCACTGCATGCGCGCCTTGTAATAAGCGACCGCGGCGGCAGGGTCGTCGTCGGCAACAATTCGGCCGTCCTCCACGACGAGGGCTCGCTCGGCGAGCAGCGCGAAGTCGAGATCGTGCGTCGAGAAAATGAGTTGCTGGTCGAGCTGCTCAAATACTCCCCGGAGGGCGCGCTTGTTGCGGAGGTCGAGGAGCGTCGTCGGCTCGTCGGCCACCACCACGGTGGGGGATACAGCGAGCACGCTCGTGAGCGCGACGAGTTGACGCTCTCCGCCCGAGAGATCGTAGATGGATTGGTGCGCGACACCTCCGATCCCCCGGGCGTCGAGCAGTTCTTGGGCGCGAGCGAGACGTTCCGTCTTCGATTTGATGACACCGCGCAGGCTGAGCTCGATGTCCTCGATGGGTGTGGACATGAGCAGCTGCGAAAGCGGGTCGGTGAAGATGAAGCCGACGAGTTTGCGTACCTGCTTGCCCGCTTTCGCGGTGTCGTGGCCATCGACGGTGACCGTCCCGCTCGTCGGTAGCCGAAGCCCGTTGAGCAGACGCAGCAGTGTGGACTTCCCAGAACCATTCGCCCCGATCACGACGATGCGCCGCTCGGAAAGCTCCAGCGAGATGTCGTCGAGGAGCACCCGCTCAGGGTCGCCCTGCCGCAGCGGAGGTACGCACAGCCGAACGTCGCTGAGCTCGATCATCGGTGCATGAGTCTCGGGAAGGCTTTGAAGATCGCCAGCGCAACCACCACTGCGACGATGGTCTTGAGCAGGTCACCGGGCCAGAAGACGAGGTCCGCTGCGAGCAGGCTCGTGAACGGCTTCTTGAGGGTGATCGCCATGCCGAGGGTGCCGAGCGGGTACATGATGAGTATTCGACAGGCAACGACGGTGAGCGTCAGCCACAGCCAGGTGAGTTTCTCGAGCCCGTTGCGCAGGATGCGTCGAGAGATGAGACCCACCACGATGGTGCACACCACGAAGGCAATGAGATAGCCAACCGTCGGCCCAAACCAGGGTGCGAGCCCAGCCTTGCCCTTGGCGAAAACTGGAAGGCCCGCAGTACCCATTAGTAGGTAGAGCGCCACGGCCGCTGTGCCTCGCCATGGCCCGAGCACCAGCGCGGTGAGGGTGACGCCCAGCGTCTGCAGCGTGATGGGAACACCCAGGCTACCGACGGGGATCGCGGGCATCACCGACAGTGCTGCGATGAGCGCGGCGAACACGGCGATGTAGGCGATGTCGTTGGCCTCAAAGGTACGTGTGGCAGACTGCGTGGGGGCCGGAGCATCAGACATGCGTCTCTCCTTTAGGACATTGGCTGAACAGCATTCAACACCACCGGTTGAATAGTGTTCAAACCGGGGGCGTCGTATGTGTGACGCCCTCACGTTTCCGTTACCTCGCCCGTGGTGAGGTTGATCGCCTCGCCGCCGGAAGCCTGCACCACGTCGTGGATGGCCTTCGCCAGCGCAGGCCCGATGCCGGGCACCTCGTCGATTTCGTCGACGGTGGCGGCACGCAGCTTCTTCACGCTGCCGAAGTACTTCATGAGCGCCTTGCGGCGGACGTCACCCAGGCCGGGCACGCCGTCGAGGATGGAGTCGATCAACGCCTTGCCCCGTCGTTGCCGGTGGAAGGTGATCGCGAACCGGTGTGCCTCGTCGCGGGCGCGCTGCATGAGGTACAGGCCGTCGGAGGTGCGAGGAAGAATCAGCGGGTACTCCTCCCCCGGCAGCCATACCTCTTCCAGCCGTTTCGCGAGCCCGCACAACGCGATGTCCTCGCTCAGCCCGAACTCCTCCAGCACCTTCGCCGCAGCCGCCACCTGCGGCGCCCCGCCGTCGACAATGATGAGGGACGGCGCATACGCGAAGCGCTTGGCCACCCCCGTCGTCGCATCGACCAGATCGTCGGCTTCGTTGTCTTTCAGCCTCCGCAGTCGGCGGGTGAGCACCTCGCGGATGGCGCGGACATCGTCGGAGCCCTCGAAACCCTTAATGAGGAAGCGTCGGTATTCGGAATTGCGCGCCAGCCCGTCCTCGAACACCACCATGGAGCCGACGACTTCCTGGCCCATCGTGTGCGAGATGTCGTAGCACTCGATCCTGAGCGGCGGCGCTGGCAGGCCCAGGGCCTCCTCGATCTCTTCGAGGGCACGGTTGCGGGTGGTGAGGTCCGTCGAGCGTTTGCGTTTGTATTGCTCCAGCGCGAGTTCTGCGTTCTTCACGACGGTATCCAGCAGCCGCCGCTTCTCTCCCCGCAGCGGCACGCGCACCTCCACCCTCGCCCCTCGCCGGGCGGTGAGCAGCTCCGCGACGGCGGGTTCGGCCTCGACGGAGGTGTACACCGTCGGTGGAATATCGGCGTCGTCGGCGGCGTAGAGCTGGGCGATGAACGCCTCGACGAGCTCCGTGATCGGTCGGTCGTCTAAGCGATCCGCCACCCAGCCACGCTCACCGAGAATCTTGCCTCCGACCACGTGGAACACCTGGACGGCCACCTGGGTTGGGTCTTCCGCGAACCCGACGACGTCAGCGCGCTTGCCGTCGTTGAACACGACAGCTTGCTTCTCCTGCACCTTCTTCATCGCGTCCAGTGCGTCACGTAGCGTGGCGGCGCGCTCGAAGTTGAGGTCGGCGGACGCGTCGTACATGGCGCGTTCAACCCGCCCAATCACATCGCCCGTTCTGCCACCCATGAAGGCCATCAGCTCGCCCGCGATCTCGCGGTGTTCCTCAGCGGAGACGCGCCCGATGCAGGGCGCGGAACATTTGCCGATGTCTCCTAGCAGGCAGGCGCGCCCGGAGCGGCGTGCTCCGTCGAACACTCCTTTGGAGCACGAGCGCATCGGGAATACACGCAGCAGAAGGTCGAGCGTGTCGCGGATTGCCCACGCCTGCCCGTAGGGGCCGAAGTATCTTGTGCCGCGTTTCTTCGCGCCGCGCCCCACCATGACACGGGGAAACTCCTCACTCCACGTGACCGCAAGCCAGGGGTACGACTTATCGTCGCGATACTTCACGTTGAAGCGCGGATCGAACTGCTGGATCCACGTGTACTCCAGCTGAAGCGCCTCCACCTCGCTGCCGACGACGGTCCAGTCGACGCGAGCCGCGGTGCGCACCATGGTTTGGGTACGGAAGTGCTTGTTCTCGAGGTCGACGAAATATGAGCTCAGACGGTTGCGGAGGTTCTTCGCCTTGCCGACGTAGATGACGTTGCCGAAGGAATCGAAGAACCGGTACACGCCCGGCGAGGTGGGGATGTCCGACGTGCGCGGACGGTAACTGGCCGGATCAGCCATGCGGCGCCAACATCTCGCGGAGGAACTTGCCCGTCTCGGAGGCTTCGTTGGCGGCCACGTCCTCCGGCGTGCCCGTTGCGACGACCAGACCGCCGCGCGAGCCCCCGTCGGGCCCCATATCGATGAGCCAGTCGGCGCATTTGATGACGTCGAGGTTGTGCTCGATCACGATCACAGTGTTGCCCTGGTCGACGAGGCGCTGCAACACGACGAGCAAGCGTCGGATGTCCTCGAAATGCAAACCCGTGGTGGGCTCGTCGAGGACGTAGAGAGTGCGTCCGGTGGAGCGTTTCTGCAGCTCGGCGGCCAGTTTGACACGCTGCGCCTCGCCGCCGGACAGCGTCGTGGCGGGCTGCCCGAGACGCACATACCCGAGGCCTACCTCGTCGAGCGTCTTCAAATGGCGACTAATGGAGCCGATGGCGCCAAAGAAGTCGACAGCTTCCGCGATGGGCATATCCAGGACATCCGAGATGGATTTGCCCTTGTAGTGCACCTCGAGTGTCTCGCGGTTATAGCGGGCGCCATCGCACACCTCGCACGGCACGTACACGTCGGGCAGGAAGTTCATCTCGACGCGGATGGTGCCGTCGCCCTTACACGCCTCGCAGCGCCCGCCCTTGACGTTGAAGGAGAAGCGCCCGGCCTGGTAGCCGCGCACCTTCGCCTCCGGTGTTTCTGCGAAGAGCTTGCGGATCTTGTCGAACACACCGGTGTAGGTGGCTGGGTTCGACCTGGGGGTGCGCCCGATAGGTGACTGATCCACCTGGATGATCTTGTCGAGGTGTTCGAGGCCCTGCAGTTTGCGGTGTTTCCCGGGGACGTTCCTCGCGTTGTAGATGGCCTTGGCAGCAGCCGGGTACAAAATGCCGTTGACCAAGGACGACTTGCCAGAGCCGGAAACCCCGGTGACCGCGATGAACGTGCCGAGCGGGAAGTCGACGTCCACCTCGCGCAGGTTATTGTGTCGGGCACCCTCCACCGACAGCGTCGCCCCGTTGCCCTCGCGGCGCACCGCCGGGACATCGATGGCGAGTTTGCCCGAAAGGTACTGCCCCGTCTTGGAGTGTGGATTGGCCAGGAGCTCGTCGAAGCTGCCGGAGACGACAACTTCGCCACCCAGCTCCCCCGCGCCTGGGCCGATGTCGACGATCCAGTCGGCGTGCCGGATCGTGTCTTCGTCGTGTTCGACGACGATGAGCGTGTTGCCCATGTCGCGCAGGCGCTCCAGGGTTGCCACGAGCCGGAGGTTGTCTCGTTGGTGCAAGCCGATGCTTGGTTCGTCGAGCACGTAGAGCACGCCCACCAGCCCGGCGCCGATCTGCGTCGCCAAACGGATGCGTTGCGCTTCACCGCCCGAGAGCGTGCCAGCTGCGCGTGACAGGGTGAGGTAGTCGAGCCCCACATCAATCAGGAACTTCAACCGCGCGAGAATCTCCTTAATCACGCGGGCGGCGATCGTCGCCTCCGTGCGCGTGAGTTCGAGCGAGTTGAGCCATTCAAAGGCCTCCCCCACCGAGAGCGACACGAGTTCAGAGATGTTCTTGCCGTACACCGTGACCGCCAGCGACGAGGGCTTCAACCGCTCCCCTTGGCACGTGGGGCAGGCGAGTTCACGCATGTACTGCCCCCAGCGCTCGCGTGCGTGATCGGTTTCCGCTTCGTCGTGACGCCGTCGGATGAACGGGATGATACCTTCATACTTCTGCGAGAAGGTGCGCAGCCTGCCGAACCGGTTGCGGTACTTCACGACGACGTTGCCAGGCATGCCATGCAGGATGAGTTTGCGTGCCGACTTCGACAGCTCACGCCACGGCACCGTCATCGAGAAGCCGTGCTCCTCCCCCAACGACGTGAGCACGTGCTCGTAGTGGTTCTTCAGGTGGGCGTTGTTCCACGGGGCGATGGCGCCGTCGCGCAGCGAGAGGTCTTCGTCGGGGATGATGAGTTCCGGGTCTGGGTCGAGCACCGCGCCGATGCCGCTGCAGTCAGGGCACGCGCCCCAGGGGCCGTTGAACGAGAACTGTCGCGGTTCAAGCTCCTCCAGCTGCACATCGTGATCGTTCGGACAGCCAAGCTTCTCCGAGTAGCGCCGCAGCCGGTCGGGGGCATCGTCGGGAAGGTCGACGAAGTCGATGGCCACGACACCTCCTGCCAGCTCAAGTGCGGTTTCGACGGATTCCGTGATGCGCTGCTGAGCCTTCGCTCGAACGACGGCACGGTCGACGATCACTTCCACGTCGTGCTTGCGCTTCTTGTCAATCGTGGGCAGGTCGGTGAGCTGATAGCTCTCGCCGTCGATTCGCACGCGCGAGTATCCGTCGCCGAGCAGCTGCCGGAAGAGTTCTGAGAATTCGCCTTTGCGCCCGCGCACCACGGGGGCGAGAATCTGGAAGCGGGTGCCTTCGTCGAGTGCCATGAGGCGATCGACGATCTGCTGCGGGGTCTGCTTGCCAATAGCCGCACCGCACTCTGGGCAATGGGGGATCCCGATCCTCGCATACAGCAGGCGTAAATAGTCGTAGATTTCTGTGATGGTGCCAACGGTGGAACGCGGGTTCCTGCTCGTCGATTTCTGGTCGATCGACACCGCCGGCGACAAGCCTTCGATGAAGTCCACGTCGGGCTTGTCCATCTGGCCCAAGAACATGCGCGCATAGGCCGACAGCGACTCTACGTATCGTCGCTGCCCTTCGGCGAAAATCGTGTCGAACGCGA
>NZ_CAMYFI010000026.1 GCF_947255005.1 uncultured Tessaracoccus sp. | reverse complement strand
CTACACCGGTGGCGAATCGTCGGCAGCGTCAGATGTGTATAAGAGACAGCATGGATGTCGTGGCGCATGTTGGGTTCGCTGCCTTCCACGCCAAGCTCATGCACCTTCGAGAGTGCCTGGGCCTCACCGGATTACAGCCGACGGCGACCGCTCAGCGCCCCTGGAACGCCGATGAGCGGCGTCTGGCGGCCGACCGCCCACCGCACTGGGGCTGACAAACACAAACGAGGCGCCACCCCGGTGGGGTAGCGCCTCGATGCAGCCGATCGACGCTCAGGCGCGCTGGGCCTTGAGGAGGTCGCGGATCTCGCCGAGCAGCGCCTCTTCGGCGGTGGGCTCAGCTTCCTCTTCGACGACGTCCTTCTCGAAACGCTTGCGGGCGAAGTTGTACGGCTTCACGATGCCGAAGTACACGACGAAGGCGAGGATGAGGAAGGACACGAGCGCAGTCAGGAACACACCGACGCTGATACCGCCGGGGGCGAAGCTCGAGAAATTGGGGGTGCCACCCAGCTTACCGAGCACGTCCATGAGGACCGCGGTGAACGACTCGACGACAGTGGCGAAGGCACCACCCATGATGAAGGCCACAGCAAGCTCAACGAGGTTGCCGCGCATGATGAATTCCTTGAATCCCTGCATTGTCACGCTTTCTGTATGCCGCCTGTTGGCGGGAATGATTCAGGGCGCGCGCAATCACCTGGAGGCGACGTTGGAGTGGGCACGCGCCCCACTAGCGCAACTACGATAGTTGATCCCTCCTAGGAAACTCAAATGCGCTTGTGCTATAGGCCTCCGATCACCACCGCGAGCTGCCCGCTCTGCCCGAGCGTGGCCACCGACGGCGCCAGCTCAGCCGTCACTTCCATGAGCACCATGCTCGAACCCTTCGTCGCCCCGATCGTCGAGGTGGGTGCGCTGGGTTGGGCGGCGACGCGCGCCCGGCCCAAAACTTCGGGCTGCTCGCCAAGCGCCACCACCAGCTCCACGGTGGTGCCTGGCACGAGTAGGTTGCGCAGGTCTTGATCTGGTACCGACACCGGTACCAGCGCATGCCCCTTTTGCACGCCCCCGCCCCGGAGTAGCAGACCCTTCGTGAGCACCTGGCCTGCTTCCAGCGCGACGGCGGTGTGTGCGCTGACGGCCTCGTCGGGCGAGCGCAGCATCTTCTCAGTGAGGAGTGAAGTGGGGACGCGCACCGTCGTGAGGTGCTCCGCCGAGAGCGCCTCACCGGCGGGCACGTCGGTAGCGAGCGCCACGACGGGCTCTCCATCGGACGGCGGTGCGCTGGCGATGGAGACGATGCCCGCGACGACGGCCGCTGCGCACAGCGCGGCGACCACGCGGCGATGCCAGTTGATGAATGAACCAAGTCGGCGAAGTAGTTGCATGCCTTTACTATTGGCAACTCGCCACCCGTCACGCCCGTTTTCCACAGGGCGAATTTGGTGGGTTTCAGGTGGTCTCGGCGGCGGAGTGCGGGGATGGACTGGCCGCAGATGGTTTCGACACGCCGCCTCTGGCGGCGGCTCAACCATCGGGGGGATGCGCGGGCTTCGCCCGTTACTCAGCCACCGAGGACGCTGGGTGCGGCTCAACCACCAGGGGCGGCCGCGCCCGGGGTCGCTCACCGAGTAGGCGACGGGCGCGTATCCCCCCCGGTCATCGGGTAGGCGACGGGCGCGTATCCCCCGGTCATCGAGTAGGCGACGTAGTCGCCGAATCGAGATGCCGCGAGAAAACTGCAAAACTCGACATTAGCGAATCGTCTCCCGCGGGAACCACGCGCGAGAGCTGTCGCTAGTGGCGAGTTTTGCAGTTTCCCAGTCGTACAGTTCGTCCACGCCGCTCAGAAAATGCGGGGCAGATGGTTTCGACTCGCCGCCTCTGGCGGCGGCTCAACCATCGGGGGGGCGTGGTTACGATACGCGGGCTTCGCCCGCTACTCAACCACCGGGAGGCTCGAGCTACTCAACCAACGAAGAGGGCGTTCAGCTGTCCGACGAGGCGGGGGCAGGCTTCGACTCCGCAGGCTTCGACTCGGCGGGCTTAGAATCCGCCGGCTTTGCCGCAGGCTGCTTGGAATCGGTCTTGTAGAAACCAGAGCCCTTGAAGACGACGCCGACGGCGCTGAATACTTTCCTCAGATTGCCCTTGCACTTGGGGCACTCGGTGAGTGCATCGTCGGTGAATTTCTGCTGCACCTCGAGATCGGCGTCGCAATCGTTGCAGTGATATTGGTACTTGGGCACTGGATCCTCCGGAGAAACAAACGGGCCCAGTGTACGCCCAGAAGTGCAATTCAGCGCACCCAAGTAATACCCGCTTCCGTCACCCACCCGTCGCACGGCACGTCGTGGGGTTCGCGCGGCAGTACCTCGCACACCTCCGCCTCGCGTGCCCACGCCAGCACGGCCCCAAACCCGCGGTGGGTGAGCGCCTGATCGTACCAACCGCCGCCTACCCCCAGCCTGTACCCCTCGCGATCCACCCCCAAACACGAGGTGACAACCACATCTGCATCCTCAAGGGACGCCGCCCCCAGGTGCGTGCCCGTCGGCTCCGGGATGCCGCGCCATGCCGGGCGCGTGGTATCCCAGCCCTCGAATCGCGCCCAGTCGGGCTTGCGACGAAGCACCGGCAACCGCACCTCCCAGCCGCGCGCCACGAGCGCCTCCACGAGCGTGACGGTGTCAGGCTCACCTGCGACACTCACGTACGTCGCACACACCCCGGGCTTAGCCGGAAGCCACGCGAGAAAGCGACGGAGCCGCTCGTGGTCTTCACGCCGCATGGTCTCCGGCGCACGTTCTCGACGCGCCCGCGCGCGTAGTGCAGCCTTATCGGAGGTCACCCAACTATCGTAGGGGGCATGGCTTGGTTTGGTCGTAAGCAGCAGGAACCCGTAGAAGTGGAAGAGGTCGAGGCACCGCGCCTGCCCGAACCGCCCGCGAGCAACGAGGCGGGCCTGCGCTCCATGCAAGACCACATTGACTACCTCCTCGGCCTCGTCGAGCCGCTGCGCCCCTTCGGCATGGGCCTGCTCGAAGCCTGGAACCAGGTGGTGTGTGAAGACATCACCTCACTCGTCGACGTGCCCCACCAGACCACCGCTCTCGTCGACGGGTATGCGGTGCGCGCCTCCGACCTCACCGACGACGACGGCAAGCGTGTCGAGACGATGATGCTCGCCGAAACCGAAGACGGCCGCCTCCCGCTTGGCGCGGTGCGTCACGTCGCAGCGGGCGACCCCGTGCCGCCAGGCGCCACGGCAGTTCTCCCGACGGTGTACGTCGCACTGGAAGGTGACTTGGCCAGGATCTTCGACACCGTGAGCGACGGTGAATACGTGCGCGTCGCGGGTGAACATCTCCATGCGGGAGAGCAACTCCTGAAAGAAGGCGACATCCTCGACGACCGCTCAGTTGGCCTGTTGGCCAGCGCCGGCATCGACAAGGTGTTCGTCCGTCCGCGCCCGCGCGTGGTGGTTGTTGGGTCGGGCGAGGGGCTCGTCGCGCCTGGTGCGCAGGCCTCGTCGGACAGTAACTTCGACGCCAACTCCTTCCTCATCGCCGCCGCGGCCCGCGCGGCAGGCGCCCAGGTGTTCCACACCGTCGTCGGCTCCAACGACCACGACGAGTTGCGCCACACGGTGACCGACCAGCTCATCCGCGCCGACCTCGTAATCTCCACCACGGGCGGGCGCCGGGAAGACTACGAGGCGATGGCCGAGGTGATGTCCGGCATCGGCCTGGTCGACTCCGCGAAGGTGGCCATGACTCCCGGCCGCACCCAGACCTTCGGCCTCATCGGGGACGACAACATCCCGATGATTATGCTGCCGGGCAACCCCGTGAGCGCCTACGTCTCGTTCCAGGCCTTTGGCTGGCCGCTCATCCGCAAGCTCGCCGGCGCCGACCCTCGTCGCCCCCTCGTGCGCGGCATCGCCGCCCACGGCATGCGCTCCACCGAGGGCCAAACGCACCTGCTGCGCGCGCGAGTTGCCAAGGAATCCGGCATCAACCGGGTCACGCCCGTATCGCGCCCGCATGCGCTCACCGAACTCGCGCAGACGAATGTCCTCGTGCTGCTCGACGAGCACACCGCCTCTGCAAATGCCGGTAGCAGCGTGCAGTATTGGCAGTTGGATGACCTCAACTGACCCTTGTCCACTGTATAATTTGCGCGACTCGCCCGCTGAGGTCACAGCCGAATCACGATTGTCCCTCTAGCGTGGCAGCATGCTTGCCGGACTCATCATTGCCACCCTGCTCGTGGTGGGTTTGGTATGCGCTGTTCCATGGATTTCAAGCCAGCGCCCCAACTCTGACGATATCGCCGAAGAGCCGACGGAGCGTTTCTCCCAGTCGCTGCGTATTTTCACTGGCGACGACGCCGACTATGGCGACCCGGCCGCGGTGTCGACGCCGCTCACCCGCGCCTCCGAACGGTACGGCCTGAAGATGGCCGCGCAGCAGGCGGCGCGCCGGCGCCTCACCGTCATGGCGGTGCTCTGCGCGGTGGCGATGTTGCTTGCCATGCTGGGCGGCTTCGGTGTCGTTGCCTGGTGGGCCTTCCTCATCCCGACTGTGCTGATGGTTGCGTTCATCGGCGTCGCGCGGTTCACCGTCGTGCAGATGCACCGACGGATGGACGCCCGCGCTGCGCGTATCGACGCCGGGTTCGGCGACGACGAGGTCACCGAGGTGATGGAGGACATCGAGGAGCGTGCCGAATCCACCGAGTTCTCTATCGATCTCACCGCCCCGTCCGAGCACGGCGTGTTCTGGGACCCGGTGCCCGTCACCTCACCTACCTACGTGCAGAAGCCGCTGATGCCGCGCACCGTGCGCACCATCGACCTCTCCGCGCCCGTCGTCACGAGCACTCCGCTGGTGCCCACGGCCGACGAGCCCGGGGCCCCCGTCGCGGAAGAATCGGCGGAGCTGCCCCGCGCCATGGGCGAGTAAACTCCCGAAGTGCAACGCCGGCCTAGAGTTCGTCCCATCCCCGTGGCGGTAGAATTCAACGGCTGGGGCTACAGATGAGCGAGCCTGCTCACATGATCATGGTTGATTGGGGAGCTGACCCTGTGCGTGCGAAGTGCTCTTGCGGATACGCCGGGGCGTACGCAGCATCCAAACGATGGCTACGAGAATGAACAGAATGCCATCAATGAGTGCCATGGTTACCGATGTGGGTAGCTCGGCTTGCCATGCAATTGCGAATCCAGCAATGGCGCTGAATACGGCAGTAATGATTGTTGCTGGGATAACGCTGCGGATGTCGCGGGTGATGAGTAGCGCTGTTGCTGCTGGGCAAATCATCAACGCTACGACGAGAATTGACCCGGCAACATTGAATGCGGTGACTACGGTCAAGGCGACGAGAGTCATGAACATGTTGTCGATACGCCGAACAGGCATGCCGATGGAGTGAGCATACTGGGGGTCGAAGATTGCGGTGCATAGCACTCGTCGGTATCGCGCTATGAAGGCAATGTTCAATACTGAGACGCCAATCAATGTCCACATGGCGCGCGGCCCAATGCTGACTCCGTCGATGAAGATGTGTTGCGAGCGTAGAGCCATCAGGTTGAGGTCACCAGCCAACACTGTTTCCGTGCAGATATGGGTGTTGGAATAGGTGGTCGACAGCAGAAGAACGCCGAGTGAAAACAAGGCAGGGAAAAGGACGCCTTGGTCTGCTTCTCCAATGAGCAGGCTGGCCCGACGTAGCCAGTTTGAACACCACACTATGGCAAGTCCCATGAGTGTGGCGAAGGCAATCATGAGCGGCGATTGAAGGGTTCCTGTGATCACCACTCCCATGACGATTCCTGGCAGCACCGCATGTGATATCGCATCTACCAACATGGATTGCTTTCGGAGCACAACGAAGACCCCAGGAAGCGAACATGCTACTGAGGTAACAACGGCGAGTAGGAACGCAGACGTTATGAAGCTCATCGTGGATCACCTGTGCCTCGAATCGCTACGCGTTGACTCTCCTCGTCGCTGGGTCTATCCGCAGCGCTGGGAATTGCAGCCTTGCGCCGGCGAGGAGAAACGAGTATCGCTACAACGAATACTCCAAACAGGAGTAGTACAACGATCGGGCCAGTGGGAACATTTCCAGCACTAATGGAGAGATACGTTCCCACACCTCCGGCCAGGGCACCAATAGCTCCTGACCCCAATGCCATGTGTGCCATGGAGCCGGCGAATTGGTGGCATATTGCTGCTGGAAGGATGGCAAAAGCGACCATGAGGATCATGCCGACACTTTTGATTCCTGCAACGATAGCAAGTGTCACGCATGTCATGAGAATGGGGTTGATGATAGATGGGCGTAACCCATACATGCGAGCTGCTATCGGGTCGAAGATGCAGATCTTGAATTCCTTCCATAACACCACCAGCACCATCAACACGACGACTGATAGCCACATTATTGCGTGCAGATCAGCGGCTCGGGTGGTTGCAGCGTTGCCAAAGATGTAATCCGAGAGCCCCGCCCGTCCTCTTAGCCGAGAGTGACTGATGATGTAAAGGAGGCATAAGCCTCCGCCGTAGAACAGAGCCAGGGACACCGCCATCGCTGTGTCCGCGCTGATAGGAGTGCGATCGCTGACCCACGAGGTAATCCACACCGATAGGAAGGCAGAGACGGCAGCGCCCAGGATTAAGACTGGAATAGAGCGCCCGTTGATCCCGAGCACGGCTTCTGCGACGATGAATGCGCAGGCGACGCCGAAGATTGCTGAATGACCCATCACGTCGGACATCAGTGACTGCCGACGCAGGTAGAGCAGCGAGCCAAATACCCCAGCTAGGAGTCCCGCGAGGACGACAGCGAAGAAAGTGGTCCGGTAGCCATACGTCGAGAAGAACTCCGTTATCGGTATGAAGTGCAGGTTACCCATCGCAGCCCTTCAGTATTTCGGGGGCAATCCCGTAAGCGTTGGCAAGATGCTCCGGTGAGAGCACATCGTCGATAGCCCCAGTTGCTTGGACCGAACCAGCGGAGAGCAGAGTGGCTTGGTCGCAAAACCCACTGATACTTGAGATGTCATGGTGCACGATCACGACCGTCTTGCCCTGCGTGGCCACGTCCTGGAGGACGCTCCGGATCACGGATTCGGAGGCGATGTCTACCCCTGCGAATGGTTCGTCCATTATCAGCAGATCACTTCCCTGAGCGAGTGTGCGTGCCACAAACACGCGCTGCTTCTGTCCGCCCGAAAGTGCTGATATATGTCTATCCGCGACGTCGGTCAGTCCCACGCGTTCCATCGCGGATGCGGCGGCCTGTCGCTCCGTGCGCCCCGGCCGTCGCACCCAACCTAATCGTGGATATGTCCCCATCAGGACTACGTCTTCGACCTTGATTGGGAAGTCCCAGTCAACGCTGGCTGTCTGTGGCATGTAGGCAACGCGCCTGCGTGCATGCTCTAAGGGCTTTCCAAAGAACGTGACAGTTCCTGTTGCGCCTGGGAGAAGACCGAGGGCCGCTTTCAGTAGCGTTGACTTTCCTGACCCGTTTGGTCCGATGATGGCATGAACTGACCCAGCCTCAACGTCGAGATTCGCATCGACTAATGCCATGGTTTGCTGATAACCCGCGCTCACGCCCCGCATTTTGAGAGGAGCATCCAAGACACTCACCTGCCTTTCGATGGCGCTGCGCGCCATACGCAAGCCTGTTGTGCGGCAGAGTGGAGCCCGCACGCACAACAGGCTTTGTATTCGTCCCGGTTCTGCGTTATCGAAGCGCCTCGCTAATTACTTCGATGTTCGACTTAAACGCTCCCAGGTAGGTATCCGTTGGGGCGGACTCTCCCAACGTGTCGGCGAATAGCTCTGTGTCCGCAACTTCGACGTCTCCTCCCTTGGCTCGCACGGACTCCTTCAAGTGCTGGATCGCCTCTGGGTTCTTGAGATTGTCTTGGAAAATGACCTTGACTTCGTGCTGGACAATCAACTCAGCGAGATCGTTCAGCTCAGCCGCTGAGATCTGAGATTCAGATGTGACAAGGTCCGTGGCGTGCACGTCGATCTTGTAGGTGGCGCCGAGGTAGTTGAACGCATCATGACCAGTGATAAGAATGCGCTTATGCTCCGGAATCTGGGCGAGTTTCTTCATCGCCTCTTCGTGAGCGTCCTGGATTTCGGACTTGTATTTCTTCGCATTGTCGGCGTAGGTGCTGGCGTTGTCCGGATCCATGTCGGAGAGTTTGTCTGCGATCGAATCCACGACGTACTTCCACAGTAACGGTGAGTTCCAGACGTGCGGGTCGTGCCCTTGCGTTCCGTCGTCGTTCTCCCACGGCAGCAGGTCTTTTTCTGGGATGGCCTCAGCCGCCGGTAGCGACTTATCACCGAGTGAATCAAAGTGCTCCATCATTCGGTGTTCCATGTCGTGACTCGTCCACACGACGAGATCAGCGCTGTCAACCTTCTGGATGTCAGCGGTCGTCAGCTCTTGCGTGTGTGGGTCGCCGCCAGGGGCGACGAGCGTCGTCACCTCAATACCTGGAGCGATGTTGTGAATGGCATCGGTCAGGTATCCAGTCGAGGAGACGACGTTGAGTCCATCCCCGTCACCGTTGCTGCCAGACGAACACCCCGCCAACGCTGCCGTCGCACATGCAGCAGCCACCAGCGCACCGACACAACGATTCATTCTCACGTTACTCTCCCAAACCTTCTACCGGGTCTCTCTTACGACGGACCGCCCGTCGCAAACTTAGGTTAGGCTTACCTAAATCTTGTGTCAAGGTTGGGTGTGCTGTCCGTTGGTTCGTATCGACGACGCAGCGCCGCCGTCGATACGAACCAACGCCATACACAAACAACTGGGGCGACAACACCGAAGTGTTGCCGCCCCAGCGGGTACGCTCTACGAGGGAGTTACGGGGCTTCGACGATCAGGTCGCGCACCAAGAGGTCGAGATCTGCATCCGCGTTCAGGAACTGGCGGATGGTCTTGCGCGTGGCGCCGAACTGCTCGAACTCCTCGACGCTCATGCCGTCCACTTCGTAGGCGCGCATGAATTCGGGGATGCCCTTCAGCGTCTCCATGATGTGCTCGGCCACGGGCTCGTCGATGCGCGAGACCGGTTTGTACCCGGAGTTGTTCACGCGCTTCGCCCACTTGAACGGGGGAGACACGACGAGCTCGCCGCCGATGAATTCGCTCCACTGCAGCACGTTGCGGTAGGCCGCGATGAGCAGGCGGGCGCGCAGGCCGCGCTCCTTCATGATCTTGTAAGCGTGCTTCGACGCGGCGATGCCTGCCCACTCGAGGTGGCCCGGGTCGAGGAAGCGTTGTTCCTTCTCGACGACGGTCTTCAGCCAGTCGTCGAGACGCCCGACCATGAGGGTGACGACCGGGCCCATCGTCGATACGTCGAGGCCTTCTTCCTCACGACGCTTCAGGCCGCGCTCGATGGCTTCCGCAGCGGCGATGACCTGGGGCACGGTGAATGAGACGGTGACGTTGATGTTGACGCCGCGGTAGGTGGCGTCCTCAATGGCCTCGATGCCCACCTTCGTGGCGGGAATCTTCACGATGATGTTCGGTGCGAGCTCCGAGAACTCGAAGGCCTGGTCGGACAGCGCCTTGGCGTTGCGGTGGAGGCGGGGGTCGGTCTGCACCGACAGGCGACCGTTCTTACCGTTCGACGCCTCGAAGGCCGGTTCCAGCAGTTTGGCGGCTTCGACGGACATGTCCCGGATAGCCTGCCAGCCGATCTCGCTCTCGCCCCACGTTGGGTTGTCCTGCGCGATCTGGCGGATGCGTGGGCCCCACACGTCCGGGTACTTCTTGATGGTGGTGTAGGCGATGACGGGGTTGCAGGTGGCTCCCACACCGCCCATGGCGATGGACTGGCTTAGCTCCTCGATGTCTGCGGAGTCGTTCCACTGCGCGGTTTGGGGAAATTCTTGTGCGGCGTCCCACAGTGGGCCGGGGATGTGCTCGTCGGTCATTGCTGTCCTCCTTGATGGCTCAGCCTAGAGCGTGTGTTCGTACCCACCATTCAACGCCCTTTCAGCAACTTTGTCAATACAAAGTCGACGATTACCTTCCGGCCACGGCTGATCTCAGGCAAACACCGTCTGGCTATAGGTGTAGCGGCTCGCCCGGTACACGTGGGTACCCACTTCGACGGGTTGTTGCTGCTCGTCGTAGGCGGTGCGCTGCATCGTGAGCAGCGCCGCGCCGGGCGGCTCGTCGAGTAGGCGCGCCTCGGTGTCGTCGGCGAGACGGGCGCCGATGTTCTGGGTGCCCAGCTTAATCTGTACGCCCCGTTCACGCAGGAGTTCGTAGAAGCCGTGTTCCACGAGTTCGGCGCGGGTGGGTGCGGTGGTCTCGGGCAGTACGTTTGTCATGAGGGCGAGGGGTTCCCCGTCGGTGAAGCGCAGGCGCTTGATGCGCACGACGGGGGTGCCGACGGCGAGTGACAGCATGGCTGCGGTGTCCTCGTCCGCGGGCTGGGCCAGCCATTCGAGGACCTCGGTGGTGACGCGATGGCCGTCGCGGGCAAGGTCGTCGTGGAGGCTCGTGAGTGCCATGGGGCGATGGATCTGCCGGGGTGCGACGGCGGTGCCGGCTCCGCGTCGACGCACAATCAAGCCGCGGTTCACGAGCGTCTCGAGTGCCCGCCTGGCCGTTGGCCGGGACACCTCAAGCCGGTGGGCCATCGAAACCTCGTCTTCGAGTTTCGTGCCTGGCTCGATAGCGCCCGACTGGATCAGACTGATCAGCGGGTCGGCGATCTGCTGGTGTAGGGGAGTGGGGCTGCTGCGATCAATCTCCACCTCGAGACTGAAGTGCTCTTTAGACATCGTCGGGCTTTCTTGTTGTGACTTATAGCATCGTAGGAGGATACAAAGTTTTGGGCGAATTTGGGAGCCCTGTCCGACGCTCTACCCTCCAGTTTGTCTTGACATTTGGCGCTGTCCGTCTAGGATGATCCCAGGACCTCGACGAAGCGGGTGACATGGGACTGTTCAATGTCGATGCACTGGATGTGCTCACGATGGGGCGCATCGGTGTGGATATTTACCCACTGCAGACCGGCGTCGGCCTGCAGGACGTCGACAACTTCGGCAAATTCCTAGGCGGCAGCCCCACCAACGTCGCCGTCGCCGCCGCGCGCCTGGGGAGCTCGTCGGGCATCGTGAGCGCCGTCGGTGAAGACCCGTTCGGCACCTTCTGCCGTGAGGAGCTCGGCCGACTGGGCGTGTACGAAGACTTTGTGCAAACCATGGTCGGGCACAACACCCCCGTCACCTTCTGCGAGATCTTTCCGCCCGACCACTTCCCGCTGTACTTCTACCGACGGCCCATCGCGCCCGACATGCTGCTCACCCCCGACACGCTCCCCGTCGGAGCCATCGAAGCGGCACGCGTGTTCTGGCTCACCGGTACCGGGTTCTCCAGCCAGCCCAGCCGCGACGCGCACTTCGCCGCCCTCGAAACCCGCGCGAGCGCCGGCATTACGGCCCTCGACCTGGATTTCCGCGCACAGTTTTGGGAGAGCCCCGACGAAGCCCGTCGCCGCATGCGCGACGCACTGAAGAAGGTGACGATCACCGTCGGTAATCGAGAAGAGTGCGAGGTTGCCGTCGGGGAATCCGACCCCATCGCAGCCGGTCGGGCGCTGCTGAAGCTCGGCGTGCAGGTGGCCGTCGTGAAAGACGGGGCGCGCGGGGCGACGCTCATCACCCCCGACGAAGTGGTCCACGTACCCGGCACCCGCGTCGATGTGCTCAATGGGCTCGGCTCCGGCGACGCCTTCGGCGGTGCGCTGTGCTACGGGCTGGTGCAAGGCTGGGAGCTGGGGGAGATGCTCGCTGTGGCATCTGCGGCGGGGGCGATCGTCGCATCACGGCTCGAATGCGCGACGGCCATGCCCACACTGCCCGAACTGCGCCGCATGGTGCAGGAGCACCCACAACCGCTATCGAGAACACGCACAACCAACAGCTCCCCAGAGGGAGCTCCAAGTGAGGAGAGCAATGACTGAACACGTGTTGCCCGCAGGCTCCACGGCCAGCGGCCCCGTCGAAGTGGATGTCAGCCCTAAGCGCGCAGGCTGGGCATGGTCTGGGTTGCAGGTGGTTGCGCTTGCCGCCGGCGAATCGCACGAGGTCCGCACGGAAGGCCACGAGTACCTGGTGCTGCCGCTGGCCGGCGGGTGCACCGTCGAAGTGGACGGGCAGAGCCACGAGCTGCAGGGCCGCTCCACCATCTGGGGTGAGACCACCGACTACCTGTACCTGCCGTCGGGTGTGGAGGCCACCGTCACTGCCACGCGCGACGGACGGTTCGCGCTGCCGTACTGCGTGGCCTCGGAGCAGCTCGAGGTGCGCTACTGCCCTGCCGACGAGGTGAGCGTCGGCATTCGCGGCGCCGGCGTGATGAGCCGTCAGGTATCCAACTACGCCATCGGCAACCCGCTGCACACGTCGCGGCTGCTCGTCACCGAGGTGATTACCCCCGGCGGCAACTGGTCGAGCTACCCGCCCCACAAGCACGACGAGGATTCCGAGAACGAGCGCGAGCTCGAAGAGATCTACTACTTCGAGATTGAGCCCGACGAGCACGGCCCCGGCATGGCCTTCCACGCCACCTACGGTACCGACGAGCGTCCCATCGACGTGGCTCTCCGCGTCGGCAACGGCGATGTCGCGCTCGTGCCGCACGGCTACCACGGCCCCTGCGTGGCCGCGCCCGGCTACAACCTGTACTACCTGAACGTCATGGCTGGCCCTGGCGATTCCACGTGGCTGTCCGTCGATGATCCCTGTTACGGCTGGCTGCGCGACACCTGGGAGTCCGCCGACGCTGACCCCCGCCTCCCGCTCGACCCCAAGGAGCACGTATGAGCACGATTCGTCTGACGGTTGGCCAAGCCGTCGTTCGCTACCTCTCGCAGCAGTATTCCGAGCGCGACGGGGTGGAGCGCCGCTTCATCCGCGGCATGTTTGGCATCTTCGGTCACGGCAACGTGGCCGGGCTCGGCCAAGCCCTGCTGCAAAACGAGATCGCGCCCGACGAGGGTGAGGATCGCGTCGAGTTCTGGCATGGCCGAAACGAGCAGGGCATGGTGCACGTCGCCGCCGCGTATGCGAAGGCGAAAGATCGCCTGGAGACCCTCGCGGTCACGTCGTCGATCGGCCCAGGTGCGCTCAACATGGTGACCGGCGCGGCGCTCGCCACCACCAACCGCGTCCCCGTGCTGCTGTTTCCCTCCGACATCTTCGCCAACCGTGCCCCCGACCCGGTGCTGCAGCAACTCGAAGATCCGACGAACCCCGACGTGAGCGTCAACGACGCCTTCCGTCCGGTGTCGAAGTTCTGGGACCGCGTGAACCGCCCCGAGCAGCTCATGGTGGCCCTTCCGCGCGCCATGCGCGTGCTCACCGACCCGGCCGACACCGGCGCCGCCACCATCTGCCTGCCTGAAGACGTCCAGGCCGAGGCCTACGATTGGCCGCTGGAGTTCTTCCAGAAGAAGGTGTGGCACGTGGGGCGCATCCGTCCCGACGAGGCAGCCCTCGCCCGAGCTGTCGAGGCCATCAAGGCGTCGTCGAAGCCGCTCATTATTTCTGGCGGCGGCACCATTTATTCCGGGGCCTGCGACGAGCTGCGCGCCCTGGCGAGTGCCACCGGCATCCCGGTGTCCGACACGCAGGCCGGTAAGGGCGCCATCAATTGGGATCACCCGCAGGCTGTGGGTGGCGTCGGTGCTACGGGCGCTGGCTCGGCCAATGCGCTGGCCGAAGAAGCCGACCTCGTCATCGGCATCGGCACCCGCTACTCCGACTTCACCACCGCTTCTCAGACGCAGTTCAAGAACCCCGACGTGCGGTTCGTGAACATCAACGTCACCGCGTTCGACGCGGCCAAGCAGGGCGCCGAGATGGTCGTCGGCGATGCCCGCGAGACGCTGCGGGCACTCACCCCGGCACTCGACGGCTACCGCGTGCCCGAGGAATGGGCCACGAAGATCACCGATGAGGTTGCCGCCTGGCAGCGCACTACCGACGAGTGCTACCACCTAGGGCACGGCCCGCTGCCGGCTCAGACCGAGGTGTTCGGCGCGCTCAACGAGCTCATGGGCCCGAACGACGTGGTGATCAACGCCGCCGGTTCCATGCCGGGCGACCTCCAGTGCCTCTGGCACGCCAGCACCCCAGTGGGGTACCACGTCGAATATGCGTTCTCGTGCATGGGTTACGAGATCCCGGCGGCGCTGGGCGTCAAGATGGCGCTGCCCGACTCCGAGGTGGTGGCGATCGTCGGCGACGGCACCTACCAGATGCTGCCCATGGAGCTCGCCACCATCGTGCAGCAGCGCGAGAAGGTCATCCTCGTGTTGCTGCAGAACCACGGGTACGCGTCGATCGGCTCGCTGTCCGAGTCACACGGCTCGCAGCGCTTCGGCACGAAGTACCGGATGCGCGACGAGGACGGCAAGGCTACCGACGAGCTCATCCCCGTCGACATCGCTGCCAACGCCCGCTCGTGGGGCATCGACGTGATCGAGGTGAAGACCATCGACGAGTTCCGCGACGCGTACCGCAAGGCGACGGAGTCGCAGCACACCACGATGATCCACATTGAAACCGACCTGTACGGGCCCAACCCGCCCGGCACCGGCTGGTGGGACGTGCCCGTCGCGCCGGTGTCCAACCTTGAATCCACCCAGACCGCATACGCCGAATACGCCGAGGCTGTGAAGGCCCAGCGTCGATTCTTCTGACAAGGAGCAACACATGAGTGAACTGACCATGAAGCATTGGATTGATGGCAAGGAGGTCGTCGAAGACGGCGCCGACGTCATCGACATCGACTCGCCCACCACCGGCCAGACGATCGGTGGCGTCGCGGAGGCGAGCACCGAGCTCGTCGAGCGTGCTATCCAGGGCGCACGCAAGGCGCAGAAGGAGTGGGCGGCTATGTCGCTCGCGAAGCGCACCGCCGTGATGTTCAACTTCCGCAACCTCATGGTGGAGCGCCAGGATGAGCTCGCCGCCATCATCGTGAAGGAAGGCGGGAAGACCCACGGCGATGCCCTCGGTGAGATCGCGCGCGGCCTGGAGGTCGTCGAGTTCGCCTGCGGCATCCACAATGCGCTCAAGGGCGACTACACCTCCGGCGCTTCGACCGGCATCGACATCCACACCATCCGGCAGCCTGTCGGCGTCGTCGGTGCTATCTGCCCGTTCAACTTCCCCATGATGGTGCCCATGTGGATGCACCCGATGGCGCTGGCTACCGGCAACGCCGTGGTGCTGAAGCCGGCCACCCCGGTGCCGACGGTGTCCCTCACCGTCGCGAAGATGTACCAGGAGGCGGGCCTGCCCGACGGCCTGTTCCAGGTGGTCTGCGGCGATAAGCAGGTGGTGCAGCACATGCTTGCCTCCGACGGCATCGACGCCATTTCGTTCGTCGGCTCCACCCCGGTGGCGAAGATCATCGCTGAGGGCTGCGCGAAGACTGGCAAGCGCTACCAGGCGCTCGGTGGTGCGAACAACCACGCCATCGTGATGCCCGACGCCAACCTCGATTTCGCCGCGAAGCACATCATCTCCGGCGCGTTCGGTGCGGCAGGTCAGCGCTGCATGGCGCTGCCCGTCGTGGTGGCCGTGGGCGAGGCCGCCGATCCGCTGATTGAGAAGGTGAAGACCAAGGCGGAGGCGCTCGTGCTCGGCCCGGGTGAAGACCCGAAGTCGGAGCTCGGCCCCGTCATCTCCGCTAAGTCGAAGGAGCGCATCATCTCCTGGATCGACGAGGCTGAGGCCGCGGGAGCCACCGTCGTGCTGGATGGCCGCAACTTCAAGCACGCCGACGAGCAGTTCGCCGGCGGCAACTGGCTCGGCCCGACCATCCTCGACAACGTGCCGCTCAACACCAAGGCGTACTGCGAGGAGATCTTCGGCCCCGTGCTTGTCGTCGTGCGCGCCGAAAGCTACGACGAGGCCATCAAGATTGTGAACTCCAGCGAGTTCGGCAACGGTTCCGCCATCTTCACCGAGTCGGGTGAGTACGCTCGTCGCTTCGAGCTCGACGTCGAAGCCGGCATGGTGGGCATCAACGTGCCGATCCCGGTGCCGGTGGGCTACTACTCGTTCGGCGGCTGGAAGGGCTCGCTGTACGGTGACGTGAAGATGCACGGCCAGGAGGGCGTGAACTTCTACACCAAGGCCAAGGTCATCACCACCCGCTGGGCTGGCAAGTCCGACGAACACGTCGGACTCGACTTCGTTGCCTCCGCTTCGCGGTAACCGTTCGGCTTAGCTGAAAACAAGGAATGCTGGAACCCACGTGTTGTGGTGGGTTCCAGCATTCTTTATGTGCATGCACACCGTGGAGGGGCTGCTTCCGGAAGCCAGCCGCGCAGTTGGAGTGCTCTCGCAACTTGAGCAGCCACTACGCACGGTTCATACACGACGTGCGCCCACCCATACCGAAGCGTCCAGGAGTCATGGCTCAATAGGTGCTCGTTGTCGCGAAAGTAGTCGTGCAGCTTGTCGCGATGGTACGCGGTGCCGTCGAGTTCGACGATGGTTGCGTACTCGGCGTAGAGGTTGTCCACCCGCCCCGCCGAGCGCGATTCTTGCCGTATCGGTATCGGCAGCCCGTGGGGGATCACCACATCGCGGTGAAATAACCATTCGAGGGCGCTCTCAATGCCATGGAGCGCATGGCTGCACAGTTGCTGCAGCACACGACGGTGGCGTTGCCGACCGCGCGCTCGCAGGGCGTCGTTGAGTTTCTGGGCGGTGGTGTGGCCATCGGCGAGAGCGCGGGTCAGCGCGCCGACGGCGTCTACTTCCGAGCTCGTCGAAGCGATGTCAAGCACGGTGTCCTCAGGTCGGGTTCGACGAGGAGTGCCGCGTCCAACACGTTCCCCCTGGCGGAACACGACACGCCAGCGACCCACAGTAAAGTCGCGACGCGGATGCCGCACCCACACGACGATGCGACGCGGCTCGGTGGGCAAATAGCCCGCGAGATATCCGGCTGCTTGGAGCCCCACGACGGCATGCTCCCCTCCGGCCAGCAATCCGGCCCAGACGGCAGTGAGGAACGTCGGGGAAGTTGCGACGTGAACTCCGCGCGCCACGCTCTGCCACCGTTTGACGCGTAGCTCCACCTGGCGCGGAGTGAATCCCAGCGCGGTGAGCTGGCGAGTTGTGACCGCGCCATGCTGGGAGCGCAGGAGGCGGTGCAGCGTCGCATCGTTGTCCATGGAGGAATCTTCACCCGTCCATGAGGCCAGTTTCTAGAGGGTGTGGATAACTCCCGCATAAACAATGCTGGAACCCACCTAAACACGTGGGTTCCAGCATTGTTTATGGCGTGTAGCGCGCTGCGTGGCTCAGGCGAGTGCCTGCAGCGCCTCCAGTGACTTCTTCGCTTCGACGATGGGGCCACCGTCGGCGGGGGGTTCCTCGTCGAGCATCTTGTCTTGCTCGAGCACGTAGTAGCCGTCGAATCCGGCCTCGTCGAGGAGCTTCACGATCTGCGCGAAATCGATGTCGCCCTCACCGATGGGGGTGAACACGCCGCCCTTGATGGCCTCCGACCAGGTGAGTTCGCCGGGCAGCAGCTTGTCGACGAGTTCCTTGCGCACATCCTTGGCGTGCACGATGCCGACGCGCTTGGCGTACTTGCGCACCAGATCGACGACGTCGGCGCCACCTGCGGCGAGGTGGCCGGTATCCAGGCACAGGCCCACCGACGAGTTGTCGAGCACGCGCTCCACCTCGTCGACATTTTGCACCATGGTGCCCCAGTGCGGGTGGAGCACGGCGGTGACGCCGCGGGCGCTGCACGCGTCGGAGATCTTGCTCATGTTAGCGAACAGCGTGGCCCAGCCCTGCTCGTCGAGGACGGGGCGGTCGTCGTATCCGTCGCGCCCGGAGTCGGCTGCCAGCACGAGGAACTCGCCGCCGGCGGCCTCAAAGGCGTCGAGTTCGTGCTCGACGGCGGGCAGCGGGTCGACGTCGGGGTCGTGCATGACGGCGAGGAAGAACGAGCCCACCGGCTTCAGCCCATACGGCTTGATGGCCTCGGCGCGGGCGGCGGGGTCGGTGGGCAGCCAGCCTGCGGGGCCGAACTCAGTGGCGGTGAGGCCGATGTCTTTCATTTCGGTGAGCACGCGTTCGGGTGCCATCTGGTAGCCCCAGCCTGGCACTTCGCATACGCCCCAGCTGATCGGTGCGCCAGCAATCTTCATTGATCTACTCCTTGGTTGCGGGATGAGAACCTCGTTCTCCATTATGTCCTATCAAATAGTAAGCGATCCCGCGGGTACGATGAAAATCGCGCGGGTACACTACATTTGTTCGTACATTGCAACGGCGCGCTGGAGCGCCTGAAGGAGTGAACATGATTCGTTTTGCACTGATCGGAGCTGGGCGCATCGGCCACGTCCACGCACGTTCCATCGCAGCCCACCCGCAAGCGCAGCTCGCTATGATCTGCGACCCGTTTGAAGACAACGCCAAATCGCTCGCCGAGCAGTACCAGGTGCCGTACGTGCTCGACCCGGCCGAGGTATTCGCCTCCGACGTCGACGCCGTCGTGATCGGTTCGCCCACGCCCATGCACGTCGAGCATATTCTCGCAGCTGTCCGCGCGGGTAAGCGCGTGATGTGCGAAAAGCCGGTGGCGCTCGACCTCGCGGAGGCAGAGCGTTGCCGCGACGAGCTCGGCGCCGAGGCCGACCGCGTCATGCTGGGCTTCAACCGCCGCTTCGACCCCACCTTCGCCGACATCCACGCCCGTGTGACGGCAGGAGAGATCGGTGAGCTGCAGCAGTTCACCGTTATCTCGCGCGACCCGGCAGCCCCGCCGGCGCAGTACGTCGCCAGCTCCGGCGGCATCTTCCGCGACATGACCATCCACGACTTCGACATGGTGCGCCACTTCCTCGGCGACATCGTCGAAGTGTCTGCGTTCGGCAGCAACACCATCCAGGAGATCGCCGACGAAGGCGATTTCGACCAGGCCGTCATCACCCTGCGCGCCACCGACGGGCGCGTCGCCACCATCGTCAACTCGCGCACGTGCTGCTACGGCTACGACCAGCGCATGGAAGCGTTCGGCGATAAGGGCTCCCTCAGCGCCGACAACCTCACCGCTACCCAGGTGCGCAAGGCCGGGCCGGAGCTCACCGAGGGGCGCGGCGCAATCCTCGATTTCTTCCTCGACCGCTACGTCGACGCCTACGCGCTCGAGCTGGGCGCCTTCATCGAGGCGGTCCAGGCCGACGGGCCGGTCTCCCCGAACGTGCACGACGGCGTGCTCGCCCTGCAGATTGCAGATGCGGCCACCGTCAGCGCTAAGGAGCGCCGTACCGTCACGCTCTAATCGAGCGGAGGTCCGCGGGCGGCGTCGAGCGTGTCTCGGCGCCGCTTCGCGTTGTGTGAACGTGGTGAGCGCGCCGGCGTCGGGCAGCCACTACGCTGTGCTGGCAGCCACCGTGAGTGACAGGAGATGCAAGTGCAACCGGCCGTGACGCAGAGTGATGTAGCCCGGGTTGCTGGCGTGTCCCGAGGCCTCGTCTCGCTCGCCTTGGCGGACTCCCCGAAGGTGGCCGAGGCGACGAAGGCCCGCATTCGCGCTATCGCCGACGAGCTCGGATACTCGCGTAACTTCGGCGCGGCGGCGCTGGCGTCGTCGAGTTCGACGCTGCTGGGCGTAGTGCTGCCGAACTTGCGCAATCCATACTTCGAGAGCCTCATGGCGGCCCTGCAGGGCGAGGCCGAGAGCAGGGGGCTCACCGTACTGGCGGCCACCGCGTCGGGCGATGAGGCGCGCGAAATCGCCATGCTCGAACACTTTCGTGCCATGCGGGTGGGGGGTGTCGTGCTGGCCACCCCGTCGCGGTCAGCCAGCCACTACGCGCAGTTCGCTTCGCGCTTGCCGCTGGTGATCGCCGGTTCGCCGTACGCCGTAGGGCCTGCGCACGTGGTGCATATCGACGAGTACCGCGCGGCCAGGCAGGTTGTCCAGCGGGGGCTTGCTGAGGGTCACCGTCGGTGCGTCTACGTCATGCCCGCAGGGGGCGACGGCGCGACGCAGTACCGACGGGCAGCCATCGCCGCAGCGTGCGACGAGGCTGACGCGCCGCTGGCAATCGTCGATGCCACCGATCGCGCGCGCTTGGTGGACGAGATCGCCACGCATCCAGAGCAAGTGTGCGTGATTGCGCACCATGACCTCCTGGCGATTGAGATTGTGTCGCTCGCGCTGCAGCAGGGGTGGCGGCTTGGGGCCGAGGTCGGGTTGGTGTCGTACGACAACACCTTCCTCGCCGCGTACGAAGGATTCAGTCTCACTTCGGTGGATCAGCAGCCGCGCGTGCAGGCTCGGCGGGCGCTGGATGCGATTGCGGAGCCGGGCGGCGACGTGGGGCGCGACCTCGTCGTCGAACTGCAGCTGGTGACGCGCACCTCGGGTTGAGCGGGAAAAATCAGCCGAGACTCCACGGAATAATGTCTTGACATTCCATGGTTGGGCGATTATCGTGGGCGGTAGTTAACGCGTGTTAATTCGCGCGTGCCGGACCTTTGACGAAGGAGTCCCATGTCCTCAACACCTATTTCCGTGGCTGTGATTGGCGCGGGTATGGCAGGGCGCACGCATGCAAACGCGTGGCGTCAAGCCTCGACGCTGTACGAGCCAGATCTGCTCCCCGGTGTGCGGTTGGCCGCCATCTGCGACGCCTATGAGCCGTTCGCGAAGGCAGCCGCCGGGTCGTACGGATACGAGCGTTACGTCACTGATTGGCGTGACATCGTCGAAGCCGATGACATCGACGTCGTGTCCATCGTCGTCGCCAACAATCTGCATCGCGAGATCGCCGAGGCGCTCATCAAAGCCGGCAAGCACGTGCTGTGCGAGAAGCCGCTCACCGACACCCTCGAAGACGCCAAGGCCATGACCGAAGTGGCTGAGGCGCACCCCGAAGTGGTCACCGGCATCGGCTTCGGGTACCGCCGTCAGGCCTCCATCGCGAAGATCGCCGAACTCGCCCGCGACGGTGCCCTCGGCGAGATCTACCACTTCGACGGTCGCTACTGGTGCGACTACGGCGCAGACCCCAACACCCCCATCGCATGGCGGTACAAGGGCCCCATGGGCTCGGGCGCGCTGGGCGACGTCGGCTCGCACATGACCGACGTGGCCGAATTCATCTGTGGCCCCATCAAGCGCATCTCGGGCGCGACGATGGCCACGGTCATCACACACCGCCCACCGGCAGTGCAAGGCGTTGCTGGCGGGCGCGGCGTCGCCGTGACTGCCGAGGCCACGGAGGAGGTGCAAAACGACGACATCGCCATGTTCAATGCTGAGTTCGAGTCTGGGGCGGTCGGCACGATCTCCGTCTCCCGCGTCGCATTCGGCGACCCGAATGCGCTCATGTTCGACGTGATGGGCTCCAAGGCCAAGGCCTCGTTCGACCTCGCCCGCGGTGGCGAGATCACGCTCAACGACGGGTCCGCCGAGGTCGGCATGCGAGGGCCTCGACGCATCCTCACCGGTCCGAACTTCCCCTACTTCAAGGGCGGTTCGTCGATGGACTTCGCCGGGGTGGGCACCACGCAGATCGACCAGTTCAACTTCCAAGCCCGCGCGTTCCTCGACCAGGTTGCCGGCGTCGACGAAGGCCTCCCCCCTGTGCCCTCATTCGCCCACGGTTACCGTGCCATCCGCATCCAACGCGCCGTCGCAGAATCTGCGGCTTCCGGCGGCAAAGCCATCGATATCCACTGAAAGGAACTCACCAATGTCGCTTGTTCTCGGTGCATACACCGCCTGTTTGCATGACCGCCCGTTGGCCGACGCCCTCGACACGCTGAAAGGCCTGGGGCTCACTGGCGCTGAATTGAATATTGGCGGTTTTATCCCATCGCCGCACGCCCACGTCGATGCCTTGCTTGCCTCACAGGCGGCACGCGACGAGCTCCTCGCCCTGTTCGAGGAAGAGGGCATGTGCTCGCAGGGCTCACCGCCTCCGGTAACCCGCTGAACCCGCTGCCCGACATCGGCCCACGCCACCACTATGACTTGAAGCGCGGTATCGAGCTGGCGGGCAAGCTCGGTGTGGAGGAGATCGTCTGCATGTCCGGCGCCCCGGGCTCCGATCCCGACGCGAAGTACCCGTCGTGGGTGGTGAACCCCTGGGACGGTGTGTATGGCGAGATTCTGGACTACCAGCACTCGGTGCTAGACCCGTACTGGCGAGAAATGGACCAGCGTGCGCAGGACAACAACGTCAAGCTCGCCATCGAGCTGCATCCCCACAACACCATCTTCACGCCGGTGGGTTTCATGGAATTCGCGGAGCGCATCGACGCGAAGAACGTCGGCGTGAACATGGACCCGTCGCATCTCATGTGGCAGCAGGTCGACGCCATCGAAGCGACGCGGTTCCTCGGCGAGCGCATTTTCCACGTCCATGCCAAGGACACCAAGATCGAGCCCGCGGTGGGTATCCGCGGCGTGCTCGACACGTCGCATAAGCGCCCGCCTGCCAACGAGGCCGAGCGGTACCCGTCGGGCATGAATCACTGGTGCCAGGTGTGGCCCGACGATCCCGCCTGGCGGTTCGTGCACGTCGGTGCTGGGCACGACCAGGCGTGGTGGACGGAGTTCCTGCGCGCGGTAGCGGAGATCAACCCCGAGATGCACGTCAACATTGAGCATGAGGACAACCAATTCGACAACGTCACGGGCCTCGAACGTGGAGCCGAAGTGCTGATTGCGGCCAACGCTGCGCTGTAGGCCTACCACGGAATGCCAGTCTTTGTCCAAACAAAGATTGGCATTCGTCCGCCTATTGGCGTAGCCTGCTGTTGCAGGGACGATGACTTGTCCGGACTTTCACATGAGGAGTGACAGTGGTGTCAAAGGCAGTGAACACGAACGATCCGAAATATTCCAAGCTCACCATTGGCGTATGCCCTGATCAATGGGGGGTGTGGTTCCCCGAAGATCCGAAGCAGATGGATCCCCGCCAGGCTTGGGAGGAGATGGCCGAGGCTGGGTTCGAGGTGATCGAGACTGGCCCGTTTGGCTATTTCCCCACTGACCCCAAGGAACTCCAGAAGTGGTGTGACGAGTTCGGCATGCGCGTCGTCGCCGGCACCGGTTGGGGCATCCTCCACAAGCAGGAAGCGTGGGAGGACACCCTCAAGACCTTCCGTGCCATTGCTGAGACGCACGCTGCCGTCGGCGCCGAATACATCGTGCACCTCCCACCGCTCTACCGCGACGACAAAACCTGGGAGTGGACCGACGACCGGGAGCTCTCCGACGACGCCTGGAAGCTCTACGTCGAGCACGCCAACCAGCTCGGCCAGATGCTTCTCGACGAGTACAGTCTGAAGATGGTGCTCCACCCGCACGGCGATTCGCACATCGAGACGCCCGAAGAGATCGCCCGCATCCTCGACGCCACCGATCCCACCTACGTCAACCTGTGCCTGGATTCCGGGCACGTGGTCTACGGCGGTGGCGACCCCGTCGAGCTGTGCCGCAAGTACCCCGAGCGCGTCACCTACGTGCACATCAAGGCCTTCGACGAAGCCATCACTAAGGAAGCGCACGAGAAGGACTGGCCCTTCGGTGAGGCCGTCACCAAGGGCGCTTCGGTATGCCCGCCCGCTGGCCTGCCCGAGATGCACGCGTTCGTCGACGCGCTCGCCGAGCTGGATCGCCCGATCTACGCCATCTGCGAGCAGGACTGCTACCCCTGCGATCCGTCGTTCCCGAAGCAGAACGCCATCAACATGCGCAAGTACCTCGCCGAATGCGGCCTGGGATTGGCCTGATCGCCCAACACTCAAGGAAGAGAACAACCATGACTGTACGCATTGGACTCATCGGCGCCGGCGGCATGGGCCGCGCACATCTCGCCCGCATCCACGACGAGCTCTCAGGCGCGACGATCACCGCCGTCGCCGACATCAACGTCGACGCCGCGAAATCAGCCGCCGAGCCGTACGGCGCCAAGGCCTACGCCAGCTCCGACGAGCTCATCAACGACCCGGAGGTTGACGCCGTCGTCATCGCGACGTTTGGCAAGGTGCACGCACCCGACGTCATCAAGTCGATTGAGGCCGGCAAGTACGTGCTGTGCGAGAAGCCTCTGGCCACCACTGCCGAGGACTGCATCAAGATCATGGAAGCCGAGCAGAAGGCAGGCAAGAAGCTTGTCACCGTCGGTTTCATGCGCCGCTTCGATGCGGGCTACAACCAGATGAAGGCCATCCTCGACGAGGGTTCCCACGGCTACGCCACGCTGGTGCACTGCCGTCACCGTAACCCATCGGTGCCGGAGGGGTACACCACCCGCAACATGATCGACGACACCGCGATCCACGAGATCGACATCTGCCGGTACCTGTTGGGGGAGGAGATCGTCTCCGTTCGTGTGGATACGCCGCGTGCGACGTCGAAGCGGTTCAGCCACCTGCAAGACCCGCTGGTGCTCGTTGCGAAGACGGAATCCGGTGTGCTGATTGACGACGAGATCAACGTCAACATCCAGTTCGGCTACGCCATCGAATGTGAGCTCGTGATGGAGGCTGGCACCGTCCGCCTCGGCGATCAGGAGAAGGTGCACGTGCGCGATTTGCAGGGTGACCGCAATGCTATCTGCGAGTCGCACATCGACCGCTTCCAGGCGGCGTTTAACACCGAGTTCCAGTCGTGGATCAACGCTGTCGCGGACGACCGTCACACGGGCTCGACCTCATGGGACGGGTACGCCGCTACTGCCGTCGTCGACGCTGGGCTCGAATCGCTCGAGAACGACGGTAAGACGGTTGACGTCACGCTCATCGACAAGCCCGACTTCTACGCCTGACCAGGAATCACCAACGACACGCTGAGAGCTGGAGAGGAAACCCCAATGGTTGATATTGCGCTCGACCCCAACATGTACTACATGACCATGTCGACAGCCGACACGCTGCGGAAAGCAGCGGAGCTCGGGTTCCGCTACGTCGAACTGTCGCCGAACAACGAGTTCCACCTGTGGCATCACTACCCGAAGGCGGACAGAGCGTTTATCGACGAGCTCCGTCGCGCAGAGAAGGAGACCGGGGTGAAGGTGCGCACCATCAACCCGGTGTTCAACTGGGCGTCGCCGGACGAGGAGGAGCGGCAGGCGCAGGTGCGCAACTGGCGTCGGCTGCTCGAGCTCGCCGATGCGCTCGAAGTGCGCGACATCGTCTCCGAGTTCTCCGGCGACCGCAACCAGGCCCAGCGCTCCGAAGGCCAGTGGTACAAGTCGATGGAAGAGCTCATTCCGGTGTTCGAGCAGTACGACCTCCGGCTGAGCATGGAGGCGCACCCGTACGACTTCGTCGAACTGCACGACCGTGCCCTCGAACTGGTGCGTTCCATCGATAAGGACTGGATGGGCTACGAGTACTGCTGCCCGCACACCTTCCACCTCTCCGACGGGGTGGGCGATGCCGGCCGGATGATCCGTACCGCTGCCGAGGCGGGCAAGCTGTGGGAGGTGCACGTCGCCGACGGGTTCAACCACCGCATCAACGACGGCAACCGGTACATCATCAACCCGCCAGGTGCCGACGTGACCGTCCACCAGCACAACGCCATCGGGTATGGCGAAGTGCCGTTTGACGAGGTGTTCGACACGCTGCGCGATGTGAACTTCGACGGTGTGCTGTCGGTCTGCGTCTTCGGATGGCATGAACGAGCCGACGAACACAACAAAGCAGCGCTGGCGAAGCTCACGGAAGTCTTCGGTTCCTAGCCTGCACGCTCCTCCCTTCGATAGCCGCCGGAGGGAGGAGCGTTTTCCGTGCTGACAACAACGTCGGCGGGTAGACAGCGGCAACCACCACAACCTGCCAGCGCTGGCAGAATCCTCACAAGGAGATCCCATGTCTCAGAACTCCGACTCCGCAGCGAGTTACTCGCGCGACGAGCTTGAGGAGCTCGTCGAGAAAACCCCGCCATCGGGGCCGAAACGGTCGCTCGGGCTGATCGCCATCGTGGCGACGCTCGGATCACTGTTGTTTGGCTACGACACCGGCGTCATCTCCGGTGCGCTGCCGTACATGTACCTCCCGACGGATGCGCACGGGCTCGCGCTCACCACCAACGAGGAAGGCTGGATCGGTGGCCTGCTGTGCGTGGGTGCCGCGCTGGGAGCATCGTGGGGCGGCGTGCTGTCCGACAAGTACGGGCGTCGGCACAACATCATGCTGCTCGCCATCGTCTTCTTCCTCGGCGCAGTGGGCTGCGCGCTCAGCCCGAACGTCTGGATTCTGTACTTCTTCCGCATCGTGCTCGGCTTCGCGGTCGGTGGTGCGTCGGCGACCGTGCCCGTCTTCCTGGGTGAGACGGCGCCGAAGCGGATCCGCGGGACCCTCGTCGCTGTCGACCAGCTGATGATCGTGTTCGGCCAGTTCCTCGCGTTCTCGGTGAACGCCGGCATCGCCCGCGCGCAGGGTGGCCCCGGCGTTGACGTTGAAGGCGGCCAGCACATCCTCTGGGACACCGCGCGGTCGCAGTTCGAGGCCGGCACCCTGGGTGCCATCCTCGACGGCAACGGCCTCACCTGGCGGTACATGCTCATCCTCGCCTCGCTGCCGGCGATCGCCTTGTGGATCGGTATTCGCCTGATGCCGGAGTCGTCGCGCTGGTACGTCGCTAACCTCAAGATTCCGGAGGCCATCGGCTCGCTCAAGCGCGTGCGCAATGAGGATAAGGACGGCCCGATCGTCGACGAGCTCGACGAGATGCTCGAGGTGCAGCGCAAGGAGTCGAATGCCGAGAAGTGGGGGCTCGGCAAGATTTGGAAGACGAAGTGGACCAGGCACCTGCTCATCTTGGGCGTGCTGTTGGGCTTTGCCGACCAATTCACCGGTATCAACACGGCCATGTACTACACGCCGAAGATTCTCACCGCAGCGGGCTTCCCAACGGACGTGGCCATCATGCTGAACGTCATCTCGGGTGGTTTGTCGTTCGTCGGATCCGCCGTGGGCTTGTGGCTGGTGACGAAGTTCGCTCGACGCCACGTTGGTATTTATCAGGAAGCGGGCATCGTGTTATCGCTGGGTGCGCTGGCCTTCGTGTTCTGGAAATTCATCCTTCCGCACGAGACCGCGTCGGGCGAGATCGTCGGCGCCCCGAGCTTCGCGCCCATTTTGGTGCTGGTGATCATCTGCTTCTTCGTGTTCATTAAGCAATCGGGCACCGTGACGTGGGTGATCATCGCGGAGCTCTTCCCGTCGAAGACGCGCGGTCTGTCGATGGGTGTTGCGGTGGGAGCGCTATGGCTTGCCAACGGTTTCGTAGCCATCATCTTCCCGCCGATGATGGAAGCACTGGGCGGTGCGGGCACGTACCTCGTGTTTGCCCTCATCAATGTGTTGTCTCTGTGCCTCTACATCTTCTTCGTTCCGGAGACGAAGTATCACTCCTTGGAGGAGCTGGAGATGCGCTTCGAAAAGGACTACTCCTAATCCTTTTCACCGACGGGCACCTCGTTCGCGCGCATGGCGTGGGCGGGGTGTCCGTCGGTCTACCTGCGACTGTCCGAATGATGGACATACCTCAGAATGTCCTAACAAAATGGTGATGGGCGGTAGATTTGTGCTTACAAGGTGTGGTCCAGGTGGCCCGCACTACGAAAGGAACAGCCATGGCGAGCAATGACGCAATCCAGATCCCCGAAACCATGCGAGCAGCAGTACTGCGCGACACTTCCAAAGGTCTCGAAGTAGAGACTTTGCGAACCCCGCGTCCCAGGAACGGTGAGGTGCTCATCAAGGTGACTGCCTGTGGCTTGTGCCACTCCGATCTCCACGTGATCTCTGGCGCTATCGCTTTCCCGCTGCCGGCCGTGCTGGGCCATGAAGTGACCGGCACCATCGTTGAAGTGGGGCCCGGCAACGAACACTCCGGGCTCGCGGTCGGGCAACAGGTGGCGGGCGGGTTCCTCATGCCGTGTGGGCAGTGCGAGGCGTGCGCGGCTGGTCACGACGAGCTGTGCGCTCCGTTCTTCTCTCTCAACCGTTTGGAAGGGAAGCTCTACGACGGTGAGACGCGACTGGCTACCCCAGATGGTGAGCAAGTCGCCATGTACTCCATGGGCGGCCTGGCAGAATACGCGGTGGTTCCAGCCACGTCGGTGGCGGTGGCTCCCGAGGGCGTGGATATGGTGTCTGCCGCCATTCTCGGCTGTGCGGCCCTCACTGGCTATGGGGCGGTGCGACGCGGGGCCGACCTCCGCTACGGCGAGACAGTCGCCGTCGTCGCCACGGGCGGCGTCGGTACGAACATCGTCCAGATCGCGGCAGCCTTCGGTGCGAGCCAGGTGATTGCCATCGACGTCTCCGACGAGAAACTGGAACCCATGCTCGGCTACGGCGCCACCGCCGTCGTGAACTCCTCCACGCAGGATCCTCGAGAGGCCGTGCTGGCACTCACTAACGGTAAGGGAGTGGACGTGTCGTTCGAGGCGCTCGGCATTCCGGCCACCTGGAAGACCGCCCTTGACGTGCTCGCCGACGGTGGGCGCATGGTGCCCATCGGTTTGGGGGCCGGTGTGCAGACCGCCGAGGTGGAGATCAATAGGACTGTCCGGCGATCACAAAGCATCCTCGGCTCCTACGGTGCGAGGACCCGCCAAGACCTCCCCGCCGTCGTGGATCTCGCGGCTCGCGGCGTGATTAACTACCGCGACGTGGTCTCGCGTCGCCTGCCCCTAGAGAAGGCAGGCGAAGGGTACGAGGCGCTGCGCAACCACGAGATCCAGGGCCGCGCTGTGGTTGACATGAGCCTCTGAACAGCCGGAAGAACAGGTATACGTGGCGTCGGCGGTGGTCATGCAATCAGCAGGTATGCCGCCGACGCTACGGTCAGCACCGTCACCACGGCGTCGAAAAGTTGCTTGTGCATGCGCTTGGCCAGCCAGCGCCCCACGAACGCGGACACAACCACGACGGGCGCCAGCACCGCGTCGATCCATAGCGTGGATGGTTTGATGATGCCGAGCCCGATGGAGAAGGGCAGCTTCAGTACGTTCACGATCCCGAAGAACCACGCCGTAGTGCCGAGAAAGCTCATCACGGAAAACCTCGAGGCCAGGAAGTACATGGTGGTAACGGGGCCGCCAGCGTTGGCGGCCATCGTCGTGAACCCGGCGAGAGTGCCGTAGACAGCGCGACCGAGGCGTCCCTGAATCTCGGGCGGCTTGGGGAGGCGCATGAGCGCCATCGTGGCTGCGATCAGGACGAGGAGCAGCGCCCCGATGAAGCGCTTGGTGAACTGGTCCGACGCGAAGTGGAGAAACGTCGCCCCGAGAACGACGCCGGCCAGCACGCCGGGGACGAGGCGTTTGAGTGCGGCCCAGTCGGCCTCGCGGTGGTACATGGAGATGGCCATAACGTCGCCCACCAGCAGGAGTATCAGCATGGTGCCGGTGGATTCCTTCGCCGGCAGCGCGGTGGCGAACAGGGCGACGGCTAACGTCGCGGCTCCTGGGAGGGCTGATTTTGAGATGCCGATGGCGATGGCCGCGATGACGAGCAGCCCCCAGGTGGGTGCGGAGATAGAGGTGAGCTCGGGGAGTCCGGAGAAGAGCAACGTCACCACGAGGGCATTCTAGGGGGAGGGGGTTGGGAGGGTGGAGACTGCGCGGTCGCCGTTGTCCGCGCAGCACAGGGAACCCTTCCCTTTGCTGAACTGGCCTCAGGCGATGCGGTTGAGGCTCAGGTAGATGCCGGCAAATGCGGCAGAGGCGGACACGAGGGCAGCCACGGTAGCCACGATGGGTGACGCGATGCTGGCGCTGAGAATGGCCATCACGAGCGCAATGGCGGCGATGATGGACATGTGCACCATGAAGGCGCGGTTGTCAGCACCCTGGGTGGCCCTACGTGCCGGGGTGTATGGGATTGCTGGTGTGGTCATAGGCTATATTCCTTTCGGTTCCTGTGCGGAACCGTCCGGAGAAAGCCCCGCACGGCGGTGTGTCCGGCCAGTCGGCCGGGTCAACTATGTTCGCTGACGTCTCAACTATAGCACCCGGTTCAAATGTAAAGACAAAACGGGTGGGGCGCTCGTTGGCGCCGGTGTGCAGGTCGGGTCGCGTGATGTCGGCCGACGGATACACTCGGATAGATGGACTGGTCGGTGTGGGAATGGGTGCGGTTTACCGTCGGCCTCTCGGTGATGGTGGGCGCGGTGATCGTCATCTTGCGCGCCCACGGCGTCAAGATGGGGTTGGCTCCGGCGGTGGCCATCGTCCGCGCGTGCCTGCAGCTGGCGCTGATCTCCGTGCTGCTCGGGGCGGTGCTGAAGTGGCCGTGGCTGGTGCTGGCGTTCATCGTGCTCATGCTCACGACGGCGTCGATGACCGGTGCCAAGCGGGCGGCGGAGCTGCCCGGCGGACGACGGAATGCGGCGCTAGCCGTCGTCGCGGGTGGCGTGGCGGCGACGGGGGCGTCGCTGTTGTTGGGGTTGGTTGGCCTCGATGTGCAGCAGATCATCGCGGTGGCGGGTATCTCTATCGGCAACGCCATGGCCGCGTCGACGCTGACCGCGCGTAACTACCTTGCGGCGCTGCGCTCCGGCGTCGGGGAAGTGGAAGGCTGGCTGGCGCTCGGGGCGACGCCGCCGCAGTCCACTGTGCGGCTGCGGAGGGACGCGGTGCGCGAAGCGCTCATCCCCACGATTGACCAAACCCGCAACACCGGGCTTGTCACGCTGCCGGGCGCGTTCGTCGGTGCGTTGTTTGCAGGGCTGAGCCCGGTGGCGGCCGGAGTGTTCCAGGTGGTGGTGTTGGCTGCAATTCTGCTCGCGAAATCTGTGACTGGCACGGTGTTCTCCACCCTCGCTGGGCGGGCGCGCCAGCTGGTGCCGAGTTCTTGAGGGTTGCGGGGCTGGGGCTCGCGAGGAACCTAACCCAATATTCACACGCGTTTTGTGAGACAGCCGATTTCGGCCGGATTTGGCAAACGCGTGTGAGTATTGGGTTAGCTGCTGGCGGTGAGGCTCAGCTAGGCATGTTCCGGAACGAGCACGCGGACTCCAAAGCGAGCAAGATCGCGATCAAAGGTGACCATCGTCGCATCGAGCTCCAGTGCCAGTGCGGCCAGGTGGGCGTCGTTGGTGAGATTGCCGGCCGTGCCGGATTCCACCAGAAGCCCCGCGAGCAGGGCAGCGTGCCGGGGTGACGGCTCAGGCGTTACCACTCGCGGGTGATTGAGCCATGCATGTACCACCGACATCGCTTCCTCGGGTGAGAGCGGGTGTTCCAGAACGCGCGGGTGGGTGCTGATTCGGATGAATCCGAGCAGAGACACCCACGGCAAACCGACTACGTCTGTGCCCGATTGGAGCTCATGCAAGAGCCAGGTGTGGCTGGCATCGTGATGCGGGGAGTTGGCGTTGACTGCGTAGATCAACACATTGGTATCTACGAGCAGCATCAGCGGCCTTGGGTGAGCTTGAATGCGAGGGCTTCGTCTTCCATGTCGGCAGCGAGCCTGGTGGCATGGGTGAGATCTGCGTTAGCTGATCCCATGTCGAAGCTGGGGAAGGTGAAGTCGGCGTCATGGTGTGATCCGAGGCCTCGACGTAGGGCGTCGTTCACCACTTTTTTGAATGAAGTCTGACGTTTGGCCATCTCTTCCTCCAGCAGCTTGGCTACATCGGGGTCGAGGGTGAGCGTCGTACGCATGTAGGCATCATAGCATCACGGGATTTGATGCCTTGATGCTATGTGTGAACCGCTAGGGCGGTCAGCCGATCGTGCACACCAAGCCCTTGCCTGACTTGGCGAGCTAACCCGATATCCACACGCGTTTCGTGAAACAGCCGTTTTCGGCCGGATCTGGCAAACGCGTGTGGATATCGGGTTAGGGCAGCGGTGGGCCTGCCTGCCGGCGGTATATGTGCTAGATAGTGGCTACACTCTCGGTATGCGCACCATCAGCCAGCGCGCGGTGTGCAACGACAGTGGTGAGATACTTCGTGAGACGGAGGCCGGAGAGGTCTTCGTCGTCACCCGGCGCGGCGTACCCGTCGCGCAACTCGTCCCCTACGCAGGCGGTCGTCGAGCCATCAAGCCCGCACGGCAAGACGCGATCTTCGATGTCTCCGAACTGGTCGTCAGCTCGATTCCAACAGCCACGGTGCTGGATGACTTGCGTGGAGAGCGATGAGTCGCTGGTATCTGGATACTTCAGCCGCGATCAAACTCTTGGTGAGGGAGAGCGAGTCGGCGGCGCTCATCCACATGATCAACCATGAACGGCCAGCGCTGACCTCGTCGCTGCTCCTGGAAACTGGACTCCGTCGAGCCGTTCAGCGCATCCCAGCCCTCAGCCAGGGGCTGGTTACCGAGTTGCTCGCCAAGGTCTCGTTGTTTGAAGTCGAACCGGCTCAATTCACGCACGCGGGCCTGTTACCCGGAGCGAATCTAAGTTCCCTCGACGCATTGCACCTCGCTACAGCCATCGACCTGCAGATGGATGCTCTCCTCACCTATGACGTGCGAATGACTGCAGCGGCCGAAGAAGTCGGTATGCCAGTGCTGGCTCCGGCCTAATCCAACGA